>JBGAOI010000313.1:0-8170 GCA_044221885.1 Polyangium sp. (in: bacteria)
CGGCCATTGATACGGAAATCGCTGTCGCTGAAGCTGAAAAGGTAAGGCTCGAAGCGGCAATGCGCGCCGAACAAGCTCTCCTCACCCGACGCCTCGAGGTGGATCTCGAATCGCTCGAGCGAGAACAAGCCTTGCAACGCGAGGATCAACGTCGTGCAAGCGCGCAAGCCAAGGCGCTCGAGGGTGAAGTTTTACGCGTAAAACACTTACTGGATGAGCATCAGGCCATTTACGACGATTATGCGCGCCTTGATTTGCAACGGGCAAGTGTCGCGGCAGTAGCCACCGAAAAACCCAAAACGTTGCAGCTCCTCGCAAAGCAAATCAAAGCCGCCAAAGATCGACGCGAACAAATCAGCAACGGCAATACGGAAATCGAAGGAAAATTCGACGCCGACATTCGAGTCCTCGAACGTAACCTCGAACGATTGAAACAACGCCGTGCGGGTCATGTGCTTCGGGCAACCCAGCGGGGACGAGTCGCAGCCATCGATAAACAGCCCGGAGAAGTTGCAGCTCCTGGAGATGCCATCGTTCGCCTTGTAAACACAGGAGGACGTGTTGTGGCCTGCGTTCCGGAGCGCATTGCGTTGGGCATTCGCGAAGGTGACCCGGCCAAACTCTGGATTCGCGGACAATCCAGCAGTGCATTGCGCGGTAAAACAGTCGTTCTCGGACCCCTCGTCACCGAACTACCGGCTCGATGCTGGGTTACGCCTCGATTGCCCATGTGGGGCCGTGAAGTTACGGTAGAATTGGCACATCCTGTGAACGTCGTCCCCGGCCAAGCTTTCGATGTCGTGTTCGAGCCCTCCGTCGTTCCTGTCACGCCAGCGCCGAAAACAAGCGCCGCTGCGCAAGCTCCCGCTACCCCATTGCCCATGCAATTGCCCGCGTCGCTGGCTCGTCGCACACGATTCGAACCTTCGGGTATCATCGCCCAACAACAAGACAGTCGCTATCTCCTTGTCAGTGATGATACGGGTCGCGACGGCGACGAAGGATCTCCGTGGCTTTTTTCAATGTCCAAAAATGGGGAATTGCAGCCCGAACCCATACTCGTGCGAGGCGTCGAAGAATTGGCCGATGTTGAAGCCATTGCCACAGGAGACGCGGACGAAATCTACCTGCTCTCGTCTCAAAGCTACAGCAAAAAGGGCAAACGAAAGTCCGCGCGTACGGCGCTCTTGCGTTTACGCAAAGAAAGTTCCGGATATCGCGTGGACGGCGAAGCTCACCTTGCAGAATTGCTCGACGCCGATACGGGCAAAGCGACCGCGCTTGGCTTGCCAAACGGCACGCGAAACCTGGATATCGAAGGATTGACGACGCGGCAGGGTGCTCTTTACCTGGGACTAAAAGCACCGCTCGATGCCGATGGGCGGGCAATGATTTGGAAAATTGGTTCGCCCACCGCACTCTTCGAGGGCAAACCATTGGCTCAGGCGGATGCATCGCTATGGGCCTACCTGCGCGTTGATGTCGATGTGGAAGGAAAAACTACGCCTGGCGGGATTTCGGATTTGGTATTTCTTGCCGACGGCAAACTCGCGCTGACTTCAACGCCTTCGACCGCAGACGGAGATGCCGGTGCCTTGTGGCGTATCGACAATCCCCAAGCAGGCAACCTCACGCCGGCACTCGTCAAAAAATTCCCGGGACTCAAGCCGGAAGGCATTACGCAATCGCTTTCACCCGACAAACTCATGGTCGTTTTCGATACGGGTGGCGGTGCCCCTCTCTTCGAGGAACTCCCGTGGATGCGCTAAAAAATGCTTTGCCTCGATTGAGCATTGTGTTCTTTTTTGCCACTTCGGGCTGTGCTGCAACGTTGCCACCAACCAGTTCCGAACGCGCGATTGCGATCTACCGTGACAGTCTTGGACAAAAGGGTCCAAACGCCCTCCCAACGTCGCCCGAGAATCGGAGCCACGACAAACCACATCCAAACGTCGAACTTTCCGGGCCAATGACGCTGACGATCGATCTCGCGATCGAGATGGCCAAGAAAAACAGTTCGCGCCTTCTCGCATTACAAGCAGCGGCAGCCGCGGCAGAAGCCAATGTGGCCGCCGCGGATCGTGTCAAGAATCCAGAATTGCGCGTTTCGCAGGTACGTCTGAACGACGTGATCAACAATCTTCCTCAAGTCCGTACGGCATTGCGGTTTTTCCCGGATAGGCCCGGGGCAGTTGCCGCTGATATTGCTGAAGCGCGCGCCAAACATGCTCTTGCCCTGGCCAATGCACGAGCCGAAGAATTGGGGCTCGAAAGCGATGTACGCTGGGCATTCGATGATGTCGCATTGCTCGATGCCGAAATTGCCGCAGCAGGTGCGATCGCACAAACTCGTCAATCCATTGCGAAACACTTGCAATCTCGTGTTGCGGGCGGCGAATCCACGTCGCTCGAAGAAACGCTCGCCCAATTATCGGCTATTGAAACAGATTCCGACGTCGAACGGCAAAAGGCCTTACGGCAACAAGCACTCGGAACATTGCTCGACCTCGTGAACATCAATTCGACCGCGAAAATCGAAATACAGGGCGAACCGCCGCTCGCCTGGCCACCGCCTGAACTGCCTTCCGAACAGACCCTCGTGGAACGAGCATTGCGGCGAAGTCCAGAAGTTGCCGTTGCGGCAGCGCGTATGGACGCAACAGACGCACGAGCGTATGCGGAACGCGCCAAACGATTTCCATGGTTTTCATTTTTGGAAGTCGGCTACGAATTCTCGACCCGAACGACGCCCGGTTATGGCTGGACGTTTCAAGGCGGCATGGATATTCCCATTTTCGATACGAATCGCCACGGTATTGCGGCCTCCGACGCGGCCAAAACTGCCGCTGTACACGCGTTCGAAGCCGAAGTGGATCGCGTCACCAACGACGTACGTGCGCGATTACGCGACGTTCGAGCAACCGAGGAGCTTGTCACGCAATACCGTGAACGTGCTCTCCCCATAGCCGAAAAGGCTGGGAAACAAGCTCAACAAGCGCTCGATGCTCGAAACATAGACACGATCCGAGCGCTCAACATAGAGGAAAAACGCGAACTCGTGCAGTTGCGGCTCGTGCAACTCATTCGACGTTATCGCATGGCGATATCGGTTTGGAAAAAGAATACCGAATCAAGTCGAGGCGTTGCACCAACGAGACCATCCATCGTGGAGGGCGTCGCTCGAATTTCAATTCCAAAACGGACACAGGTTCTTCGGTCCGCGTTTGCGCCTTGTGATCCACGAATCGCCATCGATTCGGAATCGCTTCCAAATCCAGCTTATCTTGCTCTTGCACCGCTATCTTGCGATCAAACGTCAAACGTGCATATGAATCCACTTCGCTGATGTACGCTTCGCGTTCGTATTCGACCAGCAGAACGGGGCGAATATGGTGTCGGTGATATGGTGCGAGAAACTTCAAGGCATTGGCGCGGACATGCGGCGCGAGCCGCTCGAGAGCTTCCTCTTTCCCCGCAAGAACATCGCGCCACGCATCGGCGGGAACAGCAGCGCGTGATTTCACGATGACATCGAAAACTCTTCGTTTGACCTCCAAGAAAACGGGGCTGGTTTTTCCTGGGTATGTCCGGGCCCGAAGCTTGAATCGATCCGGTTGTTCGCGTTCATTTGCCCAAAATAGATCGAAATGGTCTGTATCGAAATACAATGACCGAATCAGGTACGTGCCATCGGGCCCCGCATAACGATCAATCTTGGACGTGGTTTTCACCGCAGCACGAATCGCCGGCACGACAGAATTCGGGATCAGATACTTGTATTCGTAACGCTCGATGATTTCGTCCATGGCCAGCTCCGCCTCGCGCCAGCGATCCACGCGATAACAACGAAGGTTAGCACGTACCCAGCACGTCGTCGCGGAGGTTTGGGGAAATAAATGAATGAGCGTGCGGCGATTTCGAACGAACCGTCTCAGTGAAATACGAGCAACGTTCCGTGCTTCATGCAGAGTTTTGCGGCCTCGAACAAGGAAAACCAAACAATCTTTTCGCGAAAAAGCACATCGTCGTCTTCGACCCGCGCGAGTTTGTCGGCTTCACCCGCAGCAAGCTCGCCATTCACCACACTGATTCCCAAAGACGGCGCGACACGCTCGAGCTCTTTCAAGAGTCGCGGAATCGACCCCGCAAACGATCCGGGCAACGCATCGTCACACAAAGGATCGACAAAATCCTGGGGCACATAATATCCCTCGGCATCTGAATGGCTGAGCAAATGCGAATCCATCACGACGACCGTGAGATCTTGAACGAAGTCCATATCCCGCTCGGTTATTTCACCGGTACGCATCGGTTTGCCTTCGACGACACAGGCATACGCTCGTCGCAAATAGTGCAAGAAACTGTAGGGATAACTCGACACGGATCGTCTTGACAGACCCGGCAGTTTCTCCGGCTCGTTATGTTCAGCCAAACCATTCTTCGTCAGCACCTTGTTCAAACGAGCAATGCTCGCTCGTGTCCATTGCGCTCCCTCTTCATCGTGCACGATGAGATCCGCAAGAACTCCTACGCCAATGGCCAACCCCATAACTCCTCCATACTGCGTTGTTCGTGCCGACGCTGCGCCAAACGTTTGTGCACTCGTCGCAGACCGCTGTGCAAAAGTCAATCCTTCAAGACCGTCATCGTTATCAAATCGCATTCTGCTTCGACGCAGGCCCCCGCCATGGTATGAACCCAAACGAATGTGTTCTTCGAGGTTCCTTGCGGTTTTTCTTGGCACATTGGCCCTCGGGGCATCGTGCGACGTCTCATCGCAACATCCAAAAACGTCGAGTACATTCACAACGCAAGCCCCGTCTGCGTCCGCTCCAGCTCCATCACCTGCGCCGCCAGAGTCTGCCGAGCCAAACCCTGCTGCAGCGCAGTCAACAGCGTCCTCTCCACCACCTAGCTCACTGACGTTAGAGGATCGCCTCGACAAACTCGCCATCACCGACCAACATTTTGCCCGGCAAGAGCTGTATTCGTGGACGACACCCGATCAGGTCGAACGACTGCGCCAAACCAAGACGTTGCTCGTTGCGACAGCAAAAACGCGGGGAGCGCCTTCACCTTACAGCCGAATCTTGACACGTTTGTCAAACGGAACCAGCGCATCTCGCGACGTAGCGAAGCTTTTGTCGGAACATCCCGGCCTCACCAAACGCCGATACGCATGGCCAACTCCGTTTGCAACCGCTGTCCCTCTGGGTGAGCGAAGTTATGGTCACACCCTCATCCGGATCGTTTTGAAGGACGAATCCTTTGTGGCCAAACTTGATCCTTTGGACAAGAACGTTTTTTCCTTCGTCGATCTTGCAAACAACGCTGTCGCCATCACCGAAGCCATTGCCCACCCCGAGCGGATTGCGATGGTTTTTCATGTACGTCGCAAACCCGACGGCGGCTCACGCTTTCGTGAATACGTCGTCTGCAATGAATCCATGATCTCGAGCTGGTCGATCAGCACCACGCACGAACGCGCCGTCGTGGCCGAAAACGCAGCGCTGGTGAGCGCACTTTTGCACAGCCCACTTGTCAACGCCCTCAACAAGGACGCGCCACTCGATGCCGCTTCCACATGGGCTTCGCGCACTGACAAACCTACGCTGCTCGATGCGTGGCGCCGGTCGCTCGCGTTCGATTCGCCGAAATACAAACCAGGCCCCACTACGCTCGAGGCTATCGCCACGTCGCTTGCTGCCTATGATGTTGCAGGCGAACCGTTGGAACACAAACCATCGGTGGTCTTTCCAAACTCTCCATGAACGAGCTGCATTTCGATCGCCAATGCTGCGGCAAACGTAGCCCGGAGATCTTGCCATTCGTCACGCTCGGCCACGTACACACCTTCGGCCCAGCTAAAGATCGATGACGGTTTGTCGTCGACGTCGTAGAGAGGAATCACGTGCACATGCAGATGCTCGGACGATTGCGTGATCTCGCCGGCGCTGCTGCCCGTCGATGCGACGTAGACGCGCCGGGGTTTTTGGACACGTTCGACCATACGCGAGCAATAAAACGACAATTGGCTCATACGCGTGAACATGGCGACGTCGATTGCCGAAAACGAGGTGACATGCCTTTTGGGCATAACCATCACGTGGCCCCAACGCCGCACATACCGCGGCAGCGTGACGAGCATTTCGTCGTCTTCATGGATGATGTGGGTATCGCCTACTTTATGATCCCGGATCGCACACATGAGACAAACCGGGGATCCACCTTCGGCAATGATTCGCGCGAGCGCTTCGTCGCGGGGAATGAGCTGCGGCATGGCGGAAACATCATAGTGCATTTCCGGCCATACCGCAGGTTCGCGGGATTCGATCGTTTCGATCGAATCTTGTCCTGTGCCTTTTGCGCTGAATGCATGGGGAATGATCCCGCCTCATTCGCGCCACGCAGCTACGTCGTATCGATTCGTGTCGCTGGGCTCGCGTTGGTCGTACATCAATGCCACATCCACGCGACGATCGAATCCGTACGAATAAGCGCTCAAGAACCCAAGCGCGGCACTTTCACCCACACTGCGAACATGCATACGTTCTCGTTCGACACCTTGTTCCACGAGGATATCGCGCACACGTTCCGCCCGCGCGAGCGCCAAGCGCATGTTTCTGCTGGACGAACCACGAACATCAGCATGGCCGATGATTTCAATGGGTTTGTCACTTGCCGCATCACTCTTCAGGCAATCGGCAAAACCTCGCAATTCGATGATGTCTTGCGGCAACGGTTCTGTACTACCGAACGCAAAGTGCGGCGAAAATCGGCATTGCACGGGTTCGGCAGGCCCCGTCGCCAATCGGCGACTCCGGCTCACGTGATGACCTGTATCGGGAAATTGCACTCGATAATGACCATCGGCCGCTGGAGGCGGCAACGCGGCTGCATTTTCCACCTGCTTCGGAGCGGCAGCGGTGCATCCCACGGCAAACAGACCGCCAACGAAAGCCAGAGCAAAAGAGCGAAGTGACAGCATGGTGGACTCCTTTTAGGCACGTCGATATCGGGTCTCGATATCGATTCATTCTTGATGGGAGCCATTGCACGTGTCGTACCAATCCTCGAAAAGCGTCGAAAAATTGCGAATTGAACTCGATTTTATGAGGCATTGTTTATTTTCGCGCTCATTGCTCGAAATCGTCCGGGCAATTCAAGGCGGAAATGAGCAACGTCGAAATTCGACCGTGGCAACTTGCCCCGCAAAATCACCCCACCGGGACATTCATTCAACGTCGAAATTCGATCGTGACAACTTGCCCCGCAAAATTGCCCCACCGGGACATTCATTCGTCATCCGTAACCGGCACGCCCATACGTTGCAGTTTCCGGTGCAACGTGCGGCGATCGATTCCCAGAATGCGCGACGCTTCGGTCTTGTTACCCGCAACCTGCGCCAAGACGTGCTTGATGTAACGCGCTTCGAGTTCCGTAATCGGCACGAGTTCGTCGGAGAAAATTCCACCGCTCGGCAATGCTGGCGGTTCCGACACTCGCTGCACGCGTAAGATGTTCGGAGGCAAATCGTCAACCTCGATGTATTCATTCGCTGTCAGCGCAACGGCTCGCTCAATGCAGTTCGACAACTCGCGCACATTGCCCGGCCACGAATGTGCGAGCAAGAGCTGCAACGCGTCTTCGCGAATTCCCGCCACCATCTTGCCAAACTTGACACACATCTCACCGATGAAGTGTTGCACCAGGACAATCACATCGCCTTCGCGCTCGCGCAAAGGAGGCACTTCAATCGTGAACACATTGACACGGTAATACAAATCCTCGCGAAATCGTCCCGCCCTCACTTCTGCCTCGAGATCTCGATTCGTCGCCGCAATCACCCGCACATCCACGGGTTTTTCTCGCACACCGCCCACGGCACGAATCGCGCGCTCTTGTAGAACTCGCAACAATTTTGCTTGCATGCCGGCGGGAATTTCCCCAAGTTCGTCCAGGAACAAAGTCCCATGCGCCGCGGCCTCGAATAACCCCGGTTTGTCGGAAGTCGCTCCGGTGAATGCTCCTTTTACGTGCCCAAACAATTCGCTCTCGAGCAGCGCTTCGGTCAACGCAGCACAATTCACCGCGATGAATGGCCCGCCCACACGTTTGCTCCGCG
Organism: Polyangium sp. (in: bacteria); assembly: GCA_044221885.1. GTDB lineage: Bacteria > Myxococcota_A > Polyangia > Polyangiales > Polyangiaceae > Polyangium. The sequence goes on from JBGAOI010000313.1 coordinate 8,126, forward strand.
CATGCAATACGCGCGCGACGAGATCTTTGCCCGTTCCACTTTCCC
>JBGAOI010000314.1:0-8144 GCA_044221885.1 Polyangium sp. (in: bacteria)
GGCGGAACGTTTTCTCGATAGGGCGGAACTTCGCGTCCGTGCCGTGCATGAAGAAATCACCACCACAGGAAACAGAATTTTGGCGCTGTTGGGTGCGGTTGAGCGGTAACCGTGTTGACCATAGTGGAAAATCGAATGACCACATTCCGGGCGTCGAAAATGGCTTGAGAGCGCGATTTCTTGCTGGACGATGATTCGGTCATCTGGCAAAACATAAATACTTTCCGTTGTTGTCAGTTTCGAGCGAGCGCAGGGGGTCGGCTCAGGTATGAGCTGATTGTTCCGAGCGTGCGCTTTTGCTTGGCAATTTCGCGTATTACGTTTTTCGCAGCCACTTCGGAGATTCACGCCATGAACGATTTGCGCCCCAGTTTGATGGCAAAACGCTCGTCCAAGAAGAATTCGGCCGTGCGAATTCGGTTCGCTGCAGGTCTTGCGGCCATCGTGGGACTTGGTTCGGCTGTGGTGACGATGGCGTCGTGTACGGCGGACGAGGCGGCGCTCCCGCGGGGGATCGGAAATGGTACCGGGGGCGGATCGACAACCGGGGGATTCGTCACGACGGGCGGAAATGTCGATCCGAACAAACCTTGCGTCGATGGTACGAAAGCCGAGTGTCACGAGACTGTAGGCAACAATGGTGACATTCTCACCTGTATGCACGGCGAACGCGCCTGTGTGGGTGGTACATGGGGTCCGTGCACGGGTGAATTTTCATCGCAAATGTTAGCACCTGGGCAAACGCCGCCGTCGGAAGAATGGGCACCAGGTGAATATCGCGCCTTGGGTTTGTCGGATGCTGGACCTTGCCAAAACAATCCTTGCGATCCGTATTGCCAAGATTTCGAGGAAACGCCGGGCCTCGACGCTGGATACCAAGTCATTCCCACCATCACGACGGTTTGGAATACCGGGTCGTTCGACGATTATCTCCAAAATATACCTCCGGGATTCGTCAACAAAGGTATTACTTGGCCTTGCAATACGACGTCCGATTGCGAATTCGATTCGCATTGTTTGCCCAATGGAACCAATGGCCGTCAATGTGTCGACAAAGGCACGACCTACGCCAAGTGTTGTATGCCTTGGAACCCGGACGAGTTCGTGAGCTGCAAGTCACCGCCTCCGAATCCTGTGTTTACGCCTGATTTCACAGCCGGTTTGGCGTGTGTCATGAGCGACGGGAAAAAAGTCGTTCCTATATGCAATCGTGGAAGTGTTGCGGTTCCGTCGGGCTCTACGATTACCATGCATATCTGGGGTGGTAACGCGCCCTCGTTTCCCACGTGTACGCCCGATAAATCCGCGGACGATTGCGTTTACACGCTCACGCAGTCCTTGCAGCCGGGTAAGTGCGTAAACGCTGATTGTTCTCCTTATCTGCCCGGCAATGGCAATCGGACCATCATGGTCAATGGGCCTCAAGCATCCAATGGGCAGTACGCGGGCAACGCGAACTTCAAGAAAGAATGCACCTGTGAAAACAATTGGACCGTTTGGAAAGGCTCGAACAACAATCCGTGCCAACCCGTTCAGGTGTATCAAGCCAATCCCATCGTCAAAAACCTCACGTACCAAGGTGTTTGTCCACCCGGAACCCGCGTGCAATGGCAATACTTGACGTGGGATACGACGACGCCTCTTGATTCCAGCGTGCTCTGGAGAGCTCGTGTGGCGACCACAAGCGGTGGACTCAGCGCAGCATCCTACTTTGCTCTCGGAACAGCGAAAGTTACCCCCACACCTGATACCCACATTTGTTCGATGGTGGCTCCTGCAGGTTGTCCCATCAACCTCTTCAATGCCTTTGGCGGTTCGCCCGCGGCCAACAGCGAATTCCTCGAGCTCGAAATCACGATGAATCCGACTTCGAATTTGCAGCAAGGCGCCAAGGTCAACAATTGGCAAATTTCCTACACGTGCCCGCCTGTGCAATGATGCTAATCCGCCAAACCATTTTTCCGCTCGTCCTTGTGGGTGCTTCCTTCGTTCTTGCGGTCGGATGTAGTGACGATCCAACCACGCCCCCGCGGACAACGACAACGACGTCTTCGTCGAGCTCGACCAGCACCTCGACGTCAACCAGCTCGTCGAATTCGAGCAACTCATCGAGCTCGTCGAGTGGCATTGGTGGCGAAGGCGGTGTTGGAGGTGCTTCCGGAGGAGCCGGAGGTGTCGGTGGAATCGGTGGGGCAGGGGGATCTGGCGGAAGTGGAGCAACCGGCGGCCTGGGAAATGTTCCAATCGTGGATGTTGCCGATTCGGCATGTTCTCCGTTGGGCAGTGCGATGCCCGTCGAGCTTTACCCGGACGGTTCTGTGCCTCCACCGCTGGGGTATTTGACGCAAGTCAATGGCAAGCGGTTGGCAGGGGGCAGGTGGGCGCGCGGGTTTGTCACATTCGGTCTCAACGGGAGTGCTCCAAGTCCCGCCGCCGTGGGCCTCGATCCCGAATTCGACCTCGTGACATCCGAAGGAACAACGATTGGCCTGGTCACGAGCGATGTCGTCACGATTCGTTTTCAACGGTATACGTCAAACGACACGCCCGTGGGCAATCCATTAAATTTGGGAAATGGTACGGGAGCAGGTTTGGCGTTGGCCGGTGATGCCAATGGCGGATCGCTCATCGTTTGGGCCAATCAAACGTCGATGACCGGCCAGTTCATTGATTCGAGCGGCGTTGCCGCACCTTCGTTCGTCTTCGCCAACGGAATGTCTTCCACGGCCGTGGATTCGTCTTTGGTTCGATCAGGGACCAATGAATTTGCGCTGGCTTGGAGTGTCATTGAAAACGGAGCAGCACGAGGGCGGTTTGTCCGTTTGTCGAAGTCGGGCATTGTGGGTTCAATTGTCGAACTCACCGGGGACGCAGCCAAGCATTACGTCGTCAAACTCGTGAAAACTCCAACTGGATACGCGTTGCTGCTGCATTCTGGTGGATTTACCTACGACACACTCATCGTGATGTTGGATGCGCAGGGTCAAGTGCAAGGGTCCGCGCGGCGGTATCTGGGAACGAAATTCGCAATGGACCTGGCGTTCATGAACAACAATTTTGGCTTTTTGGCGAAACGAGCCGATGGCGTGACCGAATTTCGTCTTCTGGATGCGAATGGCGATCCGGTCGGCGATTGGAAATGCATCGACGGCCCGTCGCAAGAGCTCTACGACCAAGCGGCTATTGATGCTGACGGTGTAGGCTGGGCCATTGTGTATCGTACGCCGGGCGGCGGGGAAAAGTTTTTGCGGACGAACCTAAACGGAACGGGCGCTCCGTAATCGTTTCGAGTTTGGCGAGGCGTAACGTCTCGCGCAACGCGCAGTGACGCGGTCGGCTCGATCGACCGTCGTCGTGTTGGACGCAGTCATTGACGCATTTTTTGCATGAGCGAACTGATTTCGCCTAATGGTGAACCATTGACGCAAGAATATCGCCTCGAGCTTGAATCCGTGCAGCATTTGCGTCATTGGTGTCGTGCGCTTTTTTTACGCCTCTGGGCGACAAACATGAAACGAGAATTGTCTCTTGGCAGCCCTTGACGTTTATGATTTACGGTGCATTTTCGGAGTAGACGATCCTGCGTGTGGCGTGTATTGTCGTTCCACTTGAAAAGGCATTTGATTGATGAGTGGCAAATTCTTGGCGTTTTGACGGATCGGGCGAGGTTTTGACGAATTTGAACGTTCCGACGCGTAAGGCGGGAGATTGACGTGATGAATGATGTACAATCCGATTCCGACAAACCTTCGTCTCCTTCAGGTTCAACGCAATGGCGCATGATGTTTGGTCTTGCGGCGATTGTCGGACTTTCTACGGTCGGTTTTGCCATGCACTCGTGTGGTGGCGACGACGGCCCCGACCCACGCGGATATGGCATTGGTGATGCGGGCACATCGAGCAGCAGCGGAAGTTCGAGCGGCGATGGTGGCATCGAGCCGGCCAGACCGTGTGTGGAAGGCTCGAAACGCGAATGCCACGTGACGGTCGGCACGAATGGCAATGTGCTCACGTGTTTGAGTGGCAACGAGACCTGTGTTGGTGGAAAATGGGGGCCGTGTGTAGGCGAATTTTCCGCGCACGTGGGCTGGGATAGTCCCATGGCGTCGGCGACGAACAATACGGATATTCATATTCTGGGTTTGTCCGATGCCGGACCTTGCCAAGACAATCCGTGTGACCCTTATTGTCTCGATTTTGAAGAGAATGCGCCGCTCGATGGCGGTTTTCAAGTCATCCCGACCGTGGAAACGGTTTATTACACGGGCTCGCTCGAAGACGCGTTGGCCCTGAATCCTCCGGGTTTCGTCGACAAAGGCATGAAAACCCCGTGTACGCCGGGAACGATTTCCGATTGCCAATTCGATTCGCATTGCGTACCCACGGGCACGAATGGCAAGACGTGTCCCAGCGGAGCCGCGTATTGTTGCATGGCCTGGAATTCCCTCGAATTCGATACGACATGCAACAAACCCGATGTCACGACCGGGTTTGCCTGTACGAAGGACGGTTTGCCCACGATTCCGGTTTGCAACCGCGGTTCGGTGACGTTGCCCGCGAATACGCGCGTCTACGTTTTTCCGGGCAATGCCCCGCAGTTTCCTGCATGTGATCCGAACGACAGGCCCAAGAGCGAATGTTTGGTCAACGTGCCGGTTCCTCCGGGCACCTGCGTCAATATCAACAATTGCAATCCCCAATTCGGCGGCAATGGCACGCGGACGGTTTTCGTCAATCCACCGAAGACGCCTATGAATGGCGGCAAACCCAATCCGATTTGGAAAGACGAATGCACGTGCAAGAACAATTGGGGCGTCTGGTCGGGCGATAGCGCGATTTGTTACGAAAAGCCAAACTACAACGCTTCGCCCGTCGTCAAGAATCTCAACTATCACGCCGAATGTCCGCCGGGAACACGCCCGCAATGGCAATACCTTTCGTGGAATACCACAACACCGCTCGATTCGAGTGTGGTTTGGCGCGGACGCGCGGCGGCATCTCTTACGGAGCTCGGGTCCGCCGCCTTCGCCCTGCTCGGTACAGCCAAGGTAACTCCAGCTCCAGACACGCACATTTGTGCCGCGGCGGGTCCTGCGGGCTGTCCCATCAATGTTTTTACAGCCGTTGGAGGATCGCCGACCGCTCACGGCGAATACTTCGAACTTGAAATCACCATCAATCCGTCCACGGACAAAACCCAAGGTGCTGGAGTCAATTCGTGGCAGCTCTCTTATTCGTGCCCCCCTTCGCAATGATACTCCCACGCCAAACCATTGTTGCTTTTCTTGGTAGCCTCCTCGCGACCGCTTGTTTGGGCGGTTGCGGCGATGAAACGTCACCGCGTCCGCTTGGAAGTGCAGGTTCATCCGTTTCTTCGTCAGGTTCGGCAGGACAAGCTGGACACGGCGGAAATGCCACCGGAGGCACGGGCGGTATGGGCGGCGAAGGCGGAAACTTGGGCGGCATGGGAAGCCTTGGGACCATCGAAGTGGTCGATGTTGCCGACACACCGTGTAGTTCACTCGTTGGGACTGTTGTCGATTTGTACCCGGACAATTCGAACGCTCCGGCATTCAGTCGCCTCGATACGGTAGCCAACAAGCGTTTGGCGGGTGGGCGTTACGTACCAGGGTTTGTCACGTTCGGCCTGGATGGCAGTGCACCAAGCGCAATGGCCGTGGGGCTCGATCCCGATTTTGACCTCGTTGCTTCCGAAGGGTCCACGATTGGCCTCGTGACGGCCGCTTCGAATACGATTCGATTTCAGCGTTATGGCGCCGATGATTTGCCTGATGGTGCGTCCGTGACGCTCGGTATGGCCTTGGGAGCGGGTTTGGCCATTGCCGGTGACAAATCGAGTGGTGGTTCCTTGGTCGTTTGGGCCGATCCGATGAAGATGAACGGTCGGTTTGTCGACGGAGCCGGTATTCCTGGTCCAACTTTTACATTTGCGGACGGAATTTCCACGAAAGCGATTGCTGCGTCCATCACGAAATCCGGTAATGGCTTTGCCGCGGCGTGGAGCACTGTCGAAGATGGCGTGGGAACGACACGATTCGCTCGATTCACGACCACGGGAATCGCCGGCTCGGTCGTTGACATCGCGGGCGCTTCGTTCAGTCATTACGTGGTCAAACTCATTGAAACACCCAGTGGTCATGCATTGCTTTTGCATTCGGGGACCTTGACGTTCGACACGCTCGTCGTGTTGCTCGACGTCAATGGAAAACCCGTTGGTCCGGCCAGACGATTTGTGGGGACGAAATACGCCATGGACCTGGCCGCTCTTGGCAACAACCTGGGACTGCTCGCCAAACGATCCGATGGATCGGCGCAGTTCCGATTGCTCGACGCCGCGGCATTACCCGTGGGCGCTTGGAAATGCCTCGATGCTCCATCCGACGACGTGCTCGATCAAGCCGCTATTGACGCAGAAGGACCAGGCTGGGCGATTGTGTATCGTACACCGGGGGGTGGAGAAAAGTTTGTAAAGACGAACTTGGCGGGCACAGCAGCGCCTTGATCCGCGCAGCGGTTTCGTCTCAATCCAAGTTGAGCGACATCGAAATATCCGTTACGCACAAGCCGTCGTCGATTCGGAAGGCATCCGTTCGAGCGCCGCATTCGACAAACCCCATCTTTCGGTAGAGTTTTCGAGCCGGTTCGTTGTTTTCGAAGACACCTAAATCAATCCACGAGAGTTTTGGCGTTTTCCTCGCCCACTCGGCAGCAGCAGTGATCATGCGTCCACCGTAACCTCGAGCCGTGTACCCACGTTCGATGCCCATCCCCAACGTGGCGCGATGCATCTCGGCTGGCACGCGGCCGCCGCGCAGTTCCAAGTGTCCCACGATACGTCGTTTGTCCGGGTCAAGCAGGAAAAACGTTCGACCCCAAAGTGGTTCCGTCAGAGGTCGGTCCCAGCGTTCACACGCGCCGACGATGACGTTGGCCCGATCCACCGCTCGCGCAAGGGCAAAGTAGGGCATGCCATCACGACCGCTCTCCGCTGCGTGCCGGACGACGTGATCGGCATAAGCCTCAGCGTCAGCAAGTTCTGCAATGCGTATGGGAAGTTGGGCCATCGACCGGCTCTCCTTAGCAGGCCTTCCTATCCGTCGTCGTGTAATCGAGGAAAGTTCTTTTGTCTTCATGCACGGCCAACGCTTCCGGCGCGTCGATTTTGTACTAGGCTCGCGGCCGTGTCTCGTCTCGTGTTTGGCGTTGGGCTCATCGCCTTCGTATCAAGTGCCTTGGGTTGTGGCGGTTCTTCCGTGCCAGATCCGAAAGATGCCGTCCGTGCGTACGCGCAAGCGGCAGCTCGCGGAGACGCCGACGCCATGTACGCGATGCTCAGTGAACAAGGGCAGCGAAGTTTGTCGCGGCAAGAAATGACGCGCATCGTTCTCGACGAGAAAACAGAACTCGCCGATCAAGCCAAAGCCCTCGAATCTCCGGCTACGGTGATCAAAGCTCGAGCTCGCGTGCGGTTTGCCGATGGCGAAGACGCAACGCTCGAACTCGAACGTGACGGGTTTCGGATCTCCTCCGCAGACGCGTTGCCCGTGGGTGCACGTAGCCCCGTGCAAGCTCTTTCGGGGCTGCGTCGCGTGCTTGCCCGTCGCAGCTACGCAGGTCTGATGCGCGTGCTTTCGCCCGCCACACGCAGCGCTGTCGAGAATGATTTGCGCGCACTCGTGACGGGGCTCGAGAACCCCGAAGGCTTGGAGATCGAAGTGGCCGGAGATCGCGCCACCGTGCAAGTGCCTGGTGGTCACGAGGTCAAACTACGGCGTGAAGCTGGCGTTTGGTATGTCGAGGATTTCGATTGATGCGTCGCCGGGTTTTGTCCTGGTTTGTCTTGCTCATCGCCGCTGTGCTCGTGGCGTTTGTCCCCCGTTCGTCTCGGGCGTTTGGCGAAGAAGGCGCGTTTAATCCGCGCATTTTGCTCACTGGGACAACGCGTTGGGAAGGCGCACGTACGACAGGCCCCGCTCGTTGGTCCGAGGAACTCGTGCGCCGGACCAGTGCTCCCGCGCGGTTGCTGCCCACGACGGTGCGTGCCGATGCGCCTGCGCTTCTTGCCGAACCGTTTGTCGTTTGGAGCGGCGAGACGGACATTGCGCCGCTGACATCGCGTGAGA
>JBGAOI010000315.1:0-7779 GCA_044221885.1 Polyangium sp. (in: bacteria)
AAAAGGTGATCGTCGCGACCGACCATCGTGAAGAGTTAGAGGGAGCGGCTGAGGCCGGTTTGATTCCGCTAGCTCTCAACAAGGAGCAGTCTCCGTTGCTGGAGCGTCTTCAGCATGCATTGCTCGAAGCCGTGGGACCATACACTGTCGACGATTATCGCAATGTATTCGACGAATATGAACGAACGCGGGCATCGTCATCACATCCGCGCATGGTAATGCCCTTGGATACCTGATCGACATTCTCCTTCGCTCCGCTGCCACCGGTGCATTGGTTCGTCCTGCGAACTCGACAAACAAACAGTTTGCCCCGAGGGTACGTCCAGGCCTACCCTGGTTCGTCATGGAAGTCGTCGCGTCATGTCCGATGCTCGCCGCCGGGTTCGTGTGGCAGTCGAGCGCGCAAACGTTTGCGCAAACAATCATCGTCAAGGCCACGTTCGTCTTGGAGCCGGGCCACGCCAAGATCGCGCCTCAAGAAGCGTGGGAACCGATTCATTCGACCGATCGGTTCGTCAACGACGACCGCCAAGGCTCACTGTTCGCCCCAACGGACCGAGTGCCCTACAAGCGGCATGTCGATGTCCTGGTCGTCGGGCATGCGTACGCTCCCGACAAACAACCCGCACGGTCAGTCGTCACGCGGATGACCGTGGGCGAGATGGACAAGTGTGTTGAGGTAGTTTGCGATCGCGGTTTTCGCGCATCGGACAACAGGCTGCTCGAGGGACCTCGTTTTACCAAAATGGCGCTCGATTGGACCCGCGCAGCGGGAGGTCCAGGAACGACAAACCCGGTCGGTATGCGCTTCGATGCCCTCCCCGATGCGGTGGGGTTGATATCAGTGCCAAACTTGCAGCCGCTGAAAACCGTCGTGACGAACCGCGCAGACACGTTTTCTCCAGTAGGATTTGGACCGATTGCGCCAACATGGCCCGGACGAACACGAACCCTCGAACCTTTCGCCGAACACTTCTCGCCAGCAAATTGGATGGAGCATCCGCTTCCTTCAGGATTTGATTTCGAGTTCTTCCAAGCGGCACCCATCGACCAACGCGTCGCGCGCCTTCGTCCTGACGAACCGTTGGTCTTAGAAAACTTGCATCCCTTGCATCCGCGTCTCGTAACGAACTTGCCCGGCGTGAGCCCTCGCGCAGTGGTTCATCGCGGTTCGGGCGAGCGAGAAGATGTGACGTTTGTCGCGGACACATTGTGGATCGACACGGATCGCAGCATTTGTTGCGTGGTTTGGCGAGGCAGCATTGGCTTGCGACATCCCGCTGAGGAAGGCCTCGTCACGGTGACGCTCGTTGAACCCGTCGCCGAATCGATCGAAGAGAGCCTGGTGGAGACCATTCCGCCGAGCATCGTGCATGAAGACGAGCTCTTGGCGATGACCAAGCTGGCCCCTTTTGGCGTCAAGCCAGGCGGCACAACCATGCCGTTTGTCGGCGCAAACATTGCGAAACGTTCACCAAACCCAGTGCGTAGTCGCGATGACGGGGTTTTGCCGTTTGGTCCGAATGGTTTGTCGGGCCCACCTCCCGCCCCGATTGCATTGGGCCAAGTGACGTTGCCTGCGCAAAGTCCAACCAGTTCGCCCACGGTGCAAGCATTGGTGGTAGCTGAAGCGTCTCATGTCCCGACGCCTGTTGTCGCCGCGCGTTTGTCAGAACAGATTCCGCTGGCCGCAACGACGGCGCCGAGCATGGGAAGCATAGCGAGAGAGAGCGAAGTGCCCACGACGCGCGACGCAGCACCGCGCGCGTTTTCTTCGGTGCAGCCACAAGCCGCGCCAGGTCAGTTTGTCGAAGGAAACGATTGTCCGGGACGCACGAGCGAGATGTTCCAGCTCCTTTGGTACGACGCGGCGCTCATGAAGTCTGCACGTGAATACGAGACATGGAGGCGAGTCGTCGGAACTGTCGGGATGACGCAGGACGATCATGCAGCGATGGCGCATGCGTTGCTGACGGCTGTGCGACTGGATGCGCACGATGTGCAGACAGCGTTCGCTGGGGCAGTCGACAAGAAGGGTTGGTTTGTCTCGCCCATCGTCGCCGTCGCGGGCGACCTCGAGGTTCTGTTCGACGAACTAGATGTGTTGAGGGCCGTAACGTCGATGGCAGCAGCAACAGCGACGCCTTCGGATACGGAGCTGAATCAAGCGATCGAGAAGGCGCGACGATTCATCGAGGCCCCGGGATTGTTGGTCGCGCCGGCGATTTGTGCGGACGCGACCGCGCGAATACGCGATGCGTTTGTCAAGGAAAAGAAGCAATTGCCCGCGGATTTTCTGGACGCACCGATCGAAGAGGCGCTGCTCCTTGGACGTCGTTATCAAATGTGGCGAACGCTTGGCGAGACGCACCTACGCTGTTGGCTTTCGACACCGAAGGAAACGCAACCGTTCGTGGTTTACCTATCGGTTGAAGCGGCGCAAAAGCTGCCGCTATTCAAGCGATTTCGGGTGCGACTTTTGGCCGAAGTGCACCCAGCCCAACATCGGTCCGAAGTGCCAGGAAAAACGTTACGCGTAATAGCGATTGCGCGAGTAGAGCAATACGCAATGCGCGCGTAAGGTACGTCCGGAAGCACGTGTTCGTCTTTCCACATCATAAGCGGGAAAAAACTGACAAAAACGACGCCAAGCACTTCCTACAGAAACGCGCTCATTACGCGATTCGCGCAACCTCACTGCTATGCCCTGCCAAACGTTCATGTAGGTTGTGCCGATCCTGCGTTGGTTTTCTGAGTCAACGTTGCTCGATGATTCGCACAGTATTATTAAAGCCGCCTTCTCCCATCGATTCAAACGAAGCGCGCGCGCGAGACTTTTACCCAATACGCACGACGCAACAACCATCCCCAATAACTCACATGTAGCCGACGACGAGCGACAACCACGAATACGTCATAGCCATAACCAGAAGAAAACTGGTTGAACATTTGATCAATACTAGCGAAACATCACAATCTGCGCGTCCATCACACAGCCCACGGTCCGACGCGAAATGTCCGGGCCGATTGCAATCGCTCCTGGACCATCACTGCGTCGCGAACGAATACATAATTTCCGCACACCGACGGCTCGGTGCTGGGCACGAGAATACGTTTGTCCGCTTGGTAGCGGTGCAAGCTAAACCCAGCATCGCGCAATGTATCAAACGCGCTGCCTTCCGTATCCGCCTGCGACAAACGGGCATCGTTGATTTCCATGATGATTGCCTGCAAATCGCGCGAAGCAAGCGTCTTCGCGCCCCCCGCGAGCACGTCGCGTTCGAAGCCTTCGACGTCGATCTTCATGGCCAAAGGGCAGCGATCTTTCAGCAATTCGTCCAGCGAAATCACGTCGACGTGCGTGGTTTTTCCCGTATACGTTTCGTCGACGACATGGTTCATCGTATCGAGGTCCGTGGAAAATCGCAATTGACCCACAGAACGCGCGAGACCCACATTCCGAGCCTCGACACGATCACCAATTCGATTATAAAAAATATTGTTTTCAAGGTGAACGAACGTGGAAGGAACCGGCTCGACGGAAATCGTATGAGCACCAACGACTTTCGAGGCGAGAATCGTATATGTACCCACGTTGGCGCCTATATCGACGAAAAGATCCCTTGGGCGAAGGAGGTGCATGACGAACGTCATTTCCTCGTATTCATGGAGGCCAACGTAGATGTTGCCCGTGGCGCCCGTCATTCCTCGGGAAACGATGAGGTTTGCGTCCTCGACAAACGGAACGATGCTCGGGCCGAGTCCAAGGCAGCTTGTGAGTTGCCATCGGACAAACCGGACGGCTGTCGACCACGGATGTTGTCGGCCCAAAGGGTGTTGCGTCAAAAACTTGAGGGTATTGAGACGACTCACGAGACGTTTTGCCGGTCCAAGGACAACGGCGGCGCGGTTGTCTCGCACTGTGGGGAGAAAGTCAACGCGCGCCAAACAGGACGGTGGAGAAAAGTTCGACGGACGAACAGCAACTGCTTGCAGAGAAACGAGCGTCGTTGCATTTTTCCTCCACGTTTGCTTGACTGGACGCCTCTTTGTTCAAGGACCACCATGCAAGGTCGAATAACTTGCAACGCTATATTTCACCTTAAAACGGAACACGACGGGGGTTGGGTAACGAGGTACGAAACTCGATGGTTCGTCTCGCGATTCTGACCAGTCATCCGATTCAGTACCAAGCGCCTTTGTTTCGTGCGTTGGCCGCAAGAAACGATGTGAAGCTCAAAGTCTTCTTTTGTTGGGACTTCGGAATCAAAGAAACGATTGACACGGGGTTTGGTCGGTCGTTTACTTGGGATGTCCCGCTGCTCGAAGGGTATGACCACGAATTGATTCCGAACCTCGCTAAACATCCGGAAACGAACCACTTTTTTGGATTGCTCAACCCCCAAGCGCCGGCATGCATTCGCGCATTTCAGCCCGACGCCTTGGTCGTGCACGGTTATGCTCACTTTACGGAATTGGCCCTGATCGTCGCGTCTCCCGCGCTGGGCATTCCAGTCCTCGTTCGTGGGGATTCAAACTTGCTCCATCGACGACCATTGCATGTTTCTGCCGCAAAAAAGTTACTTTTGACACCCTTGCTGGGAACGTTGGCTGGAGTTCTTTCGGCGGGCACACTGAATACCGAATATTACGCATATTACGGTGTGCCACCAGAACGCATTTTTCATGCTCCCTTCACAGTCGACAACGCCTTTTTCCAGCGTCGAGAAGACGACGCGCGTATCGCTGCCCAAACGATTCGCAGGGAACTTGGCATTGCAACAGACGATGTCGTCGCCGTTTTTGCTGCCAAACTCTTGGCACTCAAGGGGTGTGGGGATCTGATTCGCGCCTTCGGGAGATGTGCGCACAAACATGGGCATTTGGTAATTGTCGGGGATGGTCCTGAAAAAGACGATTACGTGGCGCTCGCGAAAAGCGTGGCCCCTGGGCGGGTGCATTTCTTGGGATTCGTCAATCAACAACGCATGCCAACGGCGTATGCGCTCGGTGACGTCTTCGTATTGCCTTCCCATTACGAACCTTGGGGGCTCGTCATTAACGAAGCTATGTGTTTGGGTCTCCCGATCATTGCTTCGGATCAATGTGGAGCCGTTCCGGACTTGGTTCTTCCGGACAATGGTTGGGTTTTTCCTGCCAAAAACATCGACGCCCTCGCCAATGTGCTCGATGCAGCATTTGGAGATCGCGACGGACTCACGCGAAAAGCCGCCCGCTCGCGAAAACGCATTGCAACGTGGGATATCCCGCAAACGGCCGAAGGGTTTGTCCGAGCGGCTTGTGCGGTTTCTTCGGGTTCGTGTACGTCATGACCATCGAATCTTCGAAGGCGGAAACGCAGCAACCACAAGCATCGGGACTCGCCAATCGCGTGCTCCTGAGTACGCTCGCATTGTCACTCGGCGCGGTCATTCACATCGTGGGACAAATCATCGTCGTGCCGATTGGCATGGCCACATGGCGGAAAGAGCGTTGGGGCGAATGGCTGTCGATTTCGGCGCTCGTGATGTTTTTGGCCTTGACGGACTTGGGCGTGCAAACCCATGTCGTCAACAAAATGAGTGCGCATTTCGCTCGTGGTAAAACAGACGATATGCTGCACGAGCTTCATAGTTCGTTACGCATTCAAGCTCCTTTGGCGTTGGTCATTTGGACGCTCGGAGCGATCGTCTTTTATTTTTTGCCGTTGAAATCTTGGCTGGGGATTCGATCGGCTACGGAGCTCGAAACCTATTTGACGATTGTGTTTTTCAGTTTCGAGCTTTTGCTGAATGTGCCGTTTGGCGTGGTCAATAGCACGTATCGAGCGGCGCACCATTTGCCTCGAGCCGCGGTCATGGCGACAGTCAAGCGCGTGGTTGAAATCTCGATTCTTTCGGGAATGATGCTGTTGCGCGCGCCTTTTTGGACCGTGGCGCTAGGACGCGTTTTGTCCGTTCTCGTCATGTACAGTTGGGCCATTCGCGATTTGCATCTGCTTTTTCCGTGGTTCCGTTTGCGTCCTTTACGTGGAAATGCGCGTGATGGATTGCTGATGTTGCCGTCGGGAGCCTTATTTTTGTTGGCGGCTCTTTCCGACTATTTGGCCAATCAGGGCAATTTGATGGTCATTCAAGGGGCGCTCGGAGGCGTCGCTGTGGCGCAATTGGCCACGCATCGAACCATGTCGAGTATGGGGAAAATCGTCGCAACGCAGCTCGCCTCGGCGATTTGGCCCGAACTCACAGCGCTCGAAGCTGTTGGAGATCGGCGACGTCTCATCCGATTGCATCGCACGGCCGCAAAACTCGTGGCTTTTTTGGCCGGCATTCCATTGCTCGCGTTTTTCCCATTGAGCTCATGGGTGTACCAAGCATGGACGATGCGCGAATTGACACTCGATGGATTCATTCTCGGATTGTTCATTCTTCAAACGGTTCTCTGGGGAGTTTGGTATTCGGGATGGACCGTGCTCATGGCGACGAACCGTCAAGGACGGCTCGTATGGTTTTTGGCTGTCAACGCAGTCATTTCAATGGGATTGTGCGTGATTTTGGTGCCGCGTATGGGTATTCGTGGAGCGGCCGTTTCGATGTTGGTTGCTGATTGCGTTGTGGCGGTATGGGCAATTCCACGAGCGGCGTGTGTCGCGCTGGGCGATACCACATTCGGGTTTTTCCGGGAGGTGTTCTGGGCGATTGGATTGGGTTTGCTCGCGCCAACGCTCATGGCGGCAGGCGCGTACGTCGTATTGCCTGCGGGCATCATGCGAGCGCTCGGGACGTCCATCCTCTTCGTGGTGACGTCTTTGCCGCTGGTGTGGATATCGCTTTTGCCAGAGGAACAGGCGCTCTGCATGAACATGTTTCAAAAAATTCAGAATCGAGTGCCATTCTTGCGCAAGTTTGGAAGAGGAGCAGCGTCATGAGTGCTGATTATCAAGATTATGGCTGGCAAGACAAACCTGCGTATTCGACGGGGTACATTTATCCCGTCATTCGGCACATGTTGCGGTACGACAAGAGCAAGCGTATTTTGGACATGGGTTGCGGAAACGGTGAGATGACGCAGCGTTTGATTGCCGAAGGGTTCGATGTCGTCGGCATTGACGCGTCACAAACGGGCATCGACATTGCCAAACGAAAACATCCGGATCGATTTTTTCTACACGATGTATCCACTGACAAACTTCCGGATGAAGTCGGGGACCGCCCGTTCGATATCGTCATTTCCACGGAAGTGATCGAGCATTTGTATGCACCTCGTGCGTACATGGCGCTGATACGGAAAACCCTGCAAAGCAGGCGTGGAGACGTCATTTTGTCGACGCCTTATCATGGGTATTTGAAAAATGTGGCTCTCGCCGTGAGCGGAAAAATGGACACTCATTATTCCCCGTTATGGGACGGCGGACACATCAAGTTCTGGTCGCGAAAAACCCTGACGGCGCTCTTGGAAGAATTCGGCTTCGAAGTGACGGATTTTCAAGGCGCCGGGCGATTGCCCTATTTGTGGAAGAGCATGATCCTGCGAGCGAAATTATCGCGCGCTTGATAGCGGGCCAATCGCGCAACTCCGCCCCTTCGTTTCTTGCGCCTGTCGAGGTTCGCCAAATAGGACACGCCGCGACAGGTGATGCTTTCGGTGAAACTACGCAATCGGCGGAATGCCGACGGTCTGGTGCAGACGCGTGACGTCTTCCGAACGCAGACCGAGCATGGGAGGAAGCCCCTTCAGATAGGACCGCTCCGCGTCCGTTTCCGTGCCGGCGCTCAAAAC
>JBGAOI010000315.1:7789-8117 GCA_044221885.1 Polyangium sp. (in: bacteria)
CCGCCATTTGTGGCGAGCGAATTTGTCCGACGAGCGCAAAAGGCGGCTGCGGTGCGTCGAATTCTTTGGCCAACGCAGCCTGCTCGTCCGCGGACAAACCGGCCGCGGACAAACGCGACATGATACGACCACGTTCTTCAGCGTCGATTTGGCCATCAATGAACGCCGCTGTAATCATGGCTCGAATCAGGAGCAATGCGTCGGCTTGGGCCTCTGGTGATGGGGCAGCAGGCGCGGGCGGAGCAGGCGGAGCAACGTCGGCCGGCGGTGGTGCAGGTGGTGCAACATGAGCCGCCGGAGCCGTTATGGCCACAGCTTGCGGCGGTTC
>JBGAOI010000316.1:0-8097 GCA_044221885.1 Polyangium sp. (in: bacteria)
GCCACCACGTGCGAGACGACAACCCGTCATGACTTCGTCGAAGATCGAAAGCGCTCCTTTGGCCTGACAAACCTCGATGATGGCTTCGAGAAATCCCGGCACTGGAGGGACGCAGCCCATGTTGCCGACGACAGGTTCGACGATGACTGCGGCGATCTCCGAGCCACGTTTGTCGAAAAGATCGCGGAGGGCAGCGATGTCGTTAAACGGCAACGTGAGTGTCGTTCGCGCGGTTCCTTCGGGAACGCCGCCGGAGTCGGGGACACCAAATGTGGCCAAACCGCTGCCGGCTTTGACGAGCAGATGATCGGCGTGTCCGTGGTAGCAACCTTCGAACTTCACGATGACATCGCGGCCGGTTTTTCCTCGTGCAACACGGATGGCGCTCATCGTGGCTTCCGTGCCGCTCGATACACAGCGAAGTTTGTCGATGCTGGGGTAGAGCGTGCGAATCTTTTCGGCGAATTGAACTTCGCGCGCTGTGGGGGCTCCGAAAGACAAACCTCCTTCGGCTGCATTTTTTACGGCGGCAATGACATCGGGATGCGCATGTCCGAGAAGCGCAGGTCCCCACGAACCGATGTAATCGATGTAGGCCGTGCCATCTTCGCCAAATACGGTGGCTCCTTGGGCACGAGCGATGAAGATGGGGTTTCCGCCAACGGCGCGAAATGCGCGGACTGGACTGTTGACGCCGCCGGGAATGACGGCACGAGCGCGTTCGAAGAGGCCTTGTGAAATCGAGTCGGACATAGTGGGTCGTGATAGGCGCGGATGGCGTCGAGCCGCAAGGGCCCATTTGAATGGACGCTTTACTTCGCTAGGTCGCGCGGCGACGATGGAACGATGAAGCGTTCCTTTTCCTTTCTTCACAAATCCGTTTGCACATTTTCCTTGGCGGCAATGCCCTTTGCCGTCGGCTGTTCGTCCGACCAACCAGCGGCAAAACCATCGCCCGAGCAGCAACAGATCATGTCCGTCAAAGAAACGGAAACCTGGACGCTTCCGGGGCTGACCGATGAAGTACACGTTGTGCGGACCGAATCGAACGTGCCGCATATTTATGCCAAAAACCCGGTGGACTTGGCGCGTGTGCATGGGTTTGTCGTGGCCCGTGATCGGTATTTCATGATGGAATTGTCGCGCCGCTTGGCGACAGGACGTCTCAGCGAGCTTTTGGGCGATTCGGCGCTGGCGACGGACCAAGAATGGCGTACGCAAGGTGCCGCGTATGTGACCGAGCGGATATTGGCGAATCTCGGTCCGGATTTGGAAGCTCAGGCCGATGCATTTGCCGCTGGGATCAATGAATACATCGTGCAAGTGAAAAAAGGCGAATTGGCGCCTCCAAGCGAATTGAAATTGGCTTCGGTGTTGCTGGGTGTGACGGATCCGAATGAATTGATGACGCCATTCGAGCGTCGTGACATCGCGGCCATGGTTGCCGTGATCATTTATCAAACGAGTTACGAAGGCGGAGATGTCGGGAAAGCCGCAACGGCGGCGAAACTCGATACATTGTTCGAAGGCGCTGAATTTCAAGATTTGCGCCGTCAAGGGGCAATCAAGGATATTTGGGAACACCTGGCGCCGATCATGCCGCGGAGTTCTGCGCCTGGGTTTGGCTTGGAACAGGGCAATTCGAAACCCAGCGGACCGAAAGCAAAACCGAAAGGTGGCGTTTCGGCTGGTGGACCTACGAAAAAAACGCCGGCATTTTTGCTCGAACGATTGTCGCAACGCCTCGATCGCATGCAAAATCGATTGCTGCGTCAAAAAGACGCGGGGTATGGCTCGAACGCTTGGGCGGTCGCCGGATCGAAAACGACGACAGGAGCTGCGCTTCTCGCCGGGGACGGGCATTTGTCCCTTTCGGTACCTTCGATTCTTTATCAAATCGGGCTCGATACGTCGGTCTTTGGTGGAGGCAATACGCATCAATTGGGTCTCGTGATTGCGGGTTTTCCCGTCATGCCCATTGGAACGAATGGTCAGGTTGCGTGGAGCCAAACTCAGGTCAGCGGTGATGTTACGGATTGGTACCGCGAAGAGATTCAATTGGATGCGAAGGGTTTGCCCGCGAAAGCCATGTTTCAAGGGGCCTGGAAAGACCTTGTCAAAACGGACGAAACGTACGTGATTGCGAATGTCGAATCGCTCATGAGCGTGGGACGCACGGAAACCTGGCCCCGCTTCGAGACGTTCGATGGCCGCTGGATTGCAGATGTCGAAGGCAATACGGTCATGCCCAAGGATCCCGTGGGGGCAGGACAAACCATCGTCAACTTGGGCGGTAAATACGTCATTCCGTCCGACGTCGACGGTGATGGTACGATTACGGCGATTAGCTTCGATTACACGGGGTTTGACGTGGCGGGCGTGTTGCCGACGACCGATCGACTTGGCCATGCCAAGAATGTCCAGGAATTCCGCGAAGCTTCAAAAGGATTGATTGCGTATTCGCAAAATTTTGCGGTCGCCGATAGCAGCGGAAGTATTTATTACACGAGTTACCAAACGGTACCTTGTCGTGGATATTTGCCGCGCAATCCAGACGGAAGTTTCGTGTCGGATGCCAATCCCGACCAATTGCTCGACGGGGCGACGTACGGCGCGTTCCGTATTCCAACATTGGCCGATGGGAACGTCGATGAAGGGCCCGGTGCCAAAGATCCGTACGCGTGCGTGATTCCGTTTGCCGATATGCCCGCTTCGCTGAATCCCAACAGTGGATATGTGGCGACGGCCAATAACGATCCTGGCAACATCTCCATGGATGAATCTGTTACAAATGACAAGTGGTACATTGGAGGCACCTGGGATGTAGGATTCCGTGCGGATACGATTTCTCGGGAACTCGAAAAAGCCATTGCTGACGGGAAGGCCGATGAAGAAGCCATGGCGCGTATTCAAGGGAATACGCAATCGCGCACGGGAGAATTGTTCGTCGAGACATTCGTGCAATCGATTCAAAAAGGGCGCACGCTCGCATCTTCCGGACAACCGTTGACGCCGGACGAACAACGCGTAGCCGATTTGTATACGGCGAACAAAGCCAATTTCGACGCCACCGAGACGCGACTGCTCGCTTGGAAAACCGCTGGATTCGAGGCTCGTTCGGGGGTGGAAACGTTTTATTCGACGCCTTCTCCGGAAGACAAAGAATCCGCTGTAGCGACGTCGATTTGGAATGCCTGGATCAGTCGGGCGCTGCAAAAGACGTTTGATGATGAACAGTTGCCAGGCGTGTTCAACAGCAATTCGAGCGGCGGGCAGATTCGAGCATTGTGGCAGTTCTTGAAGGGACGAGGCGCGAATAACCCAGACAAACTGGCTTCTTGGAACATGGCGACCAATGAATCCATTTTCTTCGATGTGCGAGGAACGATGGAGGTGGAAACGAGCCACGAAATTCTCCTGACCGCGCTGGCTGATGCCATGGTTTTCCTGAAGTCGACGCCCGATCCTAAGACACCGACCGAAGGCGGCTATGGTACGGATGATATGTCGAAGTGGCTCTGGGGCTTGCGCCATTATGTGCGATTCCAATCGTTGCTCGACGATTTTCTAGATGATCCGCAATACGCTTCATTTACGCAGCCATTTGCGATCACGACAAAAATTCTGCCGCTCAAGACGGGTTCTTACGCCGCCGACGATCCCCGGAAAAACCTGCTGTGGTTTCCGCGTAATGGCGATCAATTTTCCGTCGATGCAGCCAACCCTGGCTTTAATGGCCAACGTTTTTCGCACGGCAGCGGGCCGGTCATGCGTATGGTCGTTTCTTTGAAAGGCGAAGAAGTGACCGGACGGAATATCATTCCTGGAGGTCAATCGGCGATCATCGAATCCGAGTATTTTGCCGATCAAACGAAATTGTGGTTGGCCAACGAAACGTTGCCCATGCGTTTCGCACCCAAAGACGTTGCCGCGGGCGCGATTTCCCGCGAGGTCTACAAACCTGCGAAATAACGCGCCATGGTCGGATGTCGGGCTCGAGGGCAGCGCCGTGTTTCACGAGTGCGCTGCCTTTGCCGATTTACTTCTGCACGAGCAAATAGCCGCGAACCAACTGGCGAAATTCCGCCTCGAACTTGTCCGAAGCAATCATGGGTGGGTCTATCGTCAGTGTGCGTCGTACAAGTCCCGTGAGGGCCCTGGTGAGGATAGCGCCGGCAAGTTCCGAGTCCATGTCCGAGCGAAATCCTGGCGTTCGTAGTTTGTCTTGGATAAGCGCTCCGATGGCCATTTCAAGGACTCGGGAATGTTCGAGTTCCACTGCTCCCACGGACGGGTGCATTGCCGCGATTTTTCGGAGGAGAGAACTCAACAAAATGTCTTGCCGATCGGTGGTGAGCAGGATGTCGGCAATCAATTCGGGAAATTCCTCGGCCGAGGCATTGGCACATTGTTGCGAGAGGGAAAAAGCAACGATGGCGATACGCTCGAAGTGTCGGCGCATCAATGCTTCGTAGATGGCGATTTTGTTGGGGAAATAATGATGGATCGAACCTATGCTCGCGCCGGCCGCTTCGGCGATTCGGTCGATCGTCGTATCTTGTGTGCCAACCTGCTTCAATACTTGTGCGGTTGCTTCAAGGATCGCATCGATCGCCTGTTTGTACAGTTCAGGCTGAAGGCGGGCGGAGACGGGACCAAAAGACATGTCCGCACTTTACCTGCTGCGCTAGAAAAAGAAAATGCAATCTTCAACGTCCACGTGCGGCTGCCACGAGACGTCGTACACGCGCCACATCGACGGGTTCCTCGATACGACCATTTTCTTTGATGCTCGACCCGACGATGATTCCATCGGCTACGCTGAGAAAAGCTCCAACGTTTTCTTCCGTTGCGCCACTACCGATAAAAACCGGGCATTCCTTGGCCAAGGTTTTCGCGGCCCGAATTTTCTCGATATCTGGTGCATCTCCGGTCATTTTGCCCGAAACAATCAACGCATCCGCTCCGGAAAAACGTGTCCATTCGATGTGCGTGGCCAAGTCGATGCCAGGAAAACGCACAGAATGCTTCTTATCGACATCCGCAATGATTTTGATGTGTTCGGCGTCGAGTTCTTTACGGCGACGCATTAATTCGGCCGCGCATCCTTCATCCCACGAACCTGCTTCCCACACGCCGGCGCCCGTAAACATGCAGACGCGAATGAAGGACGCTCCTGCGGCAATCGCAATGCCCAGGAGGGCTGTTCCGCCATTGTGGACGAGATTGATCCCAAGCGGCAAATCGATGGCATCGCGGACGGCTCGAGCGACGACGGCATGCGCAGCAATGCTTTCTGGAGCAATATGCGATCCGGCGCGAAACGGAATGTCCCACATGTTTTCCACGATCAATCCGTCAACACCGCCTTCTGCCAGCGCTCGTGCGTCGGCAAGGGCGTGCTCGATGATCGTGCCCATCCCATAACCCGAATATCCTGGCGCACCCGGAAGAGGCCAACAATGCACCATTCCGAGGATGGGTTTCGTTTGACCTCGAAAGAGTTCGCCCAAGTCGTTCAAACGTAAAGCATCGAGGCGCGATTTCCAAGCAGGCGTCATAAGGCTCGTGTTTGCGTCGATTGCGTGAACACGTCAAGCGTTTTGGTGAGTTTTCGTGAAGCAAGTGCGGAAGCGACCTCCTCGCGGCTCGGACACGCATCAGCGGCTCCTCGGCGGCTTGCAACGAGCGCTCCGACGACATTGGCCACTTCGGCAGCCATTTGTGGCGAGTCGGATTGCTGAAGCATCAAAATGAATGCCGCAACAAAGCCGTCTCCCGCGCCTGTGGTGTCTAGCGCTTCGACGGAAAACGGCGAAATGTCAATGCGTGACAAACCTTTGGCAATACGCGAACCCGATGCGCCCATTTTGGCCACGACAAGACCCGCGCCCGCCTGCGTTAGCGTGGAAAGTGTATGTTCAAAGAGCGATATGGTCTGGGAAGACAAACCAAGCGCGCGTCCCAACGCTTCGATTTCACGATTGTTCGCAAAAAGCACGGACAAACCAGGAAGAAGATCCACGATGTCTCGAGCTCGCGTACGCACGAGCGGCAAACATAAGTCGAGCGATGTGGAAATGCGTCGATGCTTGGCTTCCCTGAGCAGGGTCAACGCGGTTTCATGCTGCGGACCTTCGAGCAGCGCGTGGCCCGAGACGTGCAGCCAATGCACATTGGCAAAAACCTCATGCGTTGCAGGCTTCTCCAAGCCGACGTTGGCGCCGCGATGGCTGAAAAACGTGCGTTCGCCATTGGGAGAAATCGCGGCCAGGCACAATCCCGTGGTGTTGTGAACGTCGCGCTGAACAAATGCCAAATCGACGCCGGCTTCTTCGGCAGCACGTAATGCGACGCCGGCAAATGCGTCCTGGCCAATGCGGGCCAAAAGCCGAGCGTGACCCCCGAGACGCGCAAATGCCACCGCCACATTTGCTGCCGTTCCGCCGCTGTAAATTCCCAATGACGTCATGGGCGCATCATCGCCCTCGGCAGGAAAACACCCGAGCGTTGCACACAGATCAGCATTTGCGTCGCCAACGATGAGACAAACCATTGGCAACAATGGTATCATGGGAGAAACGGGAACGCTCATTCAAAATGCAACCCGCAAATTCGCGGTGCCGAACCCCACGGTCATTTCCAACCGCAGAGGCGGATTTGTAGAATCTTTCTTCTTGGTCGGAATGGGGATCGTGGCGGGGTTGTCGAAAAGGAACAATCCCGCGCTCGTCAAAAGCATCAACGCCGACGCTCCGCCACTGACGAGCGCTGCCGTCGAATACGTATTTCGTAATGCCAAGGCATTGTTGAAGTCCGTAATCTGAGTCGACGTCATGGTCAACCCAGGGTCAACGTCGACCAAGCGCCAATACGTTGATTCGTCATGCTCATCGGCGCTTCGAGGGTCAGGTGTTTGTCACGCTCAGCCGAAATCGTTTTCGTGAACGAGGTTCGTCCCTGTCGAGTGACGGCGACAAAATGTTCTCCTGGCTCGATGTCCAGCGGATGTTCCAAAGGTAAAACTGCTCGTACTTGCCCGTCAAGGGACACGCTTGCGCCATGGATGCCTTTGATCGACAGCCGACCTGGCTTTGGTCGCAACGCAATGTGGCGGGCCACGAGTTCATTTTCGACGGCGTCGATTTGAAAATCGTCGTCGAAATACCCTTCGGCTTTCGCTTGAACTTTGTGCGGACCAGCTTTGACTTCCACGACGGCGGGAACGCGGACAAACGCCGCTCCGTCGACGGATACTTCGGCGACACCTGGTTTGGCCGAAATGAGCACTCGCGTTTTTCGCGGCAATGCGACCTCGGGTTCCTCCGGTTCGTCCTCGAGAAGCTGGGGTAGCGGAGCCTGATCGGGTGGATGACTCCCGGGGACGGGAATGGGTATGGGGGCAGGTTTGTCCGAGCCGGGTTTGCCGGTGGCGTTTGTCGGAGGCGCGTTTGTCGGAGATCCATTGGTTGCAGAAGGAGCATCGGCTGCCAGACGTTTCCGACGCAAACGCGCTTCCATGGGGACCAAATCGGCCAGCGCATTCATGGCGTCTTCTCGCCGGTTGCCGGCTGCATCTTCGCGGAGATATTCGCGATACAGGCGCACGGCGCGTCGTAATGCATCCGGTGAAGCATCGACGAGGTATTGGCGGCGATATGCTTGCGCCGCCGAAAATTGCAATGCTGGACTTTTCAGCAAGGCGTGGGCTTTGAGAAATGCTTCGGCCGCAACGAGGTACTGACCTGCGTCATAAGCTTCTGCCCCTGCATCGAACAAGTTGGAGGCTGTTTCGCGATCGTCTGCGAAAAGATTGGTCGATAAGGTGCTGCACGCCAGCACAAGACCAATCCCTATGCACGTCCAATGATTGCGTCTTTTCATTCGCGCACCGGAAGTCCGCGAAGGACGGTATAGTAGTTGCTGTTTGGCATGATAACCAGATCCGTGACCCCATCGCCGTCGATGTCTGCCGCGCTCAGATTGACGTAATCGGTGTCCGCCGGAATCAATTCGACAGATTGGGCTCCGACATCCTTCAGGACCGTCAGCAAGTTCCGGGGAACGAGCGTGCGCTTGTCGCCAGAACAAATGATT
>JBGAOI010000317.1:0-8097 GCA_044221885.1 Polyangium sp. (in: bacteria)
TACGCGCAAAACACGCGTTCTCCTGCGGAATCGCACTTCTTCATGCCCGAACGAAAATTCGCCCAGTCGATTTCCCGCTTCTTTTCTTTGGCCGCCTTCGCCCACACCTTGATCGGCGCATCATCCGCGTCCACCGTCGTCGCCACTTCCGGCGGCAAACCCGACCGCTCGAGCGCATGCTTGATCGCGTCCGCCATCGATACTCGGACAAACCGCTCGAATGTCCACGTCCGCGCGCCAGACCAAACCTTGTGTTCGTCAGGCATTGCCGTTGCGAGTGCAACATCGACCGCCCGCAACATCGCTTCGGTTTGATCCATCAGCGTCTCGTACGTCGCGTACGCCTGGTAATACTCGAGCATCGAGAATTCCGGGTTGTGCCGCGTGGACAAACCTTCGTTGCGGTAACACCGGGCGATTTCGTACACGCGTTCGAATCCACCCACCACGAGCCGCTTCAAGTAGAGCTCGGGCGCGATGCGCATGAAAAGCTTCATGTCGAGCGCGTTGTGGTGCGTGTTGAAGGGTTTCGCCGCAGCCCCACCGATGATCGAGTGCATGGTGGGTGTTTCCACTTCGACAAACCCGCGATCGTCGAAGAAACGGCGCAAGGCCGAGATCACGAGCGTTCGGGCGCGGAAGACGTTGGTCACTTCCTTGTTCGCCACGAGGTCGACGTAACGCATGCGGTAACGCGACTCGACGTCCTTGAAGCTGGTTTTCGTAGGCAGCGGACGATACGCCTTCGTCAACAACCGAAAGCTCTTCGTGAACACCGACAACTCGCCTTTTTGCGTGGCCATCATCGTGCCATGGGCTTCGACGAAGTCGCCCAGGTCGATCTCGTCGGACAAACGCGTGTAGTTTGTCCCAAGCTCACTCTCGTCACAATAAAGCTGAAGTTCCCCCGTGCGATCGCGAAGGCGCACGAAGGTGATTCCGCCCATCTGGCGCATGAAAAGAACACGTCCGGCAACCCGGACAGCGTCGGGTTTGACCTTGTCGGCTTCGTGGCGTCCAGACGCGTTTTTCGCGTGATCCTGGGTCGCTCGAGCGTCCGCGAGAGACACGAGCGAGGCTCCCGAAGTCACATCGTTGGCGAATGGATTTTCGCCTCGTGCGCGGACTTTGCCGGCCTTTTCTTTGCGTACGGCGATCAGCACTTCTTCGGGATGTTGACCTGAAGCACCAGCGGCCGGTTTGTCCTTACTCACGCGTCGTCCTCCGAAACCACTTGGCCGCCCTTCCTGAGCGTCCCGCCTGCCGCCGCGAGCAAATACGATTCGATGAACGATTCGAGATCGCCATCGAGCACCGCGTCGACGTTGTTCATTTCCGTTCCTGTGCGTACGTCCTTGACCAACCGGTACGGTGCAAGCACGTAGTTGCGAATCTGGCTGCCGAAGTTGATCGCGCTCTTCGTCGCCTGATAGGCCGCGTTTTCCGCGTCACGCCGCGCCAGTTCACGCTCGTACAACTTCGCCTTGAGCATCTTCATCGCCATCGCGCGGTTCTGATGTTGGCTTCGTTCGGCGCGACAAACGATGTTGATGGTCGGGTCGGGCAAGTAGCGCAAACGCACCGCCGTCTCGACCTTGTTCACGTTCTGGCCACCTTTGCCGCCAGCACGCATCGTCGTGATTTCAATGTCTTTTTCGTTCACCTGGACGTCGATGTCGTCCCCTACGTCAGGCGTCACTTCCACCGCGGCAAAGGCGGTTTGTCGCGTATGATCCGCGTTGAAAGGACTCATCCGCACGAGGCGATGGACGCCAGATTCGCTGCGCAAATACCCGTAAGCGGCAGGGCCAGCCACCGTGAAGGAAACCGCATCGATTCCCGCTTCGTCGCCGTCCTGGTAATCGAGCATTTCGGTCTTGTACCCGTTGCGTTCGGCCCAACGTAGGTACATGCGTAGAAGCATCGCCGCCCAGTCTTTGGCGTCTGTGCCACCCGCGCCCGGATGAATGCTGACGATGGCGCCGGATTGATCCGCAGGGCCCGAGAGCATCCGATCGAGTTCGACACGACGAACCTTCGCTGCCACTTGGTCGGCTTGACGTTCGCAATCAGCCAACGCCGCATCGTCGTTTTCGGCGGCAGCCATCTCCAGAAACTCTTTGAGGTCCGAGATGTCGCGGCCGAGTTTTTGCGCGAGTTCGAGCTTTTGTTCGACGTCGGCGCGTTTGCGAAGCGTGGCCTGGGCTTTGGTTTGGTCGTTCCAAAAGCCTGGTGCGAGCGTTTTTTGAGTCAGCTCCGTGAGGAGACGATCGAGTTTGGGGACGTCAAAGATGCCCCCTTAGCGCCTCAAAGCGCCTTTCGAGGTCCAAGATTTTTTCACGCGTTTCGCTCAGCATGGTGGCGGCTATCTATTCGATCTTGATCGGATGTGCCAGAGGGTTTTGTGGGGCCACAAGGGGAAGGTGGGCCACATCTCGAAACGTAGGGTGCTCATGAGGTGCGGGGCCGGAACGAATTGCCCGTGCAGTTGTTGCAGCTCGGGGCTGAGTTCCATATAGAGTTTCACCATGCGGCATACGGCCATTCTCTATTTTTATGGCGCCGGTCTCGTTTTGGCGTGCCAATCCACGCCGCGGTCAACATCGCAGCCGCCCATTGTGGCAATTCCTGCGCCCATGCCTCCACCCACGGCGAGTTCGGGTTTTGCGTTTGCCCAAGGTGGCTTGCGCCTCGAATACCTCTTCGAACCAGATCCCGACGCTCCCGCGGATGCTCTGGCGCAAGCTCGGCGTGTCATTCAAAAACGGCTCGATTCCATGAGCGCAAAAGCCCACGTTGCCATCACGGACAAACGCATCGTGGTCGATTTGCTTGGTACCACCATGGAAACGATGGAATCGATTCGAGCTCAAATCGTTGTGGGAAAACTCGAATTTCGCGAAGTCGAAGATTCCACTAGCGCTCCGGACAAACGTCCCCCAGGCACATTGGACCTTTCCGCGACGATGACCGACGGAACGACGAAAATGGTGCGTTTACGTGCCGGCGGAATTGGCCCAGACGCGGTCGAAGACGCCGAGTTACGTGTAAGCGAGTTTGGCGTGGCCGTTGATGTCCGAATGAATGCAACAGGTGCCGCGGCATTCGAGAAGCTCACGCGCAATAACCTTGACAAACCCATTGCGATTGTGCTCGGCGAAAAAATCTTGACGATGCCCATTGTCAAAGCACCCATCACCGGGGGAAGGGTGCAAATCACCATGGGTGGCAGTGACCTCGACAAACAGCATGCCGACGGTCAAGCGCTCGTGCGGGCGCTCAAAGCTGGAGCATTACACGGAAAACTGATTCTGGAATCCGAATCACTCGTGCAGCCGCCCAATTGATATCCGGGACGTGAATGGATTGTCCAAGTGGATCAAGGCTCTTCGTTGGCGCGCCGCAAAGCAATCAACGCTTCAGCCACGAGATCGACGGTGATTTCACCGGGTTTGGGAAGCAAAAATAGTTCCTTGTCGAGGCCCACGACCACAACCCCCAGCTTGTTGCCCAGGAGGGTGACAAGATCATCGAAAGCGCCTCGGCGACACTTCCACATGGGTGGCATCGCCGGAAATTTCAGGCGAATGCTACCATTGCTCATTTGCGATATTCGCGTGCCGAAGTCGAATTCGTCCACATAACGTGTGACGGTACTCACGACTTCGTCGTCGTCACTTTCGTTGCCCATTCAGACCTCCGCTGATCATCGCTGTTATTTTGCTACTTACAGACACGTAGAATCCACCATGCAACCTGCTCCATTGCATGTTACGCTGCCGGGGTTGAAGCCGCACGTTACATCGCAGACGGCAGAATTTATACAATCGATGGTGCAGGTCGCCCCAGACCGACAAACCATTGTGCATGTACCCGTGGTACACGTTAAATGACACGCGGCGTCTGTGTTGCATACCATATGACAACCACCGCCTTCGCACGTGTAATCGCAAGTGGCAGCTTCCGTGCAACTCATGTTACAGCCGCCGTTGGGGCAGGTACCATTGCACATCATACCGCTGTTGCAAGTGCAGGACGCCGAGCAATCCAATACGCCACTCGAAGTCGAACTGCTACTTGTGCTCGATGACGTTGCTGACCCCGGGGGTTTTCCACCAGCGCCGCCGGTATTGCCCGTGTTGCCTGTACCACCCGTGCCAATCGAGCCACCAAAACCGCCCATGCCAGATGTCGTTGTCGAACCGCTCGACGATTGACTCGATGAGCATTGTTTGGTGTCGCATTGCGTGGTCGTATCGACCGGTCCGTACCCGTCGAAGTTTTCCACGAGCACACAAGCGGGCATGAAAAACGTCGCCGCACCTGCCAATAAAGCACCGTACATCCAAATTCGCATAGAGAAAGACGTCTAGCAGAATTGTCGACGAACCGGAACCAAGATCGACAGAACCATGGCCGTTGCGGCGTGACATGGTTTGATTATTGCGGCTCTAGTTTCGCAAGCTCCACGTATTGATCGAATTCCTTCCAAAGTTTTTCTTGTTGGTCGGGGTAAATCTGCAATCGAATGTGCCATTCGCCTTCGTCGGTTTGTACGAAGAGGGACAAACCATCGTCGTAAGCCGAGTAATTCGATCCGACAAACCGCCATGTTTCGCCTACGGGATGTATCACGGAATCAAAATCGACGAACGGTCGCACGACGCGGTAAACTGCATCGAGCTCCATTGGTTTCCGTGCTTCGCGGAATTTGTTGCTCCAGAATCCGTGTGGTTTGGGACCATGCATGATCGACGAGCGTATTCATTTGGCCTCGACGATCAAGTCCCAAGCTAGTGTCCTGAGTCAGAAGTTCGGTGAATTAAGAATTCACCGAACCGCCGCTTCGCGGCGCTCAGAACACTAGCTTTTTTTACGATGGGGCTTCGCCCCATACCCCAGCGTTTGCTGCGCAAACGCTCCTAGCGTGGTGGGTCCGAAATGTCGCAAGACTTCGTACGCGAATTTCTGACCCACCACACTAGAAAAAACACTTTGCCATTTCGACGCATATGTGCTCGACTCCCGCGCCGAAGCGGCGAGGAACAACCATGAACGCGAACGTGACGATTGCCATTGAAACGCCTCTGCAAGACGATGTTCGGGAACTCATTGCCGAATTGAACGCAAATCTCCTCGCCTTGACGCCTCCGGAATTCTGTTTTCACATGAGTGTGGAAGAAATGGCCGAGCCCGATACAACTGTTTGGATTGCTCGGGAACATGGCATTGCGGTGGCTTGTGGCGCGCTCAAACGGCATCCTGGCGCCATTGGCGAAGTCAAACGCATGTACACAAAACCGGCAGCCCAAGGCCGAGGTATCGGCGGAAAAATCCTTGCCCATATCGAAGCCCGCGCCCGCGAAGAAAAACTGTGCGAACTCGTGCTGGAAACGGGCGATCGTCATCCTGCGGCGTGGCGAGTATACGAACGCGGTGGATTTCAGCGTTGCGGGGTGGTCTTGGATTACCCCGATTCGACATGGTCAGTGTTTTACCGGAAAGACCTGACGGCTGACGCCTATTGAAGGGTCCTTCGGACCCTTCAATGCAAGATCCATGGCTGGCCCTGGCGCGGGTCCCGGGGCGCGGAGCCCCGGGTGGGTCTGGGCAACGCCCAGCATTGCCGCCGTCCAACATGACCGATTATCGTCGTGTACGTCGTACGCGTCGGAGCGCCATGAGTGCCAACCCCGCGACAAACCAGGGTGTTTTGCTCGATTGCGTTTCTCCCGCCAGGCGACAATCGCAGCTTCCCGGATCGGTCGTTTGTCCACCGGAACCATTGCCAGAACCCGCTGCGCCGCCTTCGCCGATGGAACCACCAGCGCCAGCGCTTCCGCCGCCAGCCCCACCTTTTCCACCAGCGCCAGCGCTTCCGCCGCCAGCTCCAGAACTGGAACTCGAGCTGGAACTCGAACTCGACATGGCGGGCGTGCACAAACCGTCTTTACAGGTGCCATCGGTACACGGCGTTCCGTTCGGTTTCGGGGGCGGAGCCACGCATGCGCCTGTTTGTGGATCACACGCGCCGTTATTTTCGCATTCGGTTTTGGCCGTGCAATCCAGTGGCGTACCTGGGGCGCATTGCCCCATTTTGCACGAATCCACAAGCGAACACGGATTGCCATCGTCGCAAAGCACGCCATCGGGCTGAAATAGATCCCCGGGGCACGTCGTCAAGCTTCCCGTGCAAGTTTCCGGTGCATCACAACCATTTGCTGCGGGGCGACAAACCGTCCCCGTCGCCAGCAATCCGTCCATTGGGCAATTGATCGACGTGCCGTCGCATTTTTCTTCCGCGTCGCAAGGGCCCACGGCCGTGCGACACGACGTGCCTACGGGCAAAAGCAAATCCAGCGGACACGCAACGCCCGCGCCATTGCACGTTTCCGGAGCATCACAAGGTCCGGCCGATGCGCGACAAACCGTTCCGGCCATGGCAAACCCATCGGCCGGACAAGCAGCTCCCAAACCATTGCACGATTCGGCAACGTCACACGGCCCAACCGACGCACGACATGCCGTACCCGCGGGGGCAAACACGTCCATGGGACAATCCGCAGCCATTCCCGTGCATGATTCGGCCGTATCACACGGTCCTGTCGACATGCGGCAGGATGTTCCTGCCGGAGCAAACGAATTCATTGGGCAAAGTGGGCTCGCACCATTGCATGATTCGCTCACGTCGCAAATGCCCGCGGCAGCGCGACACGGCGTTCCTGCAGCAAGAACCGTATCGCCGGGACAGGCAGCAGACAAACCCGTACACGTTTCCGGCGCATCACAGGTATCGACGGCAGCGCGGCAAATCGTTCCGGTTGTGACAAACCCATTGGCCGGGCACGTGGCACTCATGCCCGTACATGTTTCGGCCACATCGCATAAGCCCGCGGATGCGCGGCACGCAGTTCCCGCGGGCGCAAGTGCGTCCGCCGGACACGCGCCATTCATGCCATCGCAAACTTCGGCCGCATCGCATACGCCCACCGATGCGCGACAAACCGTCGCCGCAGCGGCCAAAACGCACGTTCCCATGGATCCGGGCGCATTACACATTTGGCAGTCGTTTGCATTTCCACATGCGGAATTGCAGCAAACTCCGTCCGCGCAAAACCCGCTTTGACAATCCGTCGCCGTCGCACAACCATCACCCAGCTCGCCGCTCGTATAGATTTCCGCGACGTTCGTCGTTACGCCCGTCCCGGTGTATCCACCGACGACCATCACTTTACCATTCGCGAGTTTCGTACCACCGGCGTTTCCGTGGTTGCTGTTCATGGTCGGCGCGGATGACCACGTATTGCTTGTCGGATTAAACAATTCTGCCGTAGCTATGGATGAATTCGAACTATTCAATCCACCGGCTACGAGAACCGAGCCACTCCCCAGACGTGCGGCAATATGCGCATATCGACCCCCAAACAGAGAACCTACGGGCATCCATGTATTCGTTGCGGGAAGAAAAACCTCGGCCGTCGGAGTCGCAACACCGGCAGTTCCGCCGGCTGCAAGCGCGCGACCGTCAGCAAGCAAGGTCAGCGTATGCTCCACCCGACCCGAATTCATCGGACCACCGGTCGTCCATGTATTCGTTGCGGGATCGTAGATCTCCGTACTGGTCGTCGCGCTCGTTCCTCCAGAAACGAGCACTCGCCCGTCATTGAGCACAACGGCGGCGTGATTGTAGCGCCTGTTGACCATCGGTGCGACTGCGGACCATGTGTTTGTCGCAGGATTGAAGGCTTCGACGGAATTTAATGCGACAGTGCCATCATATCCGCCAATCGCGAGCGCTCGTCCGTCAGGCAATGCGACCATTCTCAGCAAGCACCGAATCGTTGTCATGGTTGGCGAAGCAATCCACGTGTTCGTTGTCGGATCGAATACCCGTGACGACGAATTGCACGTCGTGCCATTAAAACCACCTGCAATGACGACCCGGCCATTCACGAGATTCACGCCCTGATGCCCCGCACTCGAATACGCTGGAGGAAGCGTGACCCACGTATTCGTGGAAGGATTGTACAATTCGGCCACGTTCGTCCACGTCGTGCTGTACCCGGCGACAACGAGAACTTGGCCAGTGGACAATGT
>JBGAOI010000318.1:0-8079 GCA_044221885.1 Polyangium sp. (in: bacteria)
ATGGACAAAGCCGAAGAGTAACGAGGAAAGAACGACGCCAAGGGTCGGCGTGAGCAGCCCTCGAAAAAGAACTTCTTCCCCAAGGCTCGAAAGTCCTCCGAGCAAGAAGATTTGCCCCACCGTGAGATCTTGAGCAACCGGGCGCAGTTCAGCGTGCAGCCGTTGCGCCCAGGCAAACCGCCCGACGACAAACCGTGTCGAGAACACGACGATCATAGCGGTCGCCATGCCGCACAACGCGCTCGTCAATGTGGCCGTCAGCGGAGGCATGACGATCCACGGTTTGGGATGGACCCAGGGTGCGTCGTCACGAAGAAGAAACGAGAGCGATCCTGCAAAGAGGACCAGAAGCGCGTAGGCGCCCGCGATACGCCATACGGCTGCGTTTCGGTTGGTTCGAGCCCAACGGTCCTTCATGCGTCGCATCTTTGCACGCATCTCGCGAAGTTGCCGACAAGCATTTCGCGCAGAAGTCGGCCGCTTCCAGCACCATCGCCGTTCTTCAGACGAACCCGAAGACCCTCTGGTCACGCGAACCGCGCCGGACTACATGCTTTCTTAGAGGACTCGGCCAAGTGCCCTCCGCGGGATTTGCAATGCGCCAAGGCGACGCCTCGTCTTTCGCCTTTTAACGATCGTGACGAACGCGACGACATCCAACGACTGCAAAGCTTGCGGAGCGAATGTTCCCGACGGCGCCGACGTTTGTCCCCGCTGTGGTACGTCGCAACGCATGGACACCTGCCCCCTGTGTGGAGCCACGACGGGTTGTTCACCCGATCCGGAATTTCGTTATCGCTGCGATGTGTGCGGAGGACCAAGCGTCCCTGTGCAAGCGCCACGAAAACGTCGCGGTGCCAAAGAACTCGCGGCCCTCAAACGCGCCGAAGCGAGCCGAAAGAAACGGGCCAAGACGCGCGGAGGAGCCATTGCGGCAGGTTTGTCCGCGATCGGCATTGTCGGCATGGTGGGCATCGCGGGCATCGTCAGCATCGTTGCGGGATGGAACATCGGCCTGTGGCTCTTCCTCGCAGCTTTGGTGACGGCCGGCCCGCTCTTCGGACTCACGGTTGGTCTCGGCACGCGTTCGTCGCGGCTAAGCAAAGAAATTCCAGGCGCCATCGACGAAGCTTGGATGGCCGCTGCAACCGACGTCGTCGAACAAAGCTCAGCGCCCGTCACGGCAACCTCCCTCGCCAAAGTGTTGCGTATTGACGAACCGCAAGCCGAAGAACTCCTTGCGCTGCTCGAAGCGAGTGATCTCGTTCGCCCCGAGGGCAGCCACGCCTATCGCGGCAAGTTGCGTGTCGATGTGTCGACGAATGCAGCAACGACGACCGAGCACCAAATGGCCGCGGAAGAAGAAGCTCACGCCGAAGCAGAAGCCTTGGCAGCCGAGCAGCAAGCGAAACGCGAACGATTGTGAAAGAGCGTCAAGACAAACCCAACGTACGACGCGCGTTGTCGCATGTGGGTGGCCAAGTCCAGTTGCAAGGCGACGCGGCTCTCGGAACGCTTCTCGCCGGAGCGCTCGATGTACCCACGTCCGAAGTTGCCGAAGAAGCCGCACGTGCGCACGTACATGGCTTTCACAGCTACCCAGCCCGCATGCATCCGCTCACGGCGCGACGTCTCGTCGAAGCGTTTTGCGATCCAAACGATACGGTGCTCGACCCGTTTTGCGGCAGCGGAACGGTGCTCGTCGAAGCGCGTCTCACAGGACGTCGAGCTCTCGGTGTAGACGCAAACCCGCTGGCTGTGCGCTTGGCGTCGCGCAAGGTGCGGGAAGCTTCCGAGCAAGATCGGCACATGTTGATCGAAACGGCGCAAGCCATCGCCGTTCATGCCGACGAACGGCGCAAAGCGAAGGCCGGTCCAACACGACGTTACGGCCCTGAAGACCTGGCACTTTTCGATCGCCACGTGTTGCTCGAACTCGACAGCATCCGCGCAGCGCTCGAACGGACAAACCCACCACTCCTTCGTGCCGATCTGGAGCTCGTGTTGTCGGCGATTCTGACGAAGCTCAGTCGACGAACGTCGGACACTTCGAATCGTGAACTTCCACGACGGATCGCTGCGGGTTACCCCGCACGCTTGTTCGTGCGCAAGACGGAGGAACTCGCCAAGCAACTGAGCGAAGTCGCATCGGACATGGCCAAGGCTCCACGCGCGCATGTGGTCGAAGGTGACGCACGTGTGCTTTCGGGAATCGATGATCGCTCGGTCGACTTGGTGGTGACATCACCGCCCTACCCCGGCGTCTATGACTACCTCGCGCATCACGAAGTGCGCTTGCGATGGCTTGGTCTTCGAGCAGATCGTTTCTCCACAAACGAAATCGGAGCACGTCGTAGTCTCGATCCCTTGGGTCCTGCAGAAGGCATCTTGCGTTGGGAGCGCGAGATCGGCGCCGCGCTTCTCGCGATGGATCGTGTGCTCGTTTCCCAAGGCATGGCCGTGCTGCTTCTGGCGGACAGCGTCATCGCGGGCAAACCCATCTACGCGGTGGATGTGATTCGACGGGTGTTGGGCAAGACGCACCTGAAACTCGGTGCGGTGGCCTCGCAGGAACGGCCCCATTTTCACGAGCCGACGCGTCGTGTGTTTGCGACACGATCGCGCGAAGAACACGCGATTCTTCTCGTGCGCGCCTGATGACTTCGGCTGCGACAATTTTTGTTTGATGATCTGCACGTGGCACCATCCGCCTCGCAGATCGAACACGCTGCATCGCGGTTGGAGACGGAGACGATGAACAAGTCGACGCGCGCTTTGGTGCTGATGGCTGTCGCCACGGTCGGTTGCGGGAAAGAAAGCTCCGGCGAAGGATCCGTCGCGGCGTCGGAATCGGCGATCGGCATCGCAGAATGCGATTCGTACATCGAAAAAATGAATGCGTTTCTGGACACGCTGCCTGCCGAATCCCGAGCTGCCCGAGAGCCCGGATTCAAGGCGATGCAAGCAGCGTGGCGTGAAGCGGCGAAAGCCCCGAACGGCAAGGAAACCCTTGCCGCAACGTGCAAAGCTCAGCTCACGACGATCCCGCAAAGCGCCCCGGCAAAGTAGGGATTGTCTAAGCAAACTGCGGCACGTCGGCCGGGTAGAGGCCTTGGACAAACGGCGCCCATTGCGGCTTCTTCGTTTGGTGGAAGACGTCGCCCGACAAGATCGACGTGATGATCTTGCGCATCGGCTTGCGTTGGTTTTCCTCGAACAACGTCTCGCGGAAGTGTCCCGCGTAAAACCCCTGCACAACGCCCAAGAACAAGTCGACAGCGTAACGCACGGCTGCTTCGTACTCGGCAAACGCAGCGCGCGATGTGTCCCCACGCTTCAGCGCTTCATCGATGGTTTGAGCCCCAATGAATCCGCCTTGGATGGCCAAGTGAGCACCGGTCGAAAACAGCGGATCGAGGAAGCCACCTGCATCGCCTACGAAGAGCCAACCATCACCCGCCAGTTGATCGATGCGATACGAAAAGTCCGCCAGCGCTCCCACAGAACGCTCTTGTTTCGCGGTCGAAAGAAATTGCTTCGCCCATGAAGAACATTCCACGGTGCGCATGAAAAACTCGTCGAGCGTTTCACCCTTCTTCTTCTGTTTGATCCACTCCGATGAACACACCGCGCCAACGCTCGTGAGGTCACCTCGGAACGGAATGAACCAGAACCAACCGTGTTCAAAGACGACGATTTGGATGTTGCCTTCGTCCAAACCGTCTTGACGAACGGTGTTGCGAAAGTGCGAAAAAAACGCTGTTTTGTCGAGACGCGGGATGTTCGCTTTGCGCCGCGTGCGTGTGGCTAGCAGCGTGTCGCGACCTGTCGCATCAGCGATCACGGGAGCGTGGAACTCCACGAGTTGCGAAGGTTCGTGCACGCTCCGCGCGCGTACGCCCACCGCGCGAGATCCATCGAAGATCACCTCGGCGACTTCCCATTCTTCGCGAACGTCGGCGCCGAGCTTTTTCGCATGTTCGAGCAACACGTGATCGAACTCGGCTCGAGGCACCTGGTAGGCGTAGTCAAACGCCGCGTCATAAGCGTCGGCAAAGTGGTACGTGTTCGTACGACCTGTCGCGGAACAGAGGAATCGCGCGCCGTATTTCCGGATGAACCTGCGATCGAGCTCTTCGTCGATGCCCAGCTCCCGCAGCACACCGCGCGAACACGGCAAGAGCGATTCGCCAATGTGAAAACGCGGAAACTTCTCGCGTTCGAGCACGAGCGAACGACGACCTCGCTTCGCCAAACTCGAAGCCAGCGTCGAGCCTCCTGGACCTCCACCGATGATGATCACATCGAAGCTTTGCTGCATGACGAGTGAAATACTCCGTGCCGGGTCATGAGCCAATTGCATCGAGCGCGACGATGCGCGAGGGAGAGGTCGTGATTCGTGTCGCGTTCGAATCTGCGGAGAAGAGCCTCATCAACACGACCGAGGCCGAGCCATTCGCTCGACTGATCGACGTTTGCGATGAGAGCCACGCGCCCGTCGAGTTTTCGTGCCGTTCCGGAACGTGCGGTACGTGCAGGATCGAGGTGCTCGAAGGGGCGGATTTGCTGCGCGAACCCTCGACGGATGAAGTTGAAACGTTGCTGGCCTTCGATGCGCCGCCAACACATCGGCTGGCATGTCGAGCGCGATTTCAAGTCGCCGAAGGTCTCCTGCGTGTGCGCTTTGCGGGCGACGATCCTTGATGGACGTCAGCCAGCGTCTTCGGGAACGGAAGCGTCGACGTCACCGATGATTCGAAAGCACGCGCCGGCGCGACAAACCAGTTCGTCGCCACAATCGGCATCACTTTGGCAACCAGGAGCTTCGCTTTCGCCCAGTGTACAACTGGACAAACCCAAGACCACAAGGTTTGCCCATACGAACACGGGTCGCAAGACGCGCCGGGAATTCATGCTCGAAAGCTCATCAGCACGGATGCGCTGCTGCAAGGCGCATGTAACGCAGCCGCAGTTGCTATCGTGGGTTTCATGCGGTCGTTGTCGAAGCTCATCGCGAAGCTGCTCTTCGTCGTGGGTTCGCTCGGAGCGTGTGGAGCAGAAAAACCTGGTTCGATTGGCGCGCATTTGAGTCGCGACAACGAAACGGGCGCTGTGTACGTGCGGGATGTGTTTCCTGGTCTTGCGGGCGAAAAGGCGGGGCTTTTGCCTGGCGACGAGATCATCATGATCGACGGCTATTACGTGCGGAACAGAGACGCACTGCGGGTTCGTGAAATGTTGCGCGGTCGCGTGGGATCCGTTGTTCGGCTGACCGTCGTTCGTGGGGAGCTCGTGTTGCGATTGCCCGTGTCACGTTCGGAACTTCGCGACGTACAAGAGGAACAGCCGAAGCCGCGGATCGAAACGTTGCGCGAGTGATCGTTTGAGGTGAAACGAATTCAGGAACTGGCGAGCGCGTGCACGTCGGCGTGATGTTTGTCCGCGTAGAACGACAACACGTCCACGGCATCTCGGATCTCGCTTGGATCCAAGTTCTCGATGCGGTACTCGGCGCTGAGAATGACGTCCCCGTCATCGTCGACGGAGTACTTGGCAAGGTTGATGTCGCGATTGAGGTGCAAGAGGCGCGACATGAGTTCGTCGGCGGTGTCGGGATCTTCGGGGAGTTTGGCGTACGGGATCACAGCGAACGTGACGAACAAGGGTTCGACGTGGATGAACAGCGGGAAGATGCGATCTCGACTTCGGAAGCGGCTCCGCAACGTGGACTCGGAGAGCATCTCCACGGGCCAACCTTGCTCTTTCAGAACGTTGCG
Source organism: Polyangium sp. (in: bacteria) (assembly GCA_044221885.1). Classification (GTDB taxonomy): domain Bacteria; phylum Myxococcota_A; class Polyangia; order Polyangiales; family Polyangiaceae; genus Polyangium. The sequence continues at coordinate 5,778 of JBGAOI010000318.1, forward strand.
AATGTCTTCCAGGATCATCGGGGCCTATCATCAGAGTTTTTCGCGTTGCGGCAATGTGAATAACGCTTTTCGAGCATCGTCCACCCTGGCCGTGTGGCATTCGAGCCTCACGCCCCGTTAGGTTTCGATTCGACCCAGATGCCGACCAGGTCGAGGTCGGACCAGCGATCCTCTTGTCCGGTGAATTTTTAGGGACGATGGGAGCGCTGGTCCGGCATCGCGTTGTCCACGAACTGTTCCTTTTCGACGCACCATGCTGCGTTGCATCGTAACGGTGAAGGTCCGGCGAACTTGTTTTGGGGGAAGAACCTTCTTTACAGGATCGCGGCAAACAGGAAGTCTTTCGGGAGCAAAAGCGCAACGATGCCCAAGCCGAGGGATGGAGGTTTCAGATGATGCGACGTAAAGCGGTGATTCAGCTTCTCAGTGCCTTGACGATTCTTGCTGGGATTGGTCTTGCCCAAGATGCCAATGCGGCGGATTTCAAGATCAAGATCGGGACGTTGGCACCGAAATCGAGCCCTTGGGGGAAGGTGTTCGAAACGTGGATCAAGGCAGTCGGTGAGAAGAGCGGCGGGCGGCTCGAGGTCCAGATCTTCTACAACGGCGCGCAAGGCGATGAAGACGGGATGGTCGGCAAGATGAAGGCCGGCCAACTTGATGGAGCAGCCATCACGGGGGTTGGTCTCGGCAAAGTTTACAAACCGATCCTTGCCCTTCAGATGCCTGGTTTGTTCAGCTCCTGGGCCAAACTCGACGCGGCCCGGGAAAACCTCCGACCCGAGTTCGAGAAGGGCGCGGCGGATGTAGGATTTTCGATCATGGGGTGGGGCGATGTTGGCGCTGCTCGTACGTTCACCCGTGGCTACGAAGTGCACGTGCCGAAGGATGTGGGCGGCAAGAAGCCGTATGCGTGGAAAGCGGACGTGATCGTTCCGGCCGTCTATCAAGTGATTGGCGGGACAACGCCTGTTTCGGCCAGCATCCCGGAAGTGCTCCCGAACCTCAACACGGGCGCCATCGACATGTTGACCGCACCAGCACTCGTTGTGGAGCAGCTCCAGTGGGCGGGCAAACTTGACCACGTGTCATCGGACGTGACGAGTTTTGCGATTGGCGCGTTGGTCATGTCGAGCAAGTCACTCGATGCGCTCCCTGGGGATTTGAAGGCGATCCTCCAGGACACGGGCAAGGTTGCAGCTAATGCGCTGACGAAGCGCATTCGTAGCGCGGACGACGAGGCGTACGGTCGGTTGAAGGGCAAAATGACGGTCGTTGAGCTGACGTCGGGCGAGAAGGAGCAATGGAAGGGCGTCTTCAAGCAGGTTCGTTCTCGGTTGGCTCAAGGCACGTTCAGCGCGGAGCTCGTCGCAAAACTCGAAGGCATGGGCGGCTGAGTCGCTTGTTCAGTTGAGACATCCGTTTGGCTGATGAAATGCCGGTTCACCGCGAGGTGGTCCGGCGTTTCGATTTTGTGCTGTCACGTGCGTTGACGGTCCAGCGTCCAAGGCGTATGCGTACGCCCCGCCAGTTGCCCAAGGAGCATCCATGCGCCGGTATCAGTTCACTTCGGAATCCGTAACGGAAGGCCATCCAGACAAGATTTGCGACCAGATTTCCGATGCCATTCTCGACGGCATCCTCGCCCAAGATCCGGCAGCGCGCGTCGCGTGCGAGACGATGGTCAAGACGGGCATGGCGATTGTTTCTGGCGAAATCACCACGACCGCGTGGGTCGATATGCCCGTGCTCATTCGCAGCACCATCAAAGACATTGGTTACACCGATGCGGCGATGGGTTTTGATTACGAAACCTGTGCCGTGTTGACGGCGATCGAAAAACAAAGCCCCGACATCTCGCGTGGCGTCACCGAAGGCGAAGGACTCCACAAGGAGCAAGGCGCTGGTGACCAAGGCATGATGTTCGGCTACGCGACCGACGAAACACCGGAACTCATGCCCGCACCGATTTCGTTTGCCCACCGCATGGCACGAAAGCTCGCGGAAGTGCGCAAGGCGAAGAAGGTCGATTGGCTTCGTCCGGACGGAAAAACCCAGGTCACGTTCGAGTACGAGAATGACGTACCCGTGCGCGTGGCCGCGATCGTTTTGTCGACGCAACACGGCCCCGACGTCAAACACAAGACCATCGTCGATTCGATGCGTTCACTCGTCATCGACAAGGTCATTCCGGAAAAGTTCATCGACAAGAACACCAAGATCTACATCAACCCCACGGGGCGATTCGTCATTGGTGGTCCGTTCGGCGATGCAGGTTTGACCGGACGAAAGATCATCGTCG
>JBGAOI010000319.1:0-8077 GCA_044221885.1 Polyangium sp. (in: bacteria)
AAACATTCGAGCCGCCATTGCCATTGCCACCCGAACCTCCCGCGCCCCCTGCACCTCCCGAGTTTGTCGCGGATGGATTCGAGGGGTCACCGCATAATGAGAAAGCGACAGCGACGCTAGCTATCAAGATGGCTGAAAGGGCGAGCGAAGTTGCACGTGTTCTCATGATTTCATGCTTGCACGTTCAGCCCGGCGAATGCAAGCACGCATCGAATGCAAAGAACGGGCGCTCTATTGCGGATGCACTTTTTTGATGACTGCGTCATTGCGTAACAATGCCAGCGTGACGTTACCAGCATCGAATCGCGATATCTCGAATAAATCCGATTTCGCGGCAACGGCGCCATTGCCCGGCATTGCCGACACGTCACCGGTGACGAGTGCTGCCGTGCCGCTCGAGCAGTTCGCAAGAATGCGGATCGAAAAAACGATGGCAGCGTTATCCATCGATTCCTGAACCGTGATACCCGCATCTTGCAACGCCGTTTTGGCTCGATCCAATTGCGCCGTGGCTTCGGTTTTTACGCGAGTATCGACATCTGTCTGGTTGCACATCGCCACGGGATCGGTGATGAACGCAATCGAAGTTTCCTTCCAAAATTCCGGAAGCGGCTTGGCCAGTTCGGCATCGAGCTTTTTCAGTGCGTCGGCGTCGTTCAAACCCGTGGTTGTCGTGGGGGTTGTGGGCGTAGAATTTCCGCCACCGCATGCTGACAATACGAGTGCCGCAGCGAGGAGCAAAGGGCGCATCATGCCGTTCATCAAACCACACCCGAGCTGCCAACGCTAGCGTTTGTCCGGGAACGAGGCCAGGTTTCGTTGCATCACACGTTGAACCGTTAGTTGCAGTTCATCCCAGGCAAACGGCTTTTGCAACATCGCATCCGCTTGGTAGTTGGTCGTGTTCGCATTCGCGAGTTCATTGATGTTGTGAAATCCGCTCATGAGAATGATCTTGGTTGGTAGATTACGCGTCCGCAGTTCGGCGAGGACGTCGTAGCCGGTTTTTCTTGGCATCATGACATCCAAAAGTGCGATGTCGAAGGGTTCGGTCGATTCATTGGCCGCTTCAATGGCCGCGACCCCATCACCAACGTCAATCACCTTGGTTTGATTTAATTCGAGCATGCGGCGCAAACCGCGTCGGATCATGGTCTCATCGTCAGCGACGAGAATGCGCAGAGGTCGTTTGTCGGTGGAGATTTGCTCGCGATCGGAGTGTTGCATCGAGGGCGTCGCGATGGGCAAACGAATCGTAAACGTCGTACCTTCTTTGGGAATGGACCGAATTTCGATGGTTCCGCCGCTTCTTTGTACAATGCCATGGACCGTGGACAACCCCAATCCGCGCCCCAGTTCTTTGGTCGTGAAAAATGGTTCGAAGACGCGTTGTTGCACTTCTTGCGTCATTCCAACCCCAGAATCCGTGACTTCGAGCACCCACATCGTTGCGTCCGGGAAACTCGAGTCCACGTGTGTGCGGACCGTGATTTTGCCGAGCCGCCCTTCGAGCGCGTCGACCGCATTGGAGAGCAAATTCATGAGCGCTCCCCGCAATTGATTCGAATCCATTTCCACCGTTGTTGGAGCGTTCGTGATGTGTGTTTCGAGCTCCGCTTCGGGAGGCAACGTAGGCTGCAATGAATCCAATTCGTTCGTGGCGATAAAATTGGGATCGATATGTTCAGAGACAAACCGACCTTTCCCGGCATACGTCAGCAATTGGTTTGTCCTTTCGGCCATCCGAAGGGCCGCGTGCCGAACGCTGGCGACGGCTTCTGCGGCCCGCGAGAGTGGAGCGACTTCGCGCTCGAGCAAACTCGCATCCATCATGACGCCCATCAGTAAATTATTGAAATCGTGAGCGATTCCTCCTGCCAGGCGACTCAAGCTTTCGAGTCGTTGCACGCTGGCCAAACGGGCCTGCAAATCGAGGCGTTCGTTTTCGGCCAATACTCGGGCCGTGATATCTTGTGTCGTCCCATAAAGTTCGGTAATACGTCCCGATTCGTCCCGACGCACATTCCCGCGCCCGATCATCCAGGCGATCGTTCCGTCGCGGCGTTTGATTTGAAAGGTTGTCTCGTAGGCTTTTCCTGTCGTCAGTGCTTCCGTGATGGTCGCCCGATGCCGCGCGGCGTCCTCGGGCTCCATATACGCAAAATATTCGTCGGCACTGGGCACTCCTTCCGAAATATCCCGACCAAAGGTTCGATAAACCTCGTCGGACCAAAGCGTTTCTTGTTTGTCCACGAGGTAGCGCCACGATCCGAATCCGCCCAGCTTTTGTGCATCCCGCAAATGTTCTTCGCTTGCCCGAAGCGCCCGCTCGGCAAGGGCTTTTGCCGTGACATCGCGCGTAATCCCAATATATGCCTCGACGGGGCCGGAGGCGGCACGATATGGAATCACCTCGAAGTCTGCAAGAAGAGGCTCGCCGTTCTTGCGAACGGTCCACGCTACGGCAGCAAACCGACGCCCCGCGTGCAGGTCTTTGGCCATTTGAGCGGTGACTTCTGGAGACGAAGTATCTGCTTTTGCAATTTCCAACAGATTTCGCCCAAGCATCTCCTCTTTGGAATATCCCGTGATGCGCTGCGCTGCGGCATTTGTCCACAGGACTACGAAATTGCAATCGGTGATGATGACACTATCCGACGTTTCACACGCCACGAGCGCAAGCTTCGAGATGTCGAAAGGTGCTTGCGCTGGTTGCGGTTCGTCTTGTGTGCTTTGCGTGCTCTTATCGCTCACCGCAAAATCCCCTGGCTCGACGGATTATTTCCCCACCTGCGTGCCAGAGCACGCGGAACTCGTCACTGTCGTTTCGGGATACGAAGGATCCACTGTCCCTCGAATAAGACGAAAGCTCAAGCGCAAACATTCGTTCATCTCGTGCACGTTTGCAGAAGGCTTTGGTGTATTTCCCGGCACTGCCATTTTTATGGCGCTCGCTTGATTTGAAATTCGCTTTTTTCTGACCAATGCGTTAAGGTCGGCGTGTGGAAATTGGCACGGACCTCAGAACCAAAACGACGCTCGTTTGCGGCGCCCTCTCGCTCGTCATTGCCGTATCCATCCTGCTTCGCGGGCGCGTACGGACGGTGCACCTTCTGTTTGCCGCATTTGCTGGAGATATCGGTCTTTGGTATCTGTCCCAATCCCTTGCCAATTTGTTCGCTTGGTCCATTTTCGAGCGCTTCACGGGCGTGCTCACGCTGCTTTTGCCGCTTTTTGCGCTGCATCTTTTCGCCGCGATGGTCCCCCACGAGACCGAATATCCAAGTCGTTTGCCGCGATGGGCCATGCTTTTGGCGCCGCCGCTTGCCCTCTTGTTGTTGAGTCCCGTGCAACGTCATCCGCTTTTGCGCGGCGCCGTTTTTCTCTACGTATTTGCGTTTCTGACGGCCGGACTCATTGAATTGTGGCAACGCGGCGCGCAAAGCGCCTCGCGCGCAACACAACGTCGCGTACGCTTGCTCGTGGTGCTCGGAGCATTGGCCGGTTTGGCCAGCCTTGCAGATTTTGCTTGGTTCCTCGGCATAACACCGCCGCCCGTTGGCGCCGCTCTCAGCGTGGTTTTCCTGTTTGTCTTGGCTCAAGCTTTGCGCCACGAACGTCTGCTCGACGTATACGAAATGCTGGCACGACTGACCGTCGCCACATTCGTTGCTATTCTCATTGCCGCGATTTTTTATCTGCTCGTCACGGTCGTCGGCGGGTTTGACACGATGTACCTCAATGCGGTTCTCGCCGCGATCGTCATTCTCGTGCTTTTCGATCCTTTGCGTGAACGTGTCGCCGAACAAACGCAACGGCTCATTTTTCGCGATCGTTTCGACCTCGAAAGGTCTGTCGCGGACGCTCGTCGGCGCCTGGTCCACGTGCTCGAACTCGAAGAACTCGGCCCCATTGTCGTTGCCGCTTTGGAACAATCGCGCCGCGTCACCAAAGCTGCTTTGTATTTGCGAGATCAAGATCGAACGGGATTTAATCGCTTGGCTTCCCTTGGCGCCAATACGTCGCCCCACGTGGAAATCGCCACCGCCCGCGCTCTGCTCGATCGCCTGTCCAAAGGCCCCGTGTCGCTCGAGGAAGTCAAACGGGATGCCCAGGATCGAAAACGTCGTGGTGAACGTACCGATACGCCCGACGCAATTTTGAGCGCTTCGGCCGTGCTTGGCGCATTGGCCGAAGGCGGCGTCGTGTTGCCCATTTATGTCGAAAACAATGAACTCATTGGGCTTTTCGTCGTCGCGGACGATCGCGTGCGTGATGCGTTTTCCCCGGAAGAAATTGCGTTGTTGGCGACGCTCGCGACCCAAGTTGGCGTCGTCATTCAAAATTCGCGCCTTTATCAGCACATGAAAGAACGAGATCGCCTCGCCGTGCTCGGACAAATGGCCGCGGGTTTGGCGCACGAAATTCGCAACCCTCTCGGAGCCATCAAAGGTGCTGCGCAATTGCTTGCCGAACCAAACCCCGAAAGCAAGGAATCCGATCCGACTTCCCAAGAATTTATTGGAATCATTTTGGAAGAAGTCGAACGCCTCGATCGCGTCGTTGGTTCGGTCCTTGATTTGGCTCGGACAAACCAAGGGTCTGTCGTGGCGACTGACGTCAATGCGGTTTTGCGCCGAACTTTGCAGGTCCTCTCCACCGAGCGATCGAGCCGCGATTTGACCGTGGATGTGCAACTCGATCCGTCGCTCCCGCGCGTGGTCATGGACCCGGAACAACTCCGCCAAGTCGTCATGAATTTGTATCGCAATGCGTCGCAAGCAATGCTCGGACGCGGCAAAATCACAATCAAGACTCGAATTCGTGCTGGTTCGGGATCCGCCTTGCCGGGAAGTTCAACCCTAAACGAACCGTTTGTCGAGATCATCGTCGCCGATACAGGACCGGGAATTTCGCAAAAGGTCTTGAAAAACCTATTCTTGCCGTTCTTTACAACGAAAGAAAAAGGAACCGGCTTGGGCCTCGCCATTAGCCAAGGTATTGCCCAAGCCGCCGGGGGACGTATCGAAGTTCAGTCACTGGAAGGGAAAGGGACGACGTTTGCTGTCATCTTGCCCGCGGCGTCGAAAGAAGCCTTGGGCGTTGTGCCTTCATCGACGTCCACGCCCATTCCGGGGTCATGGAGCGCCAGCAAAGGCGAACCGGAAATCAATCATTCTGCATGAGGCCCCGAATGCGCCCGTCCGGAAGCAGCTTGACCTTCAATGCGGCCGGTTCCTTCGGCAATCCAGGCATCGTCATCATGTCCCCCGTGAGCGCCACGACAAACCCGGCCCCCGCACTCAAACGCACCTCACGCACAGTCAACGTGAAGTCCTTGGGACGTCCCGTCAGCGCCGGATCGTCGCTCAACGAATATTGCGTTTTCGCCATGCAAACCGGCAAATTGCGATATCCCATCTTTTCAATGCGGGCGATTTCTTTTTCTGCCGCAGGCGCCAGCGATACACCGGCAGCACCGTAAATCGTTCGCGCAATTTTTTCGATCTTTTTGGCGTAGGGTTCGTCAAGGTCGTACACGAAATGCGGTTGCGGAGGAGCTGCGTCGGTTGATTCGGCCACTTCGGCCACGACACGAGCAAACGCTTCGGCGCCTGCGCCCCCGCGGGCAAACCCTTGGCAACGAACCGCTCGCACGCCGCGTTCTCCAATCCCTTTTTCTGCCAATTCGAGTTCCTCGGGTTTGTCCGTTGGAAATTCGTTGATACACACGACAACGGGCAAACCATAAAACTTTGCCGATTCCAGATGTTTGTCGAGGTGTTCCAGGCCCTTATGCAGGGCTTGAGCATTGGGTTCCGCGGCAAGTTTGGCCGGGATACCTCCGTGCATCTTGAGCGCGCGCAACGTTGCGACCAAAACCAAGACACGCGGGAAAACACCCAAACTTCGACACTTGATATCGAGGAATTTTTCTCCACCGAGGTCGAAGCCGAATCCACCTTCCGTCACGACGTAATCGGCGACGGACAAACCCAGGCGCGTAGAAATCTTCGAGCTGCACCCGTGCGCAATGTTCGCAAATGGGCCCGCGTGCACGAGCGCCGGGCCGCCTTCGGCCGTCTGCACCAAATTCGGTGCCAATGCATCGCGCAACAGCGCGGCCATCGCTGACGATGCGCCAATGTCCGCCGCTGTAATCGCCGCGCCCGTCATCGACGAACCCACGACGATTCGCCCAAGTCTATCTTCGAGATCCGCCGGACTTTCGGCCAATGCGACAATCGCCATCACTTCGCTGGCGGCGGTGATGTCGAACCGATCTTGTCGCGGAACACCGTCCGCTTTCCGGCCCATACCCACCACGATATTGCGCAATGCCCGATCGTTCATATCCATGGCCCGACCCCACGTTACCGTGCGCGGATCCAATTCTCCTTTTTCACCGAACACTTGGTGAAAATGGCAGGCGTTGTCGACCATGGCCGATAACAAATTGTGGGCCGTCGTAATGGCGTGAATGTCGCCCGTAAAATGCAAATTGATGTCGTTGGCCGGTTCGAGCGTCGCTTTGCCACCTCCGGTACCGCCGCCCTTGACCCCAAACACGGGGCCCAGCGATGGTTCGCGTAGACAAACGACCACGCGTTTTTCCTGACGACGGAGCCCCATCGCCAATGAAATCGACATCGTGGTTTTTCCTTCACCCGCAGGCGTTGGATTGATGGCCGAAACAAGAATGAGCCGCCCAGCCCCATAAGGCGTTCGATGTAATGCATCCAGGCTGATTTTCGCCTTGTTGCGCCCATAAGGCTCCACGTGATCCGGTGAAATTCCGAGCTCACGAGCAAGATCCAAGATGGGTCTCAGCCCTTCGGGCCGCGTGTCATGCGAAGAGGTCATCGGAGGCTCCACTGCGGAAAGAGGTTTTCGTTCGTTTTCGTTGAATGCTTTGCCAAGAAAAACGCTACGCGTAACGTCGCTGCATGATCGCCATGAGCTTTGGATTTGCGCGGACGATCGACAACGTCAATTCGGCATGATCCCGCGCGTACCCATTGCCGATGTACAGATCGACGTCTCGACCAATGCCTTCGGCACCCAGCGCAGCCGCGGTAAAACTCGTGCTCATCGCAAAGTAGTACACCTTGCCGCGTTGGCGACACGCAAGGATCGCCGCGAGTTCGACGCCCGGAACGTTCACGCACGAAAGCACCAAGTCCGCGCCACGGTTTTCCGTCAGAGGCCAAACGACATTCCGTACGGCCAACGGATCGCGCGCGTCGATCGTGGCCACGTGATCGCAAAGGCCAAGCTCCTTCAGTTCCTCGGCAAACGCTGGATAGGACTCGACACCAATCACCGTGCCGCTCGAACCCACGCGCCTTCGCGCCTCGGCGACACACAAGAGACCGGATTTCCCGCCAGCGCCGAGCACGACCACGGTATCGCCTTCTTCACAAAGTCGCGCGACTTGGGGGGCTGCTCCGGCGACATCGAGCAAGGCGAGGACGAGGCGTTCGGGCATATCGAGCGGGATACGTGCAACCGGTGCGGTAAGAAAAACCGCGGCTTTGCCGACGACATCGAGCTGCGCCGACGCTTGACGAATGGCCGTGACCTTTTCGATGTGCAGCGGCGTTAAGGACAAACTCACGAGCGTCGCGATGCGATCACCTGGGACAAACCCTCGTTCGGCCGCAAGATCTCCGACGTGCGATACGACGCCGAGCAACATGCCTCCCGAGCCTGTCACGGGATTGTGCTGTTTGCCCCGACGAGCCACCGTTTGCATGACGAGCGTGGCTACGCCATCCAGATCGCCTTTCGACGCCTCTTCCATCTGCCGGAAACTCGCCGCGTCGATGTTCAACGTTTGAACGTCAACGATGATCTCGGTCGAGTAAGCCTTGGAAAAGTCGTTGTCGAGCCTTTCGGCAGGTTGAGGCAGGGCACCTTTCGGTTCGAGAACTCGATGGGTGCCAAGGGGATCTCCAGCGGGGATTTTCACAAAGCACCCCTTAGCACGGCTTTTCGCAGCGGCGCAGTCTTGCTTTGACGCGGACCCCACGCGGAACCCTTGACGATCGCAACCTTTCGCTCCTACATTCGGGCT
>JBGAOI010000031.1:0-25895 GCA_044221885.1 Polyangium sp. (in: bacteria)
GACATGCGCGGCACCTTGCGATTCGCGAAGCACGGCGATGTGGTTGTCACCGATGTTGGAGAAACGGTTGCGGATGTTGGTAAGCCGGTAGCATGGCTTGGGACTGGCGAGATTGCGATCCACGACCATTGTTACGCCTTTCGGCATTCAATGAACCCGACGTTTGTTGCTTACTGCATGCAAACAACGTCGTTCATCGCAGAGAAGGCGAAGTATGTCGCTCGCACCAAGGTCAATGAGCACTTTCTTATTTTCCACCGGTCTGTCGGGATGAATGTATCCTTTTTTGAGCACATTCTTGGAAATTACGAGACGATATCCCGTCCCTACACTCGCCACGATCTTTGCATCGGCAGGAAATCGCCCATCGATGAGACGAATGCTGCCCCGTTCCCCTTTGGGACCGTCCACAGAACCTTGATCACCCGGAAACGAATACAGCGCAGGCAACAGCGGCCACACGTCAACGCCCGTCGTTTGCATGCCCATGGTCGCCAAGAGCCGCAAATGACCTATGTATCCATAACCAAAATCCAAGACCTTCGATCCCGCGGGCAAGTTCATACCGTGCGCAAACAAAATATCGAGCGGCCGAGAATACGAAAGCGGCGAACCATAATTGGTGTTGTAGTATTTGTCTTCGTCAACGTCATACGGGACGAGCGTCGCGCGAACGTCTGGGGATTCCGCTTGGGCCTGTACTTCCGTGTAATACTTTGATTTGTCCGGACGTACAACCAATTTTCGCGGCGTTATCTTCGGCAATAATGCGGCGCGTTCCAAAAATTGTTTGACCTGGACAGATTGCACGAATGGTTCGAGCCGCCGAGCGTCATTCACAAGTCGCTCGACGCCGCGCAGACTCCACGGATCGACCGACGGCACAGCAGAGGCGCTAGATCCCGTCGTCGAAGGAGCCAAAGCGACCGAAGGCGCGGGCGCAACATTGGCGCAACCTGCCACTGCAAGGAAACATGACGCGACGAACCATCGATGATGCATAATGCGCCCAGCGTACACGCGAGGTCGACAGCAAGCAAGTCACGGGCGACGAAAATGGCTTCCCTCGGGCATCGGATTGGTGATACCGTCGGCAAATGATCATCATTGTTACAGGCGCAGCCGGCGTGCTCGGGTCGGCATTGGTTTCCAAATTCATTGCTGAAGGATCCAAAGTCGCAGCGGTGGACATTCCTCAAGCCACCGCTCGTCTCAATTCTTTTGCGGCACAGTATGGCGACGCGTACCTTTCCGTGCCGCTCGACGTGCTCGATGGTCAGGCCTGGCGGAACGCCTTGGCGACCATTGAAGAAAAACTTGGCGCTCCCGATGGCGCGGCTCTCGTGGCCGGTGGTTTTACCTGGACTGGGCCCTTGCATGCAGCTCCCGACGATGCCTGGGATTCCATGATGGCCATGAACGCAGCGACGCTCCATGCGTCATTACGAGCACTTTTGCCAGGCATGGTCGCCCAAAAGCGAGGCAGCATCGTTGCCGTGGGATCTCGTGCCGCGACAAATCCCACAAGTGGCGCGGGAATGGCTTCGTATACAGCGTCCAAAGCGGCAGTCACGGCGCTCGTGCAGACCGTAGCCGCAGAAGTCTTGGAACACGGCGTGCGAGTCAACGCGGTTTTACCGAGTATCATCGATACGCCGCACAATCGTGCAGACATGCCAAACGCCGATTTTTCCAAATGGGTGACGCCTGAATCCTTGACCGGCATCATTTCATTTTTGCTGTCGGATGCGGGACGCGACATTTCGGGAGCGCTCGTGCCTGTGTACGGACGAGCATGACGTATGCGCCCGAGCGTTCTGTTCATTGCGACAATCACATTGGGTTGTGGCTCGGGTAACGCGGTTGTCACGACAACACCATTACCATCGGCGACCGCACCGGTATCTCCGCGACCCAACACCACTGCATCAGGAAATGCGTCAGCAGGTGCGCCCCAATTCGTGACCCCACCGCCACCTTCCGAATCGCCGATCAAACGATTTTTGGCCAATCCTCCGCCGGCGCCCACAGTGCCCGCTCGAACCTGCCCAACGGTACCCAAACGCGCGAACAATATCGCGATCCCGGGTAAAGGTTCGCAAATCATCGCGACCATTCGCGATTATTTGTCGCTCGCGCCCATTGCCAACGTGCCGGTGAAGGTTTTTCATGGTGATATTTGTTTGGGGGAGAAAGGATGCCGGCCAAGCCACCCTCATCCGCCGGAACAATTGCAATTGGTCGGGAAAACCGATGCTGAAGGTCGTGCCGTATTCGATGTTCCCGACCTCGAGTACAGTGTCGTAATTCCTGAAGACCCGATCCCTGGGTATTTGCCATTTTCCGACGATTACAACATGGCCAAGCGTGAGTGCCACAAATTGGACCACGAATGGAAAAGCATCAATGGCCGCGGGCTTCTTTACGATGGGTATTTGGTACCAACCACGATGCTCGCCGTGAAGAACCAGGACGACGCCGTTGCTGCCGCGATGCAATTGCCAGAATTGGTTGCGTGGTTGCGCGACCACCAAGACGCAGAATTGATCTTGCGCCCAAGTGGAAACTTTTGGGACGTCGGGTTTGGCTACAAAAACAACAACAAACGTCTCGTCATCGTCAATGTTTTCGACGGATCAGCAACAATGCTCGGACGGTGGGATTGATCCGAACCATTTGCGAATTCACGCGCCGCTTGCAACTGGGTTCGCCCCGACAATCGGAAACAACTCCACGATCGGCGCCCGCGCTTTGCTCGATGCCGCCATGATGTCCGTCGTCGTCGCTTCACCCGACAAGGTGACACTCCAACGCAATGGACCTCCTTTGACCGACACGCCACGCGTTTCGAGTTCGTCGCGGAATGCTCCGCCATTCTTGCGAATCGTTACGCCGTACACGCGCACACTGGCAAACAATTCCTCCGGCGTCGCTTCCAATACGAGCGCTCCGCCCGCAAAAACCAATACATCCGTCGCCCCCAACGCCAAATTCCCTTCCGGCGTCCCCGGCTCGATTTTGCCTACGGAAAATATCGCTTTGCGGCCTTCGGTCACCCGCGCAATGGCTTGCATGACAAACGTCGCTGGTCCAGCTTCGAGACCACTCAATGGGGATTCCACGACAATGACCCGCGGATCCGCGCATGCCGCATGAGCCAAGGCGAGCACGCGTCGCCCCGGTAAATCAAGGGTACTCACATCACGTTTGATCGCCCCGGCCAAACCCACACGCTCGAGCGCATTCAACGCCAAGTCGCGCGCATGGCGCGAAGATTCTCCAGCCAAACGAGCACTCCACGTGACATAGTCGAGCACCGTCATTTTGGGCGGCAATGGTGCGTCCGCGGGCGCAACGCCCACAACATCGAAATGCTCACGCTTGCCAACATCGTGCCCTGCAAGAAACAAAGCCCCGGAAACGACGGAAGCTTCGCCAGGCAAGTCGTCTTCGGTGAAACCATGTGCGCGCGAACGCAAGGGCACGCCCGTCAAGGCTGCAAAAAGAACTTCCGCGTCACCCGCACACAAAACGCGATCACCGCGGGTGCGAATGGTGAGTTTTTCCGTGGCGATAACATCGTCCACAGCAATACGCGCATCTTCCGCGTGCAAAACCGATACGGGAATCTCTTCGCTCACGGGCCGTCATCATCCCCGACAGCCGTCAAGCTGCCATACGAAACTTCCCCCGTCAGATCCATACGAGCCAATGGTTTCGTTCCGTCAAACACCATCATCGGCGTCAACCCTCGCGCCAAGTCCATCAACACGGGAGGAATGAGGACATTCGCCATGGGCGCTTGACCAACGGCGGAAATACCAACGAGCTTGGCAAGCGATCCGATCAAACTGTCGTCATCGTCTGGCAATTCGACGATCGCTGTATCCGTTGGCAATTCGGCGCGTTTTCGCGCTTCAGCAAGAGCTTCACGCAAACCACCAATATGGTCGACCAATTTACGGTCCAAAGCTTGCGCGCCCGTCCATACGCGCCCGCGCGCAACGGCATCGATATCATCGGGCTTCATGTGTCGCCCTTCGGAGACGCGCGCAATGAACAAATCGTAAAATTGCTTGACCTTGACGCCAAGTTCGCGCTTTTCGTCTTCCGAAAATGGCCGATAGAAGCTCTCGGCATCGGCTTTGGGTGCCGAACGGAATTGTTCGAGGCCCACGCCCAATTTGCCCAAAAGGCCGACCACATCAACTTTGCCGTAAAAAATGCCAATCGAACCCGTGATCGTCGATCGATTGGCGAAAATCGGCCCTCCAGCCATCGACGCATAATATCCGCCGCTGGCCGCCGCCGAGCCCATGGAAATGATGAGCGGCTTTTTCTTCGCCGTCAGGATCGCTTCGCGCACGATCACGTCCGCAGCGAGCGACGACCCGCCCCCCGTTTCAATGCGAAATACAACCGCTTTGACGGTCGAGTCTTCGCGCGCCCGCTTGAGCGCCTTCGTAATGGTGTATGACCCAGCCAAACGAATTCCAACAAAAGGAATAGTCTGGCTCTCCCCATCGATCATGTCGCCTGACAAATACACAACGGCGATTTTGTTCGGCGAACCCCACACCCGAGGCGCCTCGGAAGCGGGTTTGTCTTCGACGATCTTGACCGGGCTCCCCAGCGTTTCTTCGACGACGCGATCCATTTCATCGGAATACGCCAGCACGTCGACGAGATTGGCTGCTCGCGCCTCCGGCGCAATGAACGGACCTTTCGCAATGGTTTTTCGCAAAGTCACGAGCGGAATACGTCGCCCTCCGCCAACATCCGACATGTAGATACGTTCCAGCTCGCCAAGCAGATTCCGATGATCTTCGCGGCCAACTTCAGTGGAGTCTTTTCGCGTGTATTGCTCGGCTGCCAATTTATGTGCGGCAACACGGACGAAATCACTTCGCACGCCCAACTTATCAAGCACGCCGCCGTAATACATGTATTGCGAGGAAAGCCCTGCAAAACGCAGCCCGCCCGCAGGATTCATCGCAATGCGATCCGCCTGAGAACACACGTATAGCGATCGACCACCCGCGTCTTCCAAATGGCAAATCACTTTTTTCCCATGCGCGCGTAATCGCCGAATCGCATCGCCGACTTCTTCCGCATGCGCAAAGGAACTCGCCGGTTCGGCGCGTAAATCCAAAACGACGCCACTGACTTCCGGATCCTCGGCCAATTTCCATAACCGCATCAAAAGCTTCGTGTGTCTTCGAACGCCAGGAACCGCGTCAATTCGAATCTTTGCCACTTTTTTTGGCAATCGGATCCCCGGTTCACGATACGTGCGAACCGCTGCCGTTGCATACGCGCCTCCGTCACCCTTACCAACAATGGCGCCCACACCCGCTTGCAACACAGACACATTGACGTCGAGACCCACCATGCCCGTCACCTGGGGCGTCGTATCGAATTGGCTCACGGACACTTCACTGCGGAATCGTCCCACCCGGGGAATATCGAATCCCAATGTGCCACGTAATGTCGCCTCGCTCGTCCGTTCGCGAAAGGATGCTTCCGCGCCCAATTCAATCGTGCGTTGCCCCTTGTACGGGCGCAAAGCCAATCCCACTTCATACGTTCGTCCGGACGCATTCGTCCAATCACGAGCTATCACGGAACCAGACAAAAGCGAGAATGGTCGGTACGTGTAGGCGGTTGTCAAACCAAACGCGCCGTCGAATTCATTTCGCGCAGAAAAAGACCAAGCCAGCGTCGTGCCCAGCGAACTCTTGTCGCCCATCTTCAACGCAAGACCCCAGCGGAGCCATCGCTGGGAAGCCGTCAAACCGGCGGGTGTGGTGACATCGAGCCAATCGACGCGTAATCCTGTCGCGATGCTGAAAACGGAAAATCCCGCTTCGAGCGCATTGCCTCCGACATATCCCGTTTCGCGCGGATAAGCCATGGTCCAGCGCAATTCAGCCCCGGGCAAAAATGCGAGATTGGCCGGGTTGTAGGCAATTGTCGAAACGTCATCGCCCCCGGCAATCGCTCGACCTGGCGCCGGCACATAAGGCTGCGCCTCGGCCGTATTGGCCGTCGAGCCCATCACGCCGGCCAACAGAGAACCCACGAGCCATGACGAATACTTTTTTTTCATACGGTTGACAGGATCCGCAAAGTTGCTGCTTCCGCGTCGTACGTTTTGCGCACTTCGTTCAAAGCCATGCGTTCGATGACCCGAGACAACACACCGGCTTTGACCTCGAACTCTCCCACCACACGTCGTTTCGTCCGCCCATCGGGAGCTCGTTCCAATTGGTACGTACCGGACGAACGCATGTACCGCCGGTATTGTTCACGCGGCGCGACCGACCAACTCGAAGCGTGATCCAAAAGCCGATAAACGCTCGTTTCTTCCCAACTCATCGCTTCCCGCGCCACTTCATGCGTTCGCAACATCGGCAGCGGCGCGTTCGCTTGAAAGCGCAACACTCGTCGAAAAACACCGCGGTCAATCACGTGCTCGACCGTTTCGATCGATTCGATGAGCGGCGTGAGAGCCCGGGCCATCAACACGCCCAGATCCGGCGACAACACGGCCAGCTCGACGGCATCGAGCGGTGCGTCGAACTCGTGGGTGATTTCGAAACGCAATCCAGACCTCCCAGCAAATGGATCTTATCCGAAAAACCCGCGCGTCCGAGCAATCACCTCGATCTCACCTCGACGACGCTCGAGCTCGGGAACGTCCTTCACCGGCAAAAACCGCGCCGCGGCACCATCTCGAGGCACCCGCAACATCACCGGCTCGAGGGCTGTCGTGATCTCGTTGACGATGCGTTCAAACTGCACAGCCTTTTGTGCTCCAACCTTTTTCTCGACTTCGACATACGTCCACTTCATGTCGAGCGATGCGAGTTCTTTCGCCTGCACGAGAAACGTGTTGGTGCTGAACACGGGCATCGTCGCGGGATCGAAACCTGCAGGAAGTCGCACTTCTTCGGCAATGATGCGCCGTCCGTTCCATCGCACCGGACCACCACCACGATCCGTGCCGACTTTGTTCACGACTTCCACCGTGACGGGCCGTCCATGCGCCAAGTGAAAACCGAGCACGGCGGGATCAATCGTCGCACCCAAATTGTCGAGGTTGGCAATCCAAACCGTCTTGCCTCCTCGCGCCAAGAACCGATCGAGGTACCCGCTCGCTCGCAATGCATCGGGCAAGTCGCCATGACCCGTGGCATACACGCTCGGTTCACCATGTTCGTCGCGGAACAAGTTTCCTTCGTGGGTCAAACGAAGCGACACGCATTGTTCGAACGTCGCGACTTCACCTTCGGGATTTTTCGCCGCCAAAACGTCACGAATCGGTCCGTCGGTGGCTTCGCTCGTCATGAGCCAAAGCGGAGGATGCGCACCGAAACGCCTTTGAATTGCGGCCATTTCGGCAAGTCGCAAATCGAGAAACGTGTGACCTGGAAGCGCTTCGACGAGCGCTTTGACGACGCCACCCATACGCGTCGCCATGCCTCCGGCCAAAACGCAAAGAGCCACTTCACCCCGCGCGATGGCCTCGTTTCCCAAGGCTTCGTTGCGTTGATGTTCGGGTGAACCAGGAGCAGGCAAGTCGACGACATCTTCGGGAAGCGGTGGCTCGACCGTACCCGACAAACGATTGCGTGCTTCTCGATCACCTCCGACAGATGCCGCCCATGAACGCAGGCGCTCCGGATCAAAACCGCGAGCTGTGATTCGTTCGACGAGCGCCGGGGGCAAACTGGCCAGATCTTGGTCGAGTGTCACGTCGTTCGTGAAAGCATGCCCCGGGGTGCGCGGCAACAGATTCTCGCCACCGTTCATCCGTGAAGGACCATCGCCCAGACGTCGTAAAGCGCATGTGTCCATACGGCAGGTGCGAAGCCGCGAAAGACGAAGATGGCTGTCAGCACGAGACCACAGACAGCGCGAAAGATGAACGATTGCAGGTCGAACGCATCGCCAAGCGCACCGACATAATGCCACGCGGAAAAACCCACGGCGGCAACTCCAGCCCAGAGCAACGTGAGCACCATGCGGCGAAGTCCCGGACCAAACACTGCTTTGAGCACCAATGCGCCTAAACCGAAGAGCCCGACGCGAAAGGCGATCTCTTCGTAAAACCCGGCACCCATCGACATGATCACGCCGGAGAAAACACTTCGCGTCTGAACGCTCGGACCAAGCGTCAACGAACCCACGACATACGACGCAGCAAATCGCATGAGGATGGCGTAGAGCGTTCCTTCGAGGGCGATCAGGACAAACCGTTTCCGCTCGAGCGCTTTCTTTTGCCCCGTCGCTGCGAGTACCACGACAAACGCGATGCCGATCGCCAACGTCAAACCGGCATAACCAAGCAAGCTGTGATCCGCGAGGGTCGTGAGTTCACGCGTGACCGGATCCGCCGCGTTTCGTACCGGCAAGAAAACAACGCCCAGGTGGTAGAGAAGGAAGATCGGCAGCGTGAGACCCAAGTCCGTCCAAGCGTCGCTTTTCTCGGGAACTGCGGACGCGGGATCTTTCGGATCAACAGGCTCCGTCGCCATCAGGAGGGCCTCAAGTTGTAAACGATGAAGACGACTTCGAGCACCCAGATGACGATGTTCATCATGAACGGAACGTCACGAAGGATTTCCTGCGTCGGACTTTCCGCCTTGGGACGACTCACGACGAGTTGCAAAAATCGTATGACCCCAAAGAGTGGGTGAATCGTCGTGGCCCAAAGATAGGGGTTTTGGAAAAATCGCTGCGTGTCGTGATCGAGCGTGTACGCGAGGTACGTCGCGATCGTCGCGATGCCCGTTGCCGCTAAGGCAAACGTGAGCACCTGTGGCGAGTACGCTTCGAGCGCGGCGCGTTGTTTGCTGGCGTTGGCGCCAGCGAGTTCATGGCGACGTTTGCCGAAACCAAGGAACAACGCGAGAAGAGCGGTGCACCCGACCATGTACCCGGAAATCGGTGTGGCCGTGCCAAACCCTCCGGCGAGCACACGCAAAACGAAGCCGAGCGAGATGCAACCAACGTCGACGTAGGCGATCTTTTTGAGGCCAAACGAATAGACGATGTTGAGGAGAAAGTACCCGGCAGCGACGGCGACGAACTTTGGAGGTCCAAGCATTGCGCCACCAAAGGCCACGACGACGAGCCCAACGAGCATGGCTTTGGCTAGAGCGATGGGAACTTGACCGCTGGCGATCGGGCGGAATCGTTTGACCGGATGAACTCGATCTGCTTCCGCATCGACGATGTCGTTCAGGGTATAGACGGCACCGGACAGCAGGCAGAAGACGCCGAAGGCGCCGAGCGCGCTTTTGATATGTGGACGAACCGTACGAATCATGCCGGCGATACGCCAAAACAGGCTCCCTTTGCGGGGTGACGGCAAAATCGGCGGTGGTTCGGATGCAGGTTCGGAAGGTCCAACGGGCGCTTTTGCAGCATCGGGTTCGTCCGCGGCGCCTCCCTTTTGATCCACATCGACACTGGCTGACGGCGTAATGCTTTGCTCCACGTCACTGCTCGAAAAGGCCCATCGGACCCAGCTCGACCTCGAGCGCGGAGCATACATGCGCGATCCTGACTGGGCCATTTCTGAGCATTTTTGGATGACCCGAAGAAAAGCGGCATCTTCGCGATTGCCCCGCGATACTGCCCAGATCGGAAGATTTTCAGGATGTTGTCCGCGGCATTTGCAGTTGCCGTGCTAGCATCCTCCGCGATGACGTCGGCGCTCTCGATCGCGCGGGAGTCTACGCCTGTGCTCCAGGAGCTGCGCTCCTCGGTCGAATCTGCTCTCGAAGGAAAACCCGATGCGGTGGAGCTCGCGCTCATCGCTCTTTTGGGTCGAGGGCATGTGTTGATCGAGGACGTGCCTGGTGTAGGGAAAACGACACTCGCCCGCGCACTCTCCAAAGCTGTCGGAGGAGAACTCCGTCGTGTGCAGTTCACGAGTGATCTCCTTCCAAGCGACGTGCTTGGCGTGAGCGTTTACGACCAACGCGCCGCGCAGTTTCAGTTTCGCAAGGGTCCGATTTTCGCGAACGTGCTTCTCGCCGACGAGATCAACCGCGCAAGCCCTCGAACGCAGTCCGCACTTTTGGAAGCGATGAATGAAGGCCAAGTGTCGGTCGATGGCGTGACGACAGACTTGCCAGAACCGTTTTTCGTCCTCGCGACACAAAACCCGCAGGATTTCGCGGGAACATTTCCGCTTCCCGAATCACAGCTCGATCGCTTCATGGTGCGCATTCGTCTTGGATATCCACCAGCACACGTCGAGATGCGTCTGTTTTCCCAAGGTGGCGACGGGGATCGAGTTCGTAATGTCAAACAGATCCTCGACCCGGAACAACTCCTCGCGTTGCAAAGAGACGTCGACAAAGTCGAACTCGACACGTCGCTAGCAACGTATCTCCAAGCTGTTCTCGCAGCGACTCGGGCCAGTCCCACGTTGTCGCTCGGAGCGTCACCACGCGCAGGCATCAACTTGGCGCGAGCGTCACGGGCACGGGCGATGTTGCACGGACGAACCTATTGCATCGCCGACGACATTCACGATCTCACGGTGCCAACATTGGCTCACCGCATTCGTCTCGCAGCGCATGCGGAAGGCTACATGCCCAGCCGTGACGAATGTGAAAACGCGATTCGAGACATCGTGGCGCGGGTCCCCGTCCCGCTCTGAAACGAGGCTTGTATGGCAGCGGATCGGACGCAGGTCGAAGCCGCCGTCCCACGAGTCGGCACTACAATACGACGTCTACCACCACGTCCTGAACCTCCTCCGCCGCAACCGGCCAAGGAAGATCCCAATGTCCCGAAACGACATTGGGCCATTCGTTTCTTACGTTCGCTCTTCACGTGGAAAGCCCCACGCAAATTAAAGTTCACGCGTGAAGGAAAATATTACGTCGGCATAACACTTGGCGTCGGGTTTGCCGCGATAAACACCGGCAATAACCTGCTGTATTTGCTGCTCGGCATGCTCGTTTCGCTCATGCTCGTGTCGGGCGTGATGAGTGAATTGTCGCTCCGAGATTTGACTGTGACGCGACGCTTGCCAACGCGAGCGCAAGTAGGTCGCGCGCATCTCGTCGAGATCGAGGTCTACAACCACAAGAAGCGCGTGCCTTCTTACGCCATCGAAGTGGAAGACCTTCGGGCCGGACAACCCGCGGACAAACGCTGTTTCTTCCTGAAAATAAGCCCTTCCAGTGCACAAGTTGCCGCATACAGACGCACGCCCGCGCGACGCGGGCGCGATCGACACACCGGCTTTCGCATCGCCACACGCTTCCCCTTTGGGCTCTTCGAGAAGTCGCGCGAGGTCAACTCCGAAGGCGAGCTCGTCATTTATCCCGCCGTCGATCCCGTTCGTTTGCCGCCCGAAGAACGCGGTCGCATGGTCGGTGGGGTTGGCACATCGGGCCGAGGTTCGAGCGACGAAACCTACTGCTTGCGTCCGATGCGAGATGGCGATGATCCCCGCGACATCTACTGGCGCAAAAGCGCGATCCTCGGACAAACCGTTTTGCGCGAACGCGCACGCGAGACGCGACCCGACACGCGCCTCATCATCGACACGGTGAAGCCCAAGCAATCGAACGAGCAATTTTCGCAGCAGTTCGAGAAGCGGATTCGTGAAGTTGCGTCACGCGCCGTCGCGCACATCAAACGCGGCGATGGCGTGATTGTCCGGACAACTCGAGGCGAAGAATCACGCGGAGATCGCAATGTTGGCGCGGACCGGATCCTTCGGTTCCTCGCGCTGCTCGAATCTGTCGACGAAGGAAGTTTGCCGGAGACCAATAAGCGCTCATCGGCCAAGACAAACACGGAAAGCCCGGCCACGAAGCCCGCGAAGAAGGAGTCGACATGAGGTTTGGACTTGTCCACCGCATCATGACCGACGCACTTGCCGTGCTCGGTATCTTGGCTCTTTTGGCGAGTGGTCAATTTGGTCCGTGGGTAAGCGGGTCGCTCGTTGGAGGTTTGGTTCTCGCGCTACTGATTCGTGATCATTGGGAGCGTTATCCAGCGCTGAAACACCTCGATTCCGTCACGCTCATCGGTGTGCTCGCGTTGCAAATCGGGCGCCTCATGTTCGACGCGAACGCCAATGTGCTCGACGTCATCATCGAGTTTGCCGCGGCACTTCAGATCATTCGTCTCGCGACGCGAAAAGGCGCTGCGCATGATCAGCAAGTCATCGTTCTGGCGCTTTTGCACTTGATCTCCGGCACCGTGCTCGGCGGAGGATTGGGCTACGGCCTGTGTTTCCTGGGCATTCTCGTCGTCGCGCCAGGTGCGCTGGTGCTCAGTCACTTGCGACGCGAAGTCGAAGGCAACTACCGACAAGGCGCTCGTGATCGTACGGGTTTGCCCGTGGATGTTCCGCGCATCCTGCGTTCGAGGCGTGTGGTTGGACGAACCTTCCTCGGCGTGACGTGTTTGTTGTCGATTCCGATCGTCATCTTCACGGCGCTCTTGTTCATCCTGTTCCCGCGGGTTGGTTTGTCTCTCCTGCTCCTCACGCGTCATCCTTCGGGACGCTACGTAGGTTTTTCGCCACGTGTGGACTTGGGCGAAGTGGGCGTATTGCGAAGTGATCCGACGCTCGCGTTGCGGATCGAAATGCCCAACATGGGCGACAAACCACCGGAGCGAATTCCGCTGCATCTCCGAGGTACGGCGCTCGATGCGTACGACGGACGAACGTGGACGCAGAGCGAAAACTTCAAGCGACAAGCGGAGATGGAGGCGGCCATCACGCCCCTCGACGATCGTTGGCCCGATTCGAAGCTCGATCCGATCATGAAGATCGATCTCGAGTCGATCGATCCGCCGGTGATTTTCATTCCTCCGACAGCAACGGGCATCCGCATCAAACCGCGAACGACCGTGGGGCCCGATCCGCAATCGATGGTGTTCAAAGGTCCAGAGGGCGAACATCGGTATCAAGCGGCGGATGATCGCGGACTCAAGTACGAAATTTTCCTCTCGCGACAGAACGCGCCGACGTTCAGGAAGCTGCCAAATAACGATCGACCGCGGTACTTGAAGCTGCCGGCGAACATGACGGAGCGCACGCGCGAGCTCGCCACAATGTGGGCAAAAGATGCGAAAAATCCGCTCGAAAAAGCGCAAGCCATCGAGTCGCATCTGCGCACGGACTTCAAGTACGACCTTGGTTCACCGTCGGGCGGTTCCCCGAATCCGCTCGATCACTTCCTCTTCGAATCCAAGCGTGGGCACTGTGAGTATTACTCGACGGCGATGGCGGTCATGTTGCGTGCGCTCGATGTTCCGACGCGCAACGTGACTGGATATGTCGGGGGCACGTACAATCGTTTTGGGAAGTTTTACGCGGTACGTCAGGGTGATGCGCACTCGTGGGTCGAAGCGTTCATCGATGGGTACGGATGGCTCACGTTCGATCCGACACCGCCGGCAGAAGCTGCACCGAAGAGCGAAATCGTCGGCGTTTGGGCGTATTTGCGCGACCTCATCGAAGCGACGAGCCAACGCTGGGATCGCCACGTCGTTAGTTACGACCTGAGCCAACAACTCAGCTTGTTCAACACGTTCCGCAAGTATCGGCGCGGAGACAGTTCGTCCGGTACAAATCCTGCTTCACGAAATCGTCGTGTGTTCATTTTCGTGATCGCTGGTGCGGCTCTCCTTGGTGGCGGCTACTTCTACTTCCGTCGCAAGCGTTTGCACGCGATGGCGGCCATCAAACCGAGCGATGCTCGTTCCCAAAGCGCGCTGCTTGCGACGGCGTTGTACGAGTCTCTCGATGTAGCCATGGGCGTTCGTGGGATCGCTCGTTCCCCAGGCACTCCGCCGCTGAAACACGCCGAACTACTCAACTCGATGGCGCATCCGCTCGCGATGGAGATCCTCGAACTGACAAGAATCTATGTGGAGTCTCGTTTCGGGGGACGAACCCTGAGTGACGACGACAAACGTAGCTTCGAAAAACGTGTTCGTGCGCTGAGAAATCCAAACGCGCAGCAGTCGAGTTGATGAACAACTCGTCCGCGACGAACCTTTTGAGCATCAACGAGCTGCCGATGTACCCGGTCGATGTGGCGTACGCATGTTGGCCGTGATGACCATCGCTTTCGCCATGAACGCGTGCTTGATGAAAGGCGACAACATTCCAAGCTCGGCGGACGACAAGCGACCCACTTCGTCGAGGTAGGACTGCGCAGCGTCGTGTTCGCCCAAAAGCGCAAGCACGGTACTTTGATCTCGTAACGATCCGGAAACGATGCCTGCGGTTGCCGCATCGGGCACGAGCGGTACGGCGATGGCATCCATGACGCGTTTGATCGGCGCAAGCGAAGCTGTCGTGGACATCTTGCGGTCTGATTGCCCCAACGGCTGCGGCGCATACTCGAGCCAACAACCGTCAACCGTCATGTGCGAAACGAGGCGTTTCGACCAACGTCGATCGAACTCGACATGCAATGGTCGCACGTCGGCGAGACGCGAAAGGGCGTATTCCGTAGGCTCACCGGCGATCGCGTAGTCCCGCAAAAGTGGCTCTACTTCGGGCTCAGCCGCGAGAAGACTGAATGCGACGCGCCCTCGATGGAGCAAACGTTCGGGCACGATGAGCACGTCGGGGCGTTCGCCACGAAGAACCCTTGCAGCCCAGAGACGAAACGCGATGGCGGGTGCACGCACGAGCACCGCAGCACTTGGCTCGAGGTTCCCAATGGCGCTGTCGGTCCATTCTTCCGCAGCCATTTGTTTACTGCGATCGGCGACGTAACCCGCTTCTTCCGACGAGAGCGCCACGAGCGTCACGTGAAACGCAACGATGAGGACCGCTCCACTTTTGGCCATGGGCAAACGCAAATCGAAGAGCTTGCGCGTCACGTTCGCAACACCCAGCGCCGAACTCGCCGCAATTGCGAGCACTGCAAGCGCACGAATCGGCGTGAGTACATCCAGGTAGAGGACACCAAACGCACGAGCTGGCATCAAGGTGTCGAGCAGGACAAACGCTAGGAGTGGCGCGACGAACTTACGCGAACGAGGCGAAAGGAAACTCGTTGCAGCACCAAAGATTGCGATGCCGAGCGAGACGACACCAACTTCGCGAATCCATGCCGAGAGGCTCGTCAAACGCGGGCCTGCGACATCGAAGCCCGTGAGGTCTGTTGCGGACAAAGCACGACCGACATCGGCGAAAGCACGCGGAGCAAACGGTCGAACGAGAAACGGAACGAGGAAGATTCCCGCAACCAGAGCTGCCGAGACAAACCCTACGCCCAGAAATTGCGACGAAGGCGTCCACATGCGCGTCTTGGATCGCGTCGAGATGCGAGCTGTTCGTTCGGCAAAAAATCCAGTCATCACGGCAAGAAGCGCCGCTCCCGCAGCGGGAGGACTTTCCGCCATGGTTGCTCCGAGCAAACCTCCAAACGAGATCGCTTCGGCAAACCCAGGCTCGCGGTCACGTGTAACGATGTTTTGCAATCCAAACATCGTCGTGGCCAAGGCCAAACCACTGGCGATCATCGCTCCGCCACCAAGAGTCGCTTCGCGTTGCCACGATGGAGAAAGTGTCGCCATCAGCGTCGCCAAGGTGGCGAGAAGCGACGCGAGCGATCGCGATGTGCCCTGGATCCGCAGCAATCGCCGCACATAGCCAAACAAAAGCACCGACACGATGGCCAACGTCAGGACCGAACCAACGGCCGCTCGAAACGTTCGGGGTCCGAGAGGCAGAAGGCTCAACGCTTGAGAGACGAGCGTCGAAACACCACCTGCAGCACCTACGGCAAGCAAACCCAAGTCACGAAGCGCAGGCAAATCACCGCGCCACTGCGCTCCTCCGGCCGCTCTCGTAAGCGCCAACCCAGCGGGCAACGCCACAGCCAAGAGCCGAAGCGCTCGTTCATGCAAGGAAAGCTCGCTGTCGTCGGCCGATCCGGGTTCAGTCACAGCTCCCCACTGCCAGTCTTCGAGAGATCGGGCCAAGTTTCCCGATCTTCCGCTTCACCCAGGCCGCTGTTTTCCCGTGCCGTACGATTTGCAGTTTTTCACTACGCGATCTGTCAGCGCTCCGAGTTAGGCTTGCACCGCCCATGACGAGCCCGGCGCGTGTCCTGGTCATTGATGACAGTCCGACGATTCTCAAGGTCGTGAGTGCGATCTTGGCGCGTCACGGCTATGAGCCCGTTATTGCTCGCGATGGCGTTGCGGGACTCGAGCTCATCAAACGCGAGGCCAAGTTCGACCTCGTGTTGCTCGACTTCGTCATGCCGCGGATGAACGGCTACCAGTTCTGTCGCGAGCTTCGGTCAAACCCAGCGCACCGAACGTTGCCCGTGGTGCTGATGAGCGCCAAGGGCGACAAGATTCGCGGGACGTTTGTCCAGCAAACCGGCGCTGTCGACGCGATCACCAAGCCCTTCGATGCGCGTGCGCTCGTGACGGTCGTTGAAGGAGCGTTGTCGAAAACGGCGGAAGGTCGTTCGCGCCCCGTTCCCGACGGCGAAAAGATGCCCGAGGAAGAGCAAGCTTCCGCGGAGAGTCTGGTTCGTCCGAGTACGATGAAGCGGCACGCGCAACAACGCGCGGGCGCAGAATTCGCACAACAAGTCTCCAACGCGATCGTTCCGGCAATCCTTGCCCTTTCGCCCGAAGAACGAGCCAACGAAGCGGCTGTGACGAGCGCCATCGCGCGCACGATGACGCACGATGTGCTCGCGAGTTTGTCCCTGACGCTCAAGAACTTCGACATCTCGGACGGTGTTCGCGAAGCGATGAGTGGCGACTTGGCCGCAGTGCCTTTGGCCGAGATGCTGCAAGTGCTGGCGATGCAACGACAAACGGGCGTTTTGCATGTGACGAACAATCGTTCGTCCGTGACGATCTCCGTGCGGCAGGGTCAAGTCGACTTCGTTCAAGCGCGTGGTTCTTCCGACGAGTACCGCCTTGGTCGTTACTTCATCGAAAAAGGTGCTCTCACGCGCGAGCAGCTCGACGACTTGTTGGCTGAGTTGCGCGGGACAAACAAGCTCTTGGGTGAAGAGTTGGTCAACCGCCGAATCATCACGCGGGAAGAGCTTGTCGAACTGCTTTCGAAGCAATGCAGCGAGCTGGTCTACGACATGCTCCGTTGGCCGTATGGACGTTTCTCGTTCACGAAAGAACCGTTCCGTCCCGAGGCGGACATGGCGCAATTGGCGCTGAACGTGAGTGGTTTGGTGCTCGAAGGATTCCGTCGTGTCGACGAATGGCGCTTGATGGAGAACTCGATCAACTTCGATCAAGTGCCTGTGATCGATCCGTTGGCGCTCCAAAATCTTTCACCGGACGAACTCAAGCGAACGGAAAAGCTGGTGCTCGACGCGGTGGATGGTCAACGCACAGTCCGTGAGATCATTCAGCACACGGCGGTGAGTTCGTTTGATGCCGTAAAGATCATCTACTTGTTCTTGCAGTCGATGGTCTTGCGCGTTCGTCAGTGACAAACGCGAGACACGCGCCCCGGGTTTCAGAGACTGTCTCACACGTCGCGCCGACTGTTCGTCTCGTACACACGCCCCGGGTTAAAACCCGGGGCTACACAAGACGAAGTCCCCCGTTCGGGGGACTTCGAATGGGCGTTCAGATCCGCGGTCGCCCTTCACGTTCCGTGGTTTTGCCCTCGGCGTGAATCGCGGAATCAAATCTGATCCATGTTGCACAGTCCGCACAAAGTGCGGACTTCGTCTTGTGTAGCGTGGGGTTTTAACCCCACGCGTGGTTGCGACGCCAAATGGGTCCGAGTTATGAGACAGCCTCTTTAACCCGGGGCGGACCGTCAAGACGAGCCTTCGTTGCGAAACGAGAAATGCTTCCGCGATTCAGGACGGACCGTCAGGACGAACCTTCGTGAGCGTCTTGCCGAGACGAACCACCGTCGCGAATGTTGCGACAGGCTTTTCTTTTGTGGGGGGATGTTCGGGGACGAACGTCGTGAGAACTTTGCGGAGAGAGAGGGATTCGAACCCTCGGATCAGTTTCCCAATCGCACGCTTAGCAAGCGTGTGCCTTAAGCCACTCGGCCATCTCTCCAACCCGGCTACGAAGAAACACCGCTGAGAGCACCTTGCGGTGTTTCTCATGGTGCTCCTCGCGTCAGAGCGCCTCCCGAGTAGCACGAGATCCTTGAACAGGCCAACCGCAAAGATGATGTCGGTGGATGATTTTCGATCAGCCCGGTCAATTCGTGGTCCAGCTCTTACGAACAGGACTTCTTTTGCGCGACGCGCGGCTCTACTACGTTGGTGATCGGAGGCGTACGTGACGGACCGAAAGCATGTGGTGATCGTGGGTGGTGGATTTGGGGGGCTCAATGCCGCGATGTCACTACGCAAAGCCCCTGTTCGGATCACGCTCGTGGACCGGACGAATCATCACCTGTTTCAGCCGCTCCTTTATCAAGTGGCGACGGCGGGTTTGTCGCCTGCGGACATTGCCGTGCCGATTCGGTCCGTGCTTTCCAAGCAAAAGAACACGCGCGTTTTGCTCGCCGATGCGCAAGGCGTGGATTTGAAAGGGAAAAAGCTTCTGCTCGACAAAGGCGAAGTCTCTTATGACTATTTGATTTTGGCCGTTGGAGCGACCCACAACTTTTTTGGGCACGACGATTGGGCCACGCATGCATTGGGCCTAAAAACTCTGCAAGAAGCATTGACGGTTCGGGAACGCATGCTGCTTGCATTCGAAGCGGCGGAACGAGCATCGGATCCCGAAGTTCGACGACGATTACTCACGTTCGTGGTGATTGGCGGAGGTCCCACGGGGGTGGAAATGGCGGGCGCTTTTTCAGAATTGGCGCGGCATGTCTTGGCGCGGGATTTCCGCGCGATTGATCCTTCGGCGGCCCGCGTGGTGTTGATTGAAGCAGGACCGCGCATTTTGACGGCTTTTCCAGAATCACTCGGCGCAAAAGCCGAAAAACAACTGGAAACGCTGGGCGTGGAAGTGCACAAAGGCGCGCCCGTTGCCCATATCGATGAATCCGGTGTGGCTTTCAAAGACGGGGAACGTTTGTGGGCGTCGACGGTCGTCTGGGCGGCAGGAATTCGCGGCACAGCCTTTGCGAAAAACTTGGGTGTCGAATTGGATCGGTCGGGTCGAGTCATCGTTGGAACGGATTGCTCGGTCGCCGATCATCCCGAAGTTTTTGCAATTGGCGATATGGCGGCGATGAAAGACGCAAAAGGCGTGGATGTTCCTGGGTTATGCCCGGCAGCGATTCAACAAGGTAATTACGTCGCCGAGATGATTCGAGCAGACATTGCTGGAAAACCTCGAAAACCATTCACGTATTTCGACAAAGGAACGATGGCGACGGTTGGACGGCGACGCGCGATTGCCAAAGTGAACAAGATTCAATTGTCCGGCGTGATCGCGTGGCTCGCATGGATGGGAATCCATGTGCTTTTCCTGATTGGTTTCCACAATCGCTTTGTCGTTATGTTCAACTGGGCGTGGCAATACCTGACGTGGAAACGCGGCGCACGGCTGATCACGCACACGAGCCGAGAAGAGCAGCGATTTTTGCTCGAAGCCGCCCCCGAAGGGCCCGTTCCGTCGGCGCGACGAATATCGATGCCTTCGAAAGAATGATTGAGACCGCCCCAGAACCTATTTTCGTTCCGCACCACCGCGCGGGGTTAAAGAGTCCGTCTCAAAACTCCGGTCGCTCTGTCCTTCACGTGACCCCGCCCACGGTTAAAACCGTGGGCTATTCAATAAAAAGTCCTCCACTGCCGTTCCGGACTGGCGTCATGGTTTCACCGCGAGAAGTCGCTTCATTCGATCAACGAGGGCAAATCTCGATAATGAAGGAAATACGAAGATGGTAGTCCGGAGCGGAGCGGAGGACTTTTTATTATGTAGCGCGGGGTTTTAACCCCGCGCGGTGCCGCAGATCGTAGTACAGACGGCTTAAGTTAGCGCTTATGGGGGCTGCGCCCCCAAACCCCGCCAGAAACGGCGCACCATGTCTAAGTTTGCGCTTCGCCCCCATACCCCCAGAGATCAAAGTGAAAACCTGACCAACACTCAGGGCGTTTTTCCGACAGCCAATGCAATCAAGCCGAGTTGCGCGACATTTGGCGGTCCACCAATACCGTCGAAATCTGCAACCCACTTCCATGACTCGAATTCATCATTCGGTTTGACTTCGTCGGTATCGACATCGGCGACAAAGACGAAATTCATGTGAATCCCTTTGCTGCCGGCGACATGTTCTTCGTAACCAATCAATCCGAGCGGCGTGCCGTCGATTTCGCTCGTTTTTGGAAATCGGCCCACAAGTCCCGTTTCTTCACGAAGTTCCCGGGCGGCGGCTTCGAGCGGCGTTTCGCCTTCGGAAAGTTCGCCGCCTGGAGGAAGCCAAATACCAAGGCGCCGGTGATGGATGAGGAGCACGCGACCTTGAAAACGCGGGTAAACAGCAACGGAGAAAGCTCGACGCATGCGCGCCTTGTAGCGCACGCCGTACGTCCGGGCAAGCGTGGCGAAACTTGCCCCCGAGCACGTTCGTCACGCGAAACGCAAATTCGCTTTCAAAGGGGCGCTCGTTGTGATAGGACGCCCGGGCAATGAAGCCGAAACATCTGCAAATTCGCATCGAACAATGTTTGGCCCTCGCCAAAGCCTCGAATTGCCCGCGTCGCAAGTTTGGCGCGTTGTTACTCGATCCGGAACGCAACGTCATTCTCATGGATGGATACAATGGGGGACCTCGAGGGGGCGGAGAACTCTGCGGGGGCGGGGTTTGTCTGCGGGATACGATGCAGATCACGAGCGGCACGCGTATGGAAATCGGTTGCCATCACGCCGAAATGAACGTCATTTGCAATGCAGCGGCCAGCGGCGTGGCCACTCGAGGCGCATGGATCATCGTCACGGGTGAACCGTGTGTTCTTTGTGCCAAACTCATTCACCACGCGGGAATAACCAAAGTCATCGTCGTTTCGGAAGGTTATGCGGGTGAAAACGGAGTCGATTACTTGAAACGCCACGGCGTGTTGGTCGAAGCGACCGAAGGGCCCAAGGATCCGAGGCTCGGTACAACGAGCCAGACCTGAACGTACGAGCCCGGACGTTTTCTGTCCGGGCGGCCGAGAATTTTTCCCGCGCAACCGTTCGGTTCTGCTACCTTCGCGTTCGTCATGGCGTTTGAGGTCAACGAGTTATCGATCATCGCGCTTTCGCCAAACGAGAGAGCAACGCTCGACGCGAAAGAGTTGGTGCGAACCGGGGCATTAAAAAACCTTTCGCGAACCGAAGACGGTACGCTCTTATTTGGAGATTGTCGTGGTTCGAGCGGCGCGCCGTATACAGTTTCGGCGGATCTGCTCGGGCCAAACGACAAACCCACGCTGCGTTGTTCGTGTCCTTCGCGACAACGGCCTTGCAAACATGTGCTCGGCTTGATGTTCGCTTACGCGCAACAAGGTCTCTCGTTTTCGGTTACCGCGGCGCCCCAAGAATTGCTGGACAAACGGACCCAAGTTGCCACGCCGGCGGCTCCAAAAACGCGCACACCGAAAGAAGGGCCACGCAACGTCAACAAAGATGCGTTGGCGAAAAAAGGCAAAGAACAAATCGATGCGCTCGAGACATTGGGGGCATTTCTCATTGATTTGGTGAATGCAGGGATCGGGGGCGTTACGCCGAAAATGATCGAAGGTATCGATCAACAGGCCAAACGTATGGCCGACGCGAACATCGTCCAAGCATCGGTGGCGCTCAAACGCCTGTCCGGAGCCATTTCGCACACGGAAGAAAACGATGACGAGGACGATGAAGACGAGACAAAAAAAACGGCCGCGCGGAATTTGTCAAAAGAAACAGAAGGTCGCGTCGCTTGGCTCTTGACGCTGCTTCATGCAATGGTGCGTCGCGGAAATAAACTTTTGGATGGACGTCTCGCTGCCGAAGGCGCCAGTGAAGCGGAATGCGACGCGACATACGACTTGATTTTCAGCAAACGCTGGCAATTGCGGGATTTGAAACACGCGGGGCATTGGGTCACGAACCGTACGCTCATCGAATTGGCCCATGAACGTCGCAACGACGACTTGCTGGAATTCGCGGATGCCACGGGATATTTGCTCGATTTGACGGATGGAACCATCGTTCGCGAATGGACGGCGCTTCCATACCAAGTCTTCTATTCGAAGTTCAATACGCAAAAGCTCCGAGAATCACGCCGTGGAACGCTGGTCGTGGCGGAAGCGGGACTTTATCCCGGTGAAATGATCAATCGACGTATTCGTTGGGACGAGAAATCCGAAGAAGCTTGTGTCGAACGTACGCGACAATCGGGCGACTATGAAGCATTGCATCGTCATGCCAAACCCATTGCCGACGTCATCAAGGCGTTTCGAAATCATTTGCGAAATCCGCTACATCCGCTCGATGTTGTGGACCTCGTGGCGGTACAACGAGTCGGTACATTGGGCTCGGAATTGATTGTGGAAGACGCAGCCAAAGATCGCCTCATCATGCGCGATTCGCCGGATGCGATTGTTTCGGGCACCGTTGCTTTGCGACAAGCAGCGGCAGCGCACGGTCCGGGTTCATTGGCAGTGCGACTCTTTTTTGATCTTCCGACGCGGTCTTTGCGCGCTGAACCCTTGGCGCTTTTCGTCGGAGACGAACACTTGCGGCTGCATACCTGAGGTGAATCGGCCATGGCCAAAGATACATTGAAACAACTCGACCTCAGCATTGACGAAATGATGTTCACCGGCGCGCAAGTTGCCCGGACAAACACCGCGCTCGCGACCAGCAAAATCAAGCTTTCGCCAATTGCGTCCAAAATTCCAGCCATTCGTCGAGTCACCGAACAGGTGAGCAAACTCGAGCAAGCGGAAGGCAAGTCGGCGGCGACGGAGCTTTTGGATTTGGCTTTGCTTTTGGCTCAAGTTCGCAGCGCGCAAGCGTCACCGGAATTGCCAACGGAAGCGGCAGAACTTGGCGAATTGCCGCCGGCGGTCAAAATGGGCTCGCCGATGGCGCCGAATGAATTGCAATTGATGGTCGCGGCGTTACGCAATACGTCGGAAGCTCGGGGCAAACAGCGCCCGCAAATCATTGCGGACGCTGTCATGCGCGGAACGGCTCGGGATTTGCGCATCTTGTCGCTTTGCGTTCCGGCGCTTTCGGATAGTGGCATTGCGGATGTTGTGGAGTTGTCGCTGCTTCCAGCCATGGGCGAAGCGGTCGTCTTCGAATTGCGTCGTGAGCTCGACATTGAAAAAGGACGCGGGGTCGACCAACGAATTTTGCGATCGCTGGTGCGAATTCAAGGCGGTCGAGCATTGGATATTTTGCAGGACGCGGTGGAACGGGGCAGCATCGACATTCGTTCGGCGGCGATTGAAGAGTTTGGCAAAGTTGCACCACTCGAGGCCGAACCCATTGCGACGATGTTGGTGGAAAAAGATCGCTCGAAAGAAGTGAAGATTTCGGCGATTCGGGCGTTGGCCAAAGCGAAAAGCGACGAAGCGCTCGATGTGTTGATTGGCGCATTTGGCGGTTCGGCAGAAATGCGGTCGGCAGCGGAAGCGTCACTCGTGCAATCGACCCATCCTCGAGCGACCGAAAAAATCATGGCGCTGTTTACGCCAGAATACGACGAATTGGCGCATTACAAGATCAAAAAAGCCACGACGAAAGCGGAAAAAGACGAAGCGGCAAAAGCCAAAAAACTGCACGACGATAAAATTGCCTATTTGGTGGACCTTGTGGATTTGCTGGCTTCTCGGGGCACCGAGGCGACCAAGACGATTGTGGTGCATATTTTCCGGACGCACAAAATCAAAGAAGTTCGGGATACGGCTGCGCGGGCGCTTTTGCGCATGGGATATCAAGAAGCGTGGGATGAATTGGTGCCGGCGTTGTACGAAGCGCCCGAAGGTGCACAATATCAATTCATTCAGGGCACGTTTGCATTCGAACCGGCCAAAGCGTACGAACGATTGGCGCCGTTTTTCAAGCCCGAGGCGCTCGTGGGAAAATCGGGACTCGAATTTGCACAGCGTGTGCTTTTACGTCTTTGCGCCATTTTGGATGAAGTGGGCAACGAATCGCTCATGGCGTTGTTCCAACAAAACCCGGAATGGACAAATCTGGCGATTCAGTTATTACCAATCGAAGCGCTGCGGGCACAAGTGCTTTCCTTTTTGCGGCGAACAAAGGCCGATGCAGCGCTCGAACCGGCCATGGATCTGGCCAGCGGACCAGTGCCAACACCGCAAGTTCCGCTGCTCATCGAATTCTTGGGGCAATATCGAGATAGTCGGATTCCGTCATCACTCATTCGCTTGTTCAACATGCTCCAAGGCACCTATCAGCAGGCTCCAGCATTGGAGGTTTTCAAGCGATACGACGATCCGAATTTGGGCAGTATGTTGCGTTATTGGTACGAAGAGCGCAAATCCAAACGGAAAATGACGAAAGCTGAAAGCGAACCGATCGAATACTGC
Organism: Polyangium sp. (in: bacteria); assembly: GCA_044221885.1. Taxonomy (GTDB): domain Bacteria; phylum Myxococcota_A; class Polyangia; order Polyangiales; family Polyangiaceae; genus Polyangium. Next base: position 24,513 of record JBGAOI010000031.1, read on the forward strand.
ATTCAGTATTTGCTGCGCGACCGAAGTGTTTCCCAGAGAAACTCGTAACGAGTTCCACACAGACAAACCATCCTTTCGAGACAAGCGTTATGGCCACGAAAAAAGAAGCGAACAAGCAAAACGACGAAACCGCGGCAGCAAAAAGCGATGTCTTGCGGGAACCTGCCGAGCGGCTTTTTGCGCATGAACTTTCGGCGCTTGCCGCTGCCGACAAGGGCGAATTGCCGCCGGGGTGGAAGCTTTCTCCGAAATCCGTATTGACGTACATTTTGGGTGGAAAAGTTGGCGACACGGTCATTTCGCCCAAATACATTGGTTCGCCGCGTCTCGTGGAAATTGCCATTGCGACGCTCGCAACGGACCGCGCTTTGCTGTTGATTGGTGAACCGGGAACGGCGAAGAGCTGGTTGTCGGAGCACCTTGCGGCAGCGATTTCTTTTGATTCACAATTGCTCATTCAGGGCACTGCGGGGACGACGGAAGAGCAAATTCGGTATTCGTGGAATTACGCTTTGCTTTTGGCCGAAGGTCCGAGCCAAAAGGCGCTCGTACCGTCGCCCATTTATCGGGCGCTCGATGGGGGCAAATTGGTGCGTTTCGAAGAAATCACGCGTTGCCCTTCGGAGGTGCAGGACGCATTGATTACCTTGTTGAGCGAAAAAGTCCTGACCGTGCCGGAACTTGGGCATCATGTCCAAGCCAAACGTGGATTCAACGTGATCGCCACGGCGAATACGCGGGACCGCGGCGTCAATGATATGAGCGCGGCGCTCAAGCGGCGCTTCAATATCGTGATTTTGCCGGTGCCGAGCGATCTAAGCACGGAAGTCTCGATTGTTTCGCGGCGGGTCAAGGAAATCGGTTCGAGTTTGCGATTGCCTTCGGCGCCACCGGCGGAAGAAGCGGTGCGCAAAGTCGTGCAGATTTTTCAAGAATTGCGTAATGGCCAAACATTGGACGGAAAGCAAAAAATCAAAAGTCCGTCCGGCGTGTTGTCGACAGCCGAAGCCATTTCGGTTCTGGGTAATGGGATGGCATTGGCGGGGCATTTTGGAACGGGACGCGTCAACGAAAGGGATCTGGCAGCCGGATTGCTTGGCGCCGTGATCAAAGAAGATTCGCGAGATGAATCGGTGTTCGTCGAATACCTGGAAAACGTCATGAAAAAGCGTGGTGGTGATTGGGACGCGCTTTACAAGGCGTGCAAGGAATTGGTTTGACGCGTCATGGCGGCGAAGAAAGGAAAACCGGCGGCATCGGCAGCCGCTCCGGCCGCCGAAGCCAAGGCAGCGGAAGCTGAGCCGGCCGCTGCCGCGCCGGCTCCGGTGCCCAACAAGGGTGACAACGCCTGGCTCTTCGTGGCCACCGCCCTCGTCATCATGA
>JBGAOI010000320.1:0-8070 GCA_044221885.1 Polyangium sp. (in: bacteria)
GGTCGCATGCTCGCGTGCCGGCGTCGAGGAAATCGAGTTGAAGAAGGAGCGAACGCAATTCGTGCATTGTTGCGATGGAACCACGTCACCCACGTGCACGTACCAGTCGCTGCACAAAGGGTGCTGTTCGGGACACCAAGGCGTTTGTATCGAGTGACAAACGTTGGTGAAGACAACCGTTCGTGTGGACGAACTCGTTGCGCTTTACTTGATGGCAGTGCCGGTGGGCGGAGGTTCGATGATGATGATTCCTGGCGGGTAGTATGCGGAATCATCGGCGATATTGGGATCGACCGAGCTAAGAATGGCTGCGGGCCCAATGGTTTGTGTCTCCACTTCTTTGCTCACGCATTGTTGTGCTTCCGCAGCAAGTTCTGCGGCGCGTTGGTGCAGAACTTCGAGTGCGGCTCGCTGGCGTGAGGCAAGATCGGAGTCGTGTGTCCGAAGTGCACTCTCGATGGCGGGCTTCTTTTAACGTCCCGAGCGAAGCGCGATGTCGATCTGGTTGAGTTTGTCGTCCACGCACAATGTCTTGATCACATCGCGTTGGGAACGGGATTGTTCGAGCAGTCGACGAATGAGCCCGCGAGAATCGTTCATTCGGTCGAGAACATCCGCGGCGGACAAACCTGCGGTTGCGGCTTGGTCCGGGCTTGTTTGCGCGGATGCCGCGTGTTGCATGAACCATGCGAGGATGAGGACCACGGGAAAACCCACGAATCGTCGCCGTAGCATCGAACACCTCCGGATCGCTCATGATAGCGAATGGGCAGGATCGAGGCCACAACGATGCTGCGTGTGGTGCGAACATATGAGCGACATCGAGATTCGAGCCGATTTCCGCGGGAAGAGGCGACATGCGCCAAGGGGCTGGACAAGGCATTGGAGGCTCTTGTATAAAGCGAAGCATTATGTCGAGACTGCGTTTCTACGCTTCTGCCCTTGCCTTTGTTGCACCGACGTTGTTATGGGAATCGCGAGCATTGGCCGCAGATCTCATTCTGGATGGGAACATGGCTGGTCCGGCCGTTTGTCCTGATGGCGGGACAGCGGTGGATCGCGCATGTCAAGTCAATGCGACTCCGGCCTTGAATACGGGATGTCGATACGGAGGTGAAAAAACCTTCGGAACCGTATCACTGACGAACAATGCGCGGGTGTGTGTTACGCCGTTTGACGGCACCGATCGGGTCAATACGGGCAATTTGGTGCTCAAGGCCGACGTGATTACGATTGATGCGTCGAGCATGATATTGGCCAAGGGGTCGGGATATCAAGCAGGGCAATGTCTCAACGGGCGGGGACCTGCGGCATTTCCGCTATCGGGTGGTCGAGGAGGTTGCGGCGTCCGCGATTCTGGTGGCGGCGGGGCGCATTTTGGTATTGGTGGGCGCGGGACGAAGGACGCACCTACCTCCTTTCCGGCTGGATTTGAAGAAGATTGCCTCGGGACGGTCACCGGCAACACGTGCGCGAGCTTCACGGATTGTCGCAACAATGACGGATTGCCGACCGTAGCGGGTTTGCGGTTCACGCATTCGATTTATGCGATTGAGTTTGGCGCGGCCGGAGGTGACAAAGGATGCCGCGATGGAGACGGGTTTTCCACGGGAAGTTTGGGCGGGCATGGTGGCGGGCGCGTCGTGCTCTTTGCCGCAAATGCCGGACAAACTGGTTCGGTAACGATCAACGGGCTCATCAATGCCAACGGTCGCCGAGGATGTGCGGGCGGAAATGATTCGGCTGGTGGCGGCGCTGGCGGTTCGGTCCTCATTATTGGCGATACCGTATCCATTGGACCGACGGCCCAAGTGCTCGCGTCCGGTGGACGCGGCGGTGATTCCCAACCCAAGTGTTTGCCCTGCACCACGAGTGCGGAATGTGCGACGGGTCAAACGTGCACGGCTGGTCGATGTGGACCGTGCAACTGCACGCCGTGTACGAACAATGCACAATGCAATACGCTGCTCGGACAAACCTGCAAAAATTTGGGGGGAAGCCTGGGTAATGTTTGTGCCGACGCAGCCAACCAATGTACACCGTTTGATCCAGCCGATAACGAAGTCGAATGTCGAGGTGCGCAAAACAGCGGTCTGTGTGATGACTGTGCGGGTGGTGGTGGTGGTGGCATCATCAATGTGCAATCGCGCCAGGCGACGATTCATCCGCATGCCGTTTTTAACGTGCGCGGAGCCAATGGCGGCATTTGTCCCATTTGCACAGGTGAAGCAGGCGGCGGCGCGGGCGAATTGCAAATCGATAGCGCATATGTCGGAGAAATCTGCGACGGCTGGGACAACGATTTCGACGGTCAGACCGACGAAGGTTTGGGCATGATCACGTGCCCCGACATGACGATGATTCCGGCGTGTGTGAATGGAATCCCGCAGATTTGCGATTACGATCCGGCGAAATGCAAAGTGCCCGCATCGGATGCTCGTCCGCGTTTTGCCTTGGTGCTCGATACGTCAGGCTCGATGTTGAATGATCTCTCGGGAAATCCAACATTCGGTGATGGTTCGGTCAAGTATCCGGGCGTGGATACATCGAGCGATCCTGACATGGTGGGTGGAAACAATTCGCGCTTGTTCATTGCGAAAGAAGCGTTGACGCAAGTGCTGAGCGCTTTCCCGGAAAGCGATTATTCGCTGGGGCGGTATTACCAAGACGTCGGAGTGAATCGCAGTTGTCAATCAGCGGCAAACTTCGAATGCGCGCAAAGCTGCTGCTCATACGATGATCCAACGAACAACTTGCCGCCTCCGTACCCGGCCCTGTACCCGGACAATCAATGCATCTTGTCGCAATTGTATCCGACGGCGGGATATCCCATGAATGCCGCGTTTACCGGCAACATGCCCATTGGCTGGCCCATGGAAGCCATGGAGATGACGCCGACGTCCGATTGTATCAATTACGCCGGGTCGTGCGGACCGCCCCGTCGAGGCGCTCAATTCGTGGTGGGATTTAATCAGCCGATCAGCAAATACCTGAAATGGCTCGATGGTGTGGAAGATCCTGATGCCATGTTCGATGCGAGCATCATGGAGGGCAATCATTGTGCAGCGGGCAATTGCGAACTTCGTGGTTCCGGTCCGACGCCGCTCGCCGGGTCATTGCAAGCGACGTACGATTACCTCAAGCCAATTGTCACGTGTGATGGCGCGGCGGCGTGTCGTTCTTATGCGACGATTTTGCTGACCGATGGTGCCGAAAGTTGTCAGGGCAATCCTGCGGGCGAAGCGGCGACGCTGTTTGCGGGTATCAATGGCAAATCGATCAAGACCTACGTGATCGGGTTCTCGGTTCTTCCGACCGAACAGGCGCAACTCAATCAGATTGCAGCATCCGGCGGGACAAACCAAGCGTTTTTCGTTTCGTCGAAAAGCGAATTGGCCAATGCGCTCGCGCAAATCATTGGCCAAAACCAAAAATTCGAGGTCTGCAACAACTTGGATGACGATTGCGACGTGATGGTCGACGAAGATTTCCCCGAGAAAGGTCAACCTTGTACGGACGGAGAACTTGGCGCGTGTTTGGGCACGGGCACGTACGTGTGCAAAGCCGACGGTTCCGGGACGGAATGCGGAATCACGGATCCTGGAGCCATGCCGTCGACCGAAGTTTGCAACAACATGGACGACGATTGCGATGGTCTCGTGGATGAGGATCCGACGGGTTTGCCGCTCGATTGTCCGAACTGCACGCCGTCACCCGAGATTTGCGACGGAATCGACAACGATTGCGACTTCCAGATTGACGAAGAGCCGGACGTTTCGACAAACCAGCCGCAAGTGTACGGTGTTCCGTGCGGTATGCTGATGCCGCCGAATGATCAAGCGCCGTGTCAATTGGGTAAGGTGCTGTGCATCAACTCCAAACCCGTGTGTGTTGGATTCATCGGTCCGCAGCAAGAAATCTGCAATGGTCTCGATGAAGATTGCGACGGAATCGGGGATAACATGGCTGTCTGTCCAGGCGTGAGCAAATGCGTGGAAGCGCAATGCGCGATTCCCTGCGAAAGCGGCGAATTCCCCTGCCCGCCTGGAACGTATTGCAGTCCGGACAATTATTGCCTGAAAGCGACATGCGATAACGTGACGTGCAACCCTGGCCAGGTCTGCGTGGATGGCATTTGTATCAAGGATCCCATGACGGGTTCGTCGTCGAGCAGTGGCAATGGAGGAGCTGGCGGTGGCACGGCTGGCGCTGGCGGCATGGCGTCGACGAGCAGCGGCATGGGCGGCGTTGCCGGCAATGGTGGATCCGCGGGTGAAGGCGGATCGCCTGACGATGGCGTGTATGGTTTGCCCACGGGCGCTGGCGGGTGCCATTGCAACATAGCTGGAGACGAACGGCGTGATGGCCAATTCCTTGCCGCAATCATAGCGCTGGCGTGTTTGTCCCGCGCACGACGTGGTGTGCGCGGGCGCAAGGAGGCATCATGAGCACACGACAAACTCGTCTCGCGGGCCTGCTTGCGTTGGTCTTGACAACTGGCTCGTTTGCCGTAATTGGGAGCGGATGTACCGACGACGCTTATTGCTTCATCAATTGCGGTGATGCGGGAGCAAGCGGAGGCGCAGGTGGCGCTGGCGGAATGGCTGGCGCTGGTGGGATGAATGTCGGCGGTGACGCCGGTGGTTTCGTCGGACCTGGCAGCGGTGGCGGAAATCCGTGCAATGCAGACTTGCTCAATGACGTGAACAATTGCGGCGCATGCGACAATCGATGTCAATTGCCAAGTGCGTTTTCCAAATGCGTCAATGGTGCCTGTGTTGTCGACATGTGCGTTGCCGGAACGTACAACGTCGATAACAACGAGAAAAATGGTTGTGAATACGTTTGCCCGGTTCCAGTGCTCGGGGACGAGACTTGTAATGGTATCGATGACGATTGCGATGGTCTCGTGGACGCAGCCGACCCTGGTTTGGTGATGCCCGCGAATTTGTGCACGGTGACGCCAGGAACACCTTGTGCCGCAACAACCCTGGTCTGCAATGGATCAGCTGGTTGGTCGTGCAATTATCCCGCTGACGTGGAAGTCGTTTCCGGGTTCGTTCGGACAACTGAAACGAAATGCGACGGAATCGATGGAAATTGTGACGGCAAAATCGACGAATGGTTTCAAGACTTGGGCAAACCTTGCGACGACGGCGCTCTTGGAACATGTGTCGACAAAGGCGTGATCATTTGCGATCCGATGAATTCCGGAAAAACCGTATGCGACTTGGCGGCACCTCCGGCACCGTTGCCCCCTACCCCAGAAAAATGCAATGGCATTGACGACGATTGCGACGGATTGGTGGACGAAGACATGGATCCCATGGCTTTCGACATGGATATGATTCCCGGGTCGAATCCACCCGTGTACGTGGATCGATATGAAGCGTCGCGCCCCGATGCGACAATGCAAAATGCCGGAATCTCGGAAAACGTGTCGTGTAGCAAGAGCGGCGTATTGCCATGGACGGGCGGGTCGTATGCCGAAGCCGAAGCGGCGTGTCAATCACGCGGTGCTGGATTCCGCTTGTGCTCGGCGGCAGAATTGTCCACGGCTTGCAATGGGGGCATGATGGGCATGACCTATCCGTACGGCATGATGTACGATCCGATGGCGTGTTATGGCGTCGACAATGCCAATGCAATGAACGTCGCGCATGCAACGGGCAATGTCGCGGCGTGTATGGCCATGATTGGTAGCTTCGACCTATCGGGCAACGTCACGGAATGGACGAGTACCCAGACAAACGTGGGTGCGCCTCCGAATCGTATCTTCCAGCTTCACGGAGGGTCGTACTTGTCGCCACAACTGGGTTTGGCATGTACGATGGAGCTGCCCGCACGCGCGGCCGAGCAGACGCTGTTGCCCAACATTGGGTTTAGGTGTTGCCGGCAGTGAGGCTCTGCACGCCAACCTGACAAGCTCAGGATGGCCGTCTTGCTTTTCGCTTTCGTCCGCCTTTGTTCACGTGCAGCACTTCGTCAATCGTTTGAGCTCGAAGGATGCGGATACTCATCTGTTCGAGTTCAGCGATCGTTGCGGTTGCCACGCGTTCTCGAGCTTGCGCTGGTACATTGTCGAAGCGCGCTGCGAGTTGCTTCATGAGCATCGCGCGAAGGCCCTCTTCGCGTCCCTCTTCACGGCCTTGCTCGATGCCTTGCTCGAGCCCCTCTTCGCGCGCTCGGTCTTCGCGCCATCCAGGAGAACGGATATCCCAATAGGTTTCTTCGTCGATCAACAGCACGTCGTGTTGCTGCATGGCCATACGAACCTCACCGTCACTTCGCTTCGTAACACTCTGTATGTACCGCATGACCGCGGCAATTGCACGCACTCCGTTCGGAGCATGAAACACTTCGCGCACAAGCTTGGCATATCGGGCCAACCGAGTTACCAAATCGTCCAAACTCGAAGCTCGCTGCGCGTGTCGAAACAACAGCAGAGTGACTCGACCCAACGCCGTCATGGCGCGATTCATCAGCTCTTTGTCATCTGCTCCGCTGATGTCCTGCAACGCCATGCCAAACCGCGGAACGTAGTCGAGGACTTCCGACAAACTCTCTTCGTCAATGTCCAGGAGTTGTTCTAGACGAACCGCACTTGTCCAGCCCGTAGGCCCGTGATGCAAAACGAGTGGGATGATCACGGGAAGCTTCGTTGTCGTGGGATTCGAGGCCAGAAAATCTTGCCAGATCGAGTTCACGTATTCGAGCAGTCGCAACACGAAAAAGTGTTCCGGTGCGCTCATGTGCTCGAACAAGACGTAAATCATTCCGGGGCGTCCAGCGATTTGCACCTTGAAAAGCAAATCAGACTCACTGTGGGCCAAGTCTGGATCAACAAAGTGACCGGGCGCGATCGTCAGCGTGGACAAATCGATGAGGCGGGTTACTCGCGTCGGAAGCAGTTCAGCCAAGGCGGGGCGCGCATGTTCGAGATTGCCAAACGTGAACATGAACAAGCCGTTATGTGGCGTATGCGCAAGCTTGCGTCGCGCCTTGCGCGCGCGTTTGTTTCCCTCTTGGCGTCGAGGTTTGCCCATGGGACAAACCCGTACTCGAAAAACCTGACCCGGACAAGCGGTTTTACATCCCGAAACGAACGAAGTTTGGGGCGTTCGAAATGAACGCGGGAGGTTACGCCGAGACGCACCTCCCGCTCATGGGCTATCGCTCGTGAAGCTCAGTCTTTCCGATACATCGTCACGACGCACGCGCCGCCGAGGCCCAGGTTATGCTGAAGGGCCACTTTGGCGCCTTCCACCTGGCGAGCATCGGCCGTTCCGCGCAATTGCCAAACGAGCTCGGTGCATTGCGCCAAACCCGTCGCGCCCAGCGGATGACCTTTCGACAAAAGCCCACCCGACGGGTTCGTTACGTACTTACCGCCGTACGTGTTTTGCCCGTCCCAGATGAACTTTTCCGCTTCGCCTTCTTTGCAAAGACCCAGCGCTTCGTAGGTCAGCACTTCATTGGCCGTGAAACAATCGTGCAATTCGACGACCTGCACGTCTTCCGGCCCAAGGCCCGATTGCGCGTACACCTTGTCCGCCGCAGCTTTGGCCATGTCAAACCCGACCATTTTGATCATGCTGTCGCCGAAGCTCGATGCGTAATCCGTCGTCATGGCTTGTGCGGCAATGTAAACGGGATTCGCAATGTTGTGTTTCTTGGCGAATTCCTCCGAGCACAACACCGCTGCCGCCGCGCCGCACGTGGGCGGGCAGCATTGAAAGCGCGTGAGCGGATCGAAAACTTCGGGCGAAGCCATGACCTGCTCGAGCGACAGAACTTCGTTGAACAAGGCATACGGATTCTTGCTCGCGTGTTGGCGAGCTTTTGCCGCAACCATGCCGAACGTTTCGCGCTTCGCGCCGTACTTCCAACGGTATTCGCGACCTGCTCCGCCAAACATCTGCGCCGTCGGAGGCGATTGATTAAATCCTTGCACGCGTTGCATGACGTCCGCGTGTTTGTCGACGGGGCTCGGACGATCGCCCCATTTGGATCCCAATGCGCCTTTTTCCATTTGTTCGAACCCGACGGCCAATACGCACTCGGCCAAAC
>JBGAOI010000321.1:0-4379 GCA_044221885.1 Polyangium sp. (in: bacteria)
GGTTCACGCGACGCCGCAAGCAGGCCTAAGATGCATAGCCGACCGACCACCGCAGGACTGCTTACACTGTTCCTCCTTCCGCTGCTGATTGGATGCGGTTCGGAAGAGACCAAGGCGACTGTGGTGGTCGGATTGACGACCGATCTCGCGGTCGGATTTGATATCGCCGACCTCGAGATCACAATGGTCGCCGGTAACCAAGCCGTTCATGAAGAAAAACTTTCGTACAATGAAGGCAAGCTGGTACTCCCCAAAGAAATCATTTTTGACCCATTGGCAAACGACGCTGAAATAGACATCACGATCGACGCCTTCCACGAATCCCTCGCCCCGCCGCTCATCTCGAGACGAGCCAAAGCACAAGCCCGAGCGGGACAGACGCTGTTTCTCCCTCTCTCACTCCATGAAGCGTGTATTGGCGTCCTTTGCAACCTCGGCGACACCTGCATCGACGGCATTTGCAAAAGCCCATTCTTTCCCCCGGAATCCCTCGCTGAATACCGGGCAAACTGGTTCGAGACTGCCGAAGACGCTTGCAAATACAACACCGACAAACCGGCCTCGCTTGTTATCGGCCAAGGCGCGAGCGACTTCACACCGCTCAAAGCTGGCGAAATCGTTCATGTCGAAGCTGGTCCCCAAGGAGGTCATCACGTATGGACAGCGTTGCGCATGCGCGGTGTGCGCCAATTGGGCTCTATCCTCACAGTCAGCGGAACCTTCCCCAACCTACCCTACTCACTCCCGCCTTATCAGTGGATCGTGACGCTCCGCAAAGCCCCCGAAGACCAATGCGAACTTTACGGAATCCGCTTCCAAGTCGATCGTGGAATCCCGCTCGAGTCCATTCTGGGCGAGCCTTTTTCCATGCAGATTGAGCTTCAAGATTCCGATAACACAAAGCTTTCCGCAACGCAGCTCGTCACGATCAGCCAATAGCTGTACGTCAAACGCAAATCGATGCGTGGAAGAGGCGAACCGGTGGATTTCCGTGGAGTTTGGCCGATCCTGCCAATTGCTCGAGCCCGACGTAGCGTCCAGCGCGGCTGCGTCGGGCTTCGATTTTTTGTGGATTATTTCGGCGGAGGCTCGATCAACGGCGCACACGTGGAAACACCAGCTCCGACAATGCGGAAGCCAATGTCGACCATGTACGAATTGTTGATGGTTCCCGCGACCGGATCGTATTTCGTTACGTTGGAATTGCCAAGACCGGCAGCGTAGAGGTAAAACGATCCGCCCCAGAACGAAAATGCCCAGGCCGATGGTGTTGCCAATCCGGTAATCACCTTGCCATTCGAAACCGCGCCTGTTGCTTTGTCGATTTGGCCGACTTGCACGGGGAACGTGGTGAAATAGCCGTACAATCGGCCGTCGCCCGTTCCCGTCAATTCTGCGCTCGCTCCCGAAAATGTTGCTGGAGAAAATCCTGCAATCGGATTCAACGTGTTTGCAGCATTGATCTTTCCAAGCCCATTGCCCGATGTCGCACTCACGAAGAGCGTCTCGCTGTTGGGGTCACCGCCGTTCGTGGAAAAACCCATACCGATGCGATTCCAACCGGAAACGAGCTGCACGACGGGTGACGCTTCGCAACTTGCGTCTTTCGTGCTGACCTTGAAGATCACCCCATTCGTATCTGTTCCATTGACGTAGTTGACCCATGCGACGGCATTACGATCGACGGCCATCGAATTCGGTTGCAAGGACGTGTTGCACTTGATTGGCCCAATGAGCGTAAATTGCTTTGCTTGGGGATTGAAACTGTAGAGTTGATTCGCGTCGGAAAGGACGTACACGAGCTTCGCTTCTTCGCTGCAATTGTCCGTCGGCCCTCCGCCGCTGCCCGACGTTGGAGGAATGAACCCGCCGCCATCGCCGCCATTTCCACCTTGCGCCGTCGTGTTGCCAGTATTGCCTTGTCCCCAGCCTCCAGTGTCACCACCGCCGGCGCCGCCCGTGTTGAACGTCCCGGTTGGCGTTGCACTGCAATTGACCAGGACCAACCCACCCACGACACCCGCAACTACAAGCCATTTTCGCGAAGCCATCATGTCACGCACCTCCGATGCGTCGTGGATTATACCGGAGCTGGTTTTTTGCGAAAGGTGTCAATCTCTTTTTGTGTTACTCGGGCCGTTGGAACACTCGCCGCTCACGCAAAATCTCGTAAGCAATTCTCCCCGCTTCGGGACCGATTTTCTTTTCGTCGCCCGAACGAATTCGGCTTGCGAATACCCATCGTTGACCCTCTCGTTCAACGGATCCCACAAACCATCCCACCACATCCGTTGGTCCAAGCGGCTTGTGTTCGGGTACGGAGCTTCCCGTTTTACCGCTCAGGATCACGTTTTCGGGAATTTGATCCACAAAGGGCAATCGCTTGCGCACGTGGTTTGTGGCGTCACCTCGCAATTCGAGGGTCTTTTTCACGATATCGACGGAACGCTGAGATACGGGCAACTTCCCTTGGTACAGCGCCGACAAAAAGTCGACTTCTTCCCGAGGCGAAATCAGAAGCGTACTGTTGAGCCAAAACATGGTCACGTCGCCGGACGGATCGGCATTGCCGTAGTGGAAGTCGTTCAGATATTTTCGGTAGCGTTCGGCTCCGACGTCTTTGGCGATGGCTTGGTAAAACCAAACAACCGAATACCACATGGATGTGGGCAAGGCATGGTCACGATTCCATTCGTCATTCCAACGTTTGACGCCATCCCACTTCAAGATGGTCGTTTCGTCTTTTAAAACGCCACTATCGAGCGCAATGAGAGCATTGGGAATCTTGAACGTCGACGCCGGCAACGTTCTTTCTGCGCATTCGTCGCCGCCTATCTCGAACGTTTCTCCGCTCCCGATATTGCGCATCGTGAAACAACCTCGAGCGTCTCCATAATATCGCGCGGCGTCGATTTTCATTTCGCGAGGTTCTTGTGCCGGCTGGTCGACCGGTGGTTTCGTTTGTCCTGTGCCACAACCAACGACGACCCATGTGGTGAAGAAAAACCCGAATGTTCGCATGGCGCGGACCTTGACACGATTTTGCTTTACGGGCCAGTTTTTCATTGCGCGAATTGCGATTCGTGCGCTACATTGAGCGCCGCGAAATGATTCGATTGACGCGCAGAATTCGCAAGGCATCGTTATTTCTGGTTCTTGCGCTCGTGGGCTTTCTGGTCCTCGAAGGCGTGGTGATGGCTCTATACCCTGGCGGCACGTGGGGCAATCGAATGTCGTCCGGCCACGATTTTTTTGGAAACTATTTTTGTGACTTGACCGCAGCCAAGTCCCTCAATGGCCAAACCAATCCTGGTGCACCTTATGCCAAAGCGGGCATGTTCGTATTTACCTTGGGCCTCATTCCGTTTTGGATTCTCGTCTCGAGCGTCGTCCGGCAACTCCGCGCGCGAATGTCCAAATTCATTTTGGGGCTAGGAGGCGTTTCCTCCGTCGCAGCGGCGCTCGTTCCGTTTGTCCCATCATCACAATACGGAAATTTGCACCCCGCGCTCGTCTTTTTGGCCGGAATTCCCGGGCTCATGGCGGGGGGTTTGTCGACGTACGGGTTGGTAAAGACAAAGTCGGGCTCCCGCATTCCGGCGCGATTGGCCGTTATTACCTTCGTGCTCATTGTGATCGACGGCGTACTTTATGCCATTCACGTCGTAACGGGATATGAAGTGCATCCGATTGTATTGCCGGGATTGCAAAAGATGGGCGCCGCTTCGCTCGTGGCGTGGATGCTTTCTGCCGCTGTGCTCGGACGCCGGCGGTGAGTTTGTCGAGGATTTCGTCACTCCCAGGATGCCCTCACGCCAAAAACGTGGTACGTCCCGCCCGTGCGAACCAAAGCAAACATCATCGCAACCTTCATTGGATTCGCCTTCGTCGCTCTTCCTGCCGCCGCATACGCGGACGCGTCTGGATGGGCTTACGCGGGCGGAGGCGCGTTGCTGCTCAAAGAAGGCTCCGAACAACTCACGCCACGCGCCGCCATGACCTTCGACTTCGGCATGGGCAGCAATCCCGACGCCAACTTCATCGTCGGCGGCATCTTTCGACTCACTCCCGTGATCGACCTTGGCGCGGACATGGCCATCTGTGCCCGTGCCGCCACCCACGGATTTCAAGCGTCTCGATTCGGTGCAGCCGTCGATATCGGTTATTTCCAGCGCTTGTGGGGCTCGTATTCGAGCGGCGTGACCGGCTCGGTCACCATTGGTTTCCCGTTGGGTTTTTCTCTGTCGCTCCACGGCATTTACGGGACAAACGATACCCTCGGATTTGGCGCTATGGCTGGCATCGATTTCCTGCGTTTGACGGTGTACCGCCAAGTGCTCTTGAAAACTTGGCCGAATCCGTACCCAGCCCATCAAGTT
>JBGAOI010000321.1:4389-8051 GCA_044221885.1 Polyangium sp. (in: bacteria)
CACCGCCCGAATCAGCGCGGTGGATGGGTCCGTGGGCCAAATTTTAGGGAAGCACAGTGAAGGGGAGGGGACGGCGATTCAGGAGAACGCTGCCAATGCCGCGACAAACCGATCCAGGTCCTCGCGTGTGTGGCGTTCCGTCACCGCCACCAGCAAATCCGCGGCGCGATCCGAACTCGCGCGGCCCAGATCATACCCCGCAATGATGCCTTGATCGGCCAAGCTCGCGCATAGCTTTTTCGCCGAACCGCCACGCACGCGTACGACGAATTCGTTGAATGTCGGCGCCTTGTGCGGCAGTGAATACCCGGGCAATTCACCAATCTTGCCCTTCAGGTATTCCGACTTCGCCAAACATTGACGCGCAGCCTCGATAAAACCTTTTTTGCCGAGCATGCACATCTTGATGGTCATCGCCGTCGCGCAAAGACCACTGTTCGTACAGATGTTGCTGGTAGCGCGGTCGCGACGAATGTGTTGTTCGCGTGTGGCCAGTGTGAGCACGTACCCACGTTCCCCATTCTTGTCGACCGTTTCTCCTGCCAACCGTCCCGGGATTTGATTGAGGTATTTGCGGTCGTCGCGGCACGCAAATAACCCGACGTTTGGTCCGCCAAACTGCGGCGGCAAACCCAAAGGTTGACCTTCGCCCACGGCAATGTCCGCGCCAAACGATCCCGGTGGTTCGAGCAGCGCCAGGGCAAACGGATCCATCGTCACCGTAATGAGCAACGCGCCTTTTTCGTGGGCGACTTTGGCCAGTTCCCGCAAGTCCGCAATGGATCCGTAAAAGTTCGGATATCCCACGATGACACAAGCCGTTTCCGTCGTAATCGCCGCGCAAAGCGCTGCAATGTCTGCTCCACCGTCGGCACCGACAGGCACTTTCGTCAGCGACGCGAGACCCGTGCCCAGCTGCTTTACGTGCGTTTCGATTGTCCCGACATACTCGGGATGCACACCGCCCGAAATGACCGTGTGTTCGCGATTGACGAGACGTCGCGCCATCAGCACTGCTTCGGCTGCCGCGCTTGCGCCGTCGTACATCGACGCATTGGCCACGGGCAAACCGAAAATCTCGCTGACGATCGTCTGGAACTCGTAAATGACTTGCAGCGTGCCTTGCGCAACTTCCGGCTGATACGGCGTGTACGCCGTGTAAAACTCGCTCCGGAGAAGAAGCTGATCTGCCGCCGGCGGGAAGTGATGGTCGTACGCGCCCGCGCCCAGAAACGACAACATCGACGCAGCCCGGTTTTTCCGGGCCATGTCTTCGAGATGGCGCATCAACGAAGGTTCGTCGAGCGCCGGGAGCATATCGAGCTGCTTGTTGAATCGAGCCTTTTCAGGAATCGAATCGTAAAGCGCATCGAGAGAAGACAAACCTACTGCCTCGAGCATCGAGGCGATTTCTTCAGCGGTATGGGGCAGGTAACGCATGGCAGTGTGCAGAAATGAGGCGGAAGAAACGATGGGCTAGTGAGCAGACGCCTTCAAGAACTCGCTGTACGCGGCTGCATCGAGCAACGCATCGAGTTCGCTGGGATTCGATGGCTCGATCGCCACCATCCACGCCGCCTCGTAACAGTCTTCATTGACTGCTTCGGGCTTGTTGTCGAGCGACTGGTTGATCCGCGCGATTTTGCCACTGATCGGAGCAAACAAATCACTCAACGTCTTGACGCTTTCGATGGTTCCGAAAGCCTTACCCGCGATGATCGAATCCCCAACTTTCACGTCGATGTTGACGAGCGTGATGTCTCCAAGTTGGTCGACCGCAAACGCTGTGACTCCAATGAGCACCTCGTTGCCGTCTTGCTTCGCCCATTCGTGATCTTTTGTGTACCGACGATCTGAACGCACATCAGTTGCGGACATGACAAACCTCTCGCTCTCCTGTTGGACATTTGGGGCTTCGGGTCGTTCTTGGCGCCCTTCGCCCCAAACCCCAGTTCTACTCTCACGATCGCTTGTAAAATGGCGTCTTGACGACGACAGCATCGATGGTGCGGCCGCGACAATCGACCTCGAATGCCGTACCAATTTCGGCCATGGGCGTGGGCAAGTACCCGAGACCGATGTTCTTGTTGACTGTCGGGCCCGGACTTCCACTCGTGCACACGCCAACTTTGACGCCCTCTTTGCTCAAGAGTGGGTAGCCGTGTCGGGCGATTCCGCGACCGGTCACTTCGAAGCCCACGAGCTTCCGGGACAAACCCGCCGTCTTGATCCGCTCGAGCGCGGTTCGTCCAACGAAGTCCCCCTTCGCCATCTTCACGACCCAACCAAGCCCAGCTTCGAGCGGGTTTGTCGTTTCGTCAATCTCGTTACCGTACAGGGACAAACGCGCTTCGAGTCGCAACGTATCGCGCGAAGCAAGGCCCGCTGGTTGAAGCCCCAAAGGCGTTCCGTGTTGCACGAGCGCGCGGAAGATGTCGACCGCTCCGTCGATGGGACAGAAGATCTCCACGCCGTCTTCACCCGTGTAACCCGTGCGCGCAACCGTGCACGCGACGTTCGCGATCGTTGCATCGCGGAAGTGAAACGACGTCAGTTGTGCCAACGCCGCACCATCAGGACTTGCCGCTGCCAAGATGTCGAAGGCTTTGGGACCTTGCAACGCGATCAGCGCAGTTCTGTCCGACGCATCTTCGAAGTCGCAGTGGTTGTGTGCAGCCGCTTTGAAGTGCGCCGACATCTTGTCGCGATTCGATGCATTGCAAACGATGAGCCACTTGGTCTGCGAAATTCGATAGATGATGAGATCATCCAGAATCGTACCGCTCTCGTTGCAGGCGACTGTGTACAGCGCTTGGCCGTCGACGAGTCGCTTGACATCGTTGGTGATCAAATAATCGACCACGCTCATCGCGTATTCGCCGCTCAGGATGAGTTCGCCCATGTGCGAAACATCAAAGATGCCAGCAGCGGTTCGCACCGCTCGATGCTCGTCGGTGACGCCTTTGTACTGCACCGGCATTTCCCAGCCGGCGAACGGAACCATGCGTCCACCGAGCGCAACGTGCTCGGCATGAAGCGGAGTCTTGGACAAGGTTGCGGGAGTAGCTGCGGAGTTCGACACGTTTTGCGGTGTAATCCGAATCGAGTACGAAGTCGATGCTGTCGAATATTTCGTGGCAAATCAGCGGCCAATTGCCGTGTTTGTCCTGGACGTGAAGCGGGCGCCGAAACGTACTGGCATCAGTTCAGATGCGTTGGATCGATGAGTTCGCCTTGAGGCGTCATGCCAACTTCACGCCAACGCTCTTCTTCCGTCATGCCGGGTTTGGCCGGGGCACGTGTCTCATCACGAACGACGAGCTTCGTTTGCCCAGCCATCGTCGTGATCACTTCGATACGCAGCTTCTTCGACGGCGCAGTTTTCAACGTTGCATTCTCGAACACTGTCTTTGTCGCCAACGTTTCCACCTTCTCGGCGAGGATACGTTCCCGGACGTACCCCACGAGGTCCTTGTGGGTCGCTTCGCCGCTCGAGAAAACGGCGTCCGGGAACCGCGTGTCGACCTTCATGATTCGCGGCAATTTCAGGCCAAATGCGTCGTCTGTGCCTTCCGCGAGTTCACCCGGACGCAACTGATCTGGGGTGGGCGGCGGAGCTACCGAAGGCGCAGGTGCTGCTTCCTGCTTGGGTTTTTCACGAC
>JBGAOI010000322.1:0-8048 GCA_044221885.1 Polyangium sp. (in: bacteria)
GTCGCCAATCGAGGTTCCAGGATCAATGTGACTTGACCCGCACCAGCATTCTTCTTGCGCGTCGCCGCGCGTTTGATGTCCGTCACGACACCTTGAATACGACGCTCCGACGACTTCCTCGACAAAAGAAGCGCCGCATCCGAACCAATGAGCGCATCCGGATCCAGCGGATCCGTTGGCTCGACGTGCAGCGTAATATCGAAACGATACGTCTGCGAAAGGGCTTCTTGACCTTTGACCGTCGTGACGCGATAGGTCGTCCCGCCAAGCTCGATATGATAAAGAACAGGATCTTCCGTGGCCATGGCGTTCCCCTTCAGTTATGCGTAATGAGCGCGCTGTCCGCGTCGATTTCTGGACCCGTCAATGAAATCTTCGAGGCCGTCAAGGTTATCGAGTCCGTCGTCACGGTGAGTACACTGCCACCCACCGTGAGTTTGATCGAATCAATCGCTTCGATATGCACGACAGGCGCCGAGCCCAACACGGACGCCGAAACGGTCCATGTGGCCGTCGTATCCGCGTTGTCGAGGTATTTGTCATTCGACACGCAGACAATCGATGCTCCCACGGTTTCCTTGTATTCGGTGTCGACACGAAGCGCGCGATCCTTTTTCGCCATTTCGATCTTCGATCCACCGACGACTTGGAGCGAATCTTTTCGGGCCGCTTCCGAAATGTCCTCACCCGCGACTTTGATCACGCTGCCCCCCACGATCACCGTGGAATGACGGGCGATCATGTTGACGTTGTTCGGGGTCATTTCAATGAGCGACCCGCCAACGTTGAGCGCCCGATCTCCCTTGACGGAAATACGGTGCGTCCCGCCAACCTTGATGTTTCGCGAGCCACCGACGGTCTCCGTATCATTTCCTGTCGTCGTATGCATACGGAAACCGGAAATCGTCGACGAATGATTGCCGCCAATCGAGAATTGTTGGTCCAGAATCACGCGTTCGTCGAGGTTATCGTTCACATTGAGATCATGATTCACAGCCACCGAGCGCGTCGAATCGTTTTGTACCGTTTCGTATTTCGCATCGAGAATCTTGTAATTCATGTCCTTCGAGGCATTGATGAACATTTCTTCACTGCCCGATCGATCCTCGAAATAGATTTCGTTGGCGCTTCCATCCGCAGGCACGGTCGCCGTTTTCCAGACAACACGGGTCATGTTCCCCGGCAAACTATACTCGGGCAAACGCTCCCCATCGTGTATACGCCAAATCACGCTTGGTGCATCCACGCCGCCCTCTTCATTAAACGTCGCCACGTTCCAACCCATACGCGGAAACAACATCGACCCAGGACTTGCGCGTTGAGCAACACGCATCCACGTACCGCCTTTTTCATTTCGCGGCCCAAGCCTATCCCAATGCAATATGGTTCGCACGCGTGCGAGTTCGTCAGGATGTACTTCCTGTCCTTCCGGACCAACCACCTGCCCCATCTGCAATCCAGCTTGTTTCGCTTCTGGCGTCTTCCGAAGCGGCCGGAATGGAACCTCGAGTCGAATCGCCGTAAAACGCGTCGAACAGGGATGGTGTTCGTCTCCCCGAACCTCGACGCTCGTCACCAAATACCGCTGGTTCATCTTGCCGACCGGATGACCTTCGAGCTCCATGGCCACGCCCGGATAGGGACGAATGCTCGTACATAGTCCGGCAACGCCCGCACGATGCGCAGCGCTGGCTTCTTTTTGATCCTTCACCCGCACATTGAGAATCCCTTCCATCGAAGGACCTCCACCGGGTGCGTCATAAAATTCGTGTTTGCCCGATCCCGCTTGTGCTTCGATACGCTTCAATGGTCGTTTGAGATCAAACGAACGGGCCGCGAATTTCGCCGTATGCGCAGCGCTCGTGGAACCAAGCTCGATGATGGCATCTTGCGCCGGTTGCAATGCGCTTTCGCGAACCCAAGGCAAAAGCGCACCTCCATTCATGTCCGGCGCAGCCGTCGATTCGTCACTAAAAACGACAATCGATTCGGCGCTGTGGTCAAACCAATAATAAATGCCTTCTTCTTCGAGCAACCGACCGACGTAAGTCCAATCATCTTCTCGGTATTGAACTCGATAGGGGTATTTGGGATAATCCCGCGTTAATGCCCATCGATATTTGCCGGTGTAATCAGCCAAAACGTCATCCACCACGTCCTGCACGTCCACATCTTGCGACGCATAACAATCGCGTCCCAAGGATTGACGCCACACAATCGGGCGCAAAATCAACTTGGCATGCGCACGCTCATTGTCGAGCGCTCGCGCAGTACACGCCGCAACGACCGCAACAATCGTCCGATCCCGCCGCGCTTGATCCCGCAAAATCAACGTCGATTCAGCTCCAATCATCGCATCCGCATCGGGAAGCGGCAATTCGAGTTCCACGTCGAGTTCGTACTGGAACAATGTCGAAATGGCCTCACGCCCATGCACGCGCAAAACGCGTCGGACTTCGACCCCGGGTACCTGTAATTCAGCGAAAGCAACTTCCATCGCAGTATCTCCTCCGGGAATCAGGGTGTGAGTTTCTCGGAATTACCGCGCACGACGATTTTCGTGTCGGTTTTCTTCTTCAATGGTCCAGTGAATGAAACTTCGCTCGGCGTCATGACGATTTGCAATCCGCCTGCTTTCAACGTAATCGATGCCGAAGAAACCAATTCGATTTCTTTGCTGCGCAATTCCATACGTTCCGCCGAGCAGAACACGGCCGATGCTCCGACATCGACCTCCGTCTTTTTCGCCGATACGCTCATGTCACTTTGCGACTTACGGAGGACAAACCCACTCACGAACGTACCGAGTTTGTCGGCAACCGATTGCTTGATGCTTTGCTCCGTCGCCACCGTGAGTTTCGTCCCACCGCTCGCTTCAATGAGCGATTCGCCGCCTTCATGGGAAATCGCTTTCCCAGCGAGGGCAATCGAGGAACCTCCGACAATGCGTGTAAACGAAACTTGAACCGCACGATCAATCGCGCCATCGGCATCGTTGCCCGCGCGCGAAATACGCGAGCCTCCGACGTTTTCGGTATCATTGCCCGTCACCGCCAAAGCCCCTTCGGACGCTGACGTAATCTGTTCGCTCCCGCCAACCGAATGCGCACGATCGATTTCGACTTTGCCAATGACGTTGCCGCCAATCGTTCGCGTCTGGTTGCCACCGATCGATACTTGCTGGTTTTTCTCAACCGTACGACTCGATTCAGCTTCGACAAACACATTCAAGTTGTTGCCGACAGCTTCGGTGCGATCGTGCTCAATGATGGCCCGCCAATCTTTTTGCGCGTGCCAATCCATCGTCATTGCGCCCGACGAATCTTCCATGCGGAGTTCATTGTGTCCCTGTTTGCCCGGGTATGTCTCCGTCTTGATCGTCATGCGTTTGCTGAACGACGGTTGTTGATACGTTGGGATCATTTGCCCATTGATTTGTCGAGCCAAACCAATCGGCCTGGTGGGATCTCCATCGATATACCCGACGCTGACTTCCCAACCGACACGGCAGAGCGCAATCGACGTCGAGATTTCTTGATTCATGCGAATCCAGCGCGAATCTTCATCCGTGCCTTTGCCTTCACGATCCCAATGAAACTGGACTTTGGCTCGACCATATTGATCGGTATGAATTTCTTCACCGACGGGTCCACGAACCATGGCCGTATGATTGCCATCGACGGTTGGTCTTGGCGTAACGAGGGCCGGACGGAAAGGCACAGCCGCGGGAATCGCCCGGAAATCGTTTTCATATTTCACGACACCAGCTTCTTCGCGGTAGGTGTGTCCGACACGCACCAAGCAGTATCGTCCGGAAAAACTTGCGGCTTCTTCGTGCGCAAAGCTGAAAATATGTGCCGGGCCAAATGCCGCGACCGTTCCTTTGCCTTCGACATAACGCTTCTGCGCAGTTAATGCCTCGACACGAAGCTGCGCCAACATTTGCCCCGTACCGGGATCACGATATCCAACCGGATAGTCGTACACTTCGAGTTGCGTATCTTTTGCCCCCGTCGCAGATGCCAAAAGCGACAGCGCTGGCGTTTTCCAATTGTAATCGTTGACCGTGGCTTTACCCGGAGCAACAGCAGCACCTCGCTCGAAGTACGTAATACCGAGCTCCCCGTGCGACAACGCGTCCGCCGCTTCGATCAACGTGTATTCGGCACCGCCCTCGACGTCGGGCGACGCGCCCGATGCATCCGCAATGACCATCGTGCCATCGGGATCGAACGTGTAATAAAACCCTTCGAATTCGAGCAGCCGAGAGACGAAGTCGAGGTTTGTCTCGCGGTACTGCACTTCGTAAGGCCGTGATGCCGATTGTCGGGTCGTCTTCCAAGCATGGGGCACAGACGACTCACCCAAGATTGTCGAGACAATCTCTTCGGTGCGTTGGTCGCGAAACTTGCGAACGTTTTTGTCGAGTCGCGCGAACCAAAACGCCGGACGAAGTTCGAGTTCGTAACGAAGGTGGCCGCTTTCTTCATCGATGAAACGACACGAAGCAAGGCGCATCGTGAATCGCCGAATCTCGAGACCACCTTGGTTGATCACGAGCACGCCATCTTCTTCCAAAAGCGCTTCGAGGTCGAGGTCTGTCCCGACGGACACTTCGACCCACGCGCCTCCAAGCTCGCTCATCCCTTCGACAACACGCGCAGATACAGCAGCGAACGTTTCGTCGCCGATGCTCAGGAGGAGTTCGATTCGTTTCACGTTACTCATGGGTCATACACTCCTCGCTCGGAAAGGTTCGGCAGGGCTAACCCCCTGGGAAAACTCAGGACCACGAATGATTTCTTCAGGCAACGTTCCAACGCCCAACACCACGATGCGCTCGAGCATTTGCCACTTGCGTGGAAGAAGGATCGACGCCCGAAAACAGAGCTCGATGGCGCGTTTGTCCGCGTCGATGTGCACGCTGTCGAGGTGCGTCGGATGCGCCGACATTTTGCCTTCGACAGAACTGCCAAAGTTGACTTCGTACCGAGGTAGTTTGAACTTCCAAACACCTTCCGGTAAAACGCCACCCACCTCGATCTGCTCGTCACCCAACAGAGGCGTTGCGCTGTAGAGGTTCGGCGTGGCCCAACAATTGTGCATCGGATCGAAATCCCGAGGACGCACGGGCGCTCGGTTTTTCGCCCACGCCGCATCGTGCGTTCCAATGCGCGATCGCCTTGGTTCCCAGTGCGCCGAAATCGGCGCGAAACATCCATGCGAAGGATGCGAATCACCGCCGCCTTCTTGCGCCGTTGCGGGTTCGAGCGGCGCAACCGGTTGCCCAACGAGCTTCGCGGGTTGGCTTGAAAAACCCATGCCGAGCGGATTGCGTGGTTCGTGTGTTCCCGACGCTGGGTCCGTCCCGCCAAACGCGAGGTCGTAACGCAGAGGTACGGGTTCGACGAGAGGCCCGGGATCCGAAGGAACAACGTTGCCTCGCCAGTCCTTCGTAAAAAAACGCGGCCCGTGGATCGCGACGACCTTACGCAGCGGACCCATGGACAGCCACGCATACGCGCGACCTTTTGCCGATCGCGCAGGCGGATATGCCGTGCCCACGAGCGCTACATCGGTGCCTGGTTTTTCGTCGGCTTCGAGGTCCGCAGGGAATCGAATCGAGCCGCCGATATCCGCGATTTCGCCACGACGAACCGGAGCAAGCGCGAGCTTGGGTTTGCCCTGCAAGGACACCGTGTACGCCATTTTGGCGACAACCACGGCAACATCGCGCCCATGACGATCCAACATCGTCTCGAGTCCGACCGATGCCCAGCTCATATTCTCGATGCGTTCTTCGAGGCTCACGTAAGGAAAGGATGTTACCCGTGTTCAGTGTCCCGGCGCTAGAGGCTGCCTGCATGTGTCGCGCATTTTTGACGCTCAGGTTGCGCCTGGAGCCGCTACAAAGTGACGGTGGAATTGTCGGCTGTCATTGCACGAGCCCACGCCGGCAGGCTTGGTGATAACGTCATGGGCATGGAACGATGGGATCCCTCAAAGCGTGAAAAGGTTCTTGTCGGCGTGTATGCACTCAGCGGACTGTTGACATGCGTGCTCGTTGATATCGCTCCGAAATCGCTTGCGTATCGACTGATCAAAGTGTGCCCATTGCTTGCTCTGATGGTGGCGCGTTTTCTCGAACCTCGGGATCGGCTTGCGTTATGGATCGGATTCGGTCTTGTTGCGTCGTTTCTTGGAGACGTAGCGATCGATTCGAACTTTGTCGCTGGCTTGGCGTCGTTCTTGATCGCGCACCTTTTTTATATCACGGCAATGGGGCGACCACGACAAACCATCGGCACGGTATGGTTGTACCTTCCGGCGCTGGCCTTGGCGGTGTCGATGATTTCGATTCTCGTCGGTTCGGGTCGGGCACCAACACCATTACATATTCCCGTCACAACTTATATTTGCGTGATTTCGACGATGCTTGGGCGAGCCCTGGCGCGAGCATTCGCGGAGGTGCGGGATCGTGCATCGCGCATCCTTTTGGCCGGTGCATGCTTTTTCGTCGTCTCGGATTCTTTGATTGGCATCAACCGCTGGGTCTGGCCGATTCCCCATGCCGGGGTCTTGATCATGGCCACGTATTATGCCGGACAGTGGGGGATTTATTGGGGTTCGAGGCGACAAACGCAGCCATGAATTGCGCCGCTTGACGTCAGTCGCCCTTCCGGGCGATGCAATAACGCAACGCTTCGCGTAGATTCTTCACCGTCGTACATTGCAGTGACAGACCATTTTCAACCATCACGCGCGCAACCCGCGGACCCACACCGGACACAATCACTCGAGCTCCTAGAAGCGCCACTGCGGCCACCAAATTCCCCAAATGCTCCACGGTCTCTGCATCCATCGCGCCCACGCCCGTCAAATCAAGGATTGCGCTGCGAATCCCATTGGTGGCTACGGATTGCAAAACAGCTTCCTGCACCATCGTCGCCCGTTCCGAATCGAGCGTCCCAATCAACGGGACAGCAATGATGCCGTCCCATATTCGCAACACTGGAGAACTCAATTCGCGAATCAAACGAGCCCGTTCCTCCGCTTGCATTGCGATGAGCGTACGCGACGCAACTTCTTCTTGTAATCGGACATTCGCCACTTCCAGCTCTGCCGTACGTTCTACAACGAGTTCATCCAGTTCTTCATTTAATGCCCGTAATGCATTTTCCGCGAGCTTCGTTTCGGTAACGTCATGCGTCACCATGAGCGTCGTGGCTAGGCCCCCATTCGGGTGACGTTGAAATGGTTGCAATTGCGAACGAAACCACCCCGGAGCACCGTCGCCGCGATTGACACGATACTCGACAAACTCACTGTTCACTTCGATCCCCTCATTGCGGATGCGTTCGAGATACTTCAAAACGCGTGGGAGATCGTCGGCATGGATCGTCTTGTACAACATAGGTTGCGGCCCCATTGCTTCGAGTGCTCCAGGGGCATACCCGAGCAATTCGTCAAGTCCGCGGTTTTTGAAAACGCTACGCGCTGTCCCAACATCAAAAATATCGACAAGAATTGGTATCTCGCGCAAAACCCTTTCAAGTTTCGTTATCCGCTGTAGAGCTTCGTCCTGTCGCCGCTCCGCCAGATCCCGCTCTGCCTCCAACGCAGCGACGCGACGACGCAGCGCTTCATTTTCAAGCATCAGCCGTTCATCCGTAAGCGAATCCATGGTTTCGTGCCGGGAGCTCTGGTTCGTTGCAACGACGAATCAATGAGTGTTCATGCCCCATACAAGCAGAACGATGCCCACATGACAAGACGCACGACAAGATATTGACGAATCATCTCGGTAATGGTGTTCGCATTCCGTGATATTCAATACTCACATTACAATGTGCGCAAAAAATGACGCCAAGGGGCCAGCCCCACGGACAACAGTGGCCACGGGCAAAGTCTAGCACATTGTTCTTGACGTTCCTGAAAACTCGCGAAATTCTTGCCAAATGCGACTCGCTTCTTTTATTGCGTCGACTGTTTGCATCGCTATCGGTTCGTCGACGATTTCGCTTGGTGCATGCACTTACGAGGTGCCC
>JBGAOI010000323.1:0-8046 GCA_044221885.1 Polyangium sp. (in: bacteria)
ATGCCAAGGAAGATTCGAGTGGCACGGTCTGGTCAATTCATAAGGTTTTCGTCGAAGAAATATCGACTCCAGGAGCCGAATACAAGCGCCCCCAATCAGGCGATTGGGATTGATTCAACGTCAGACCTCCATGGTCCAGAATTCCGATGCCAACCATCGACCACGTCGTTTGGATGAATCAACCACACCGAAATCAAGCTTGGTAGGCACTCTGGATTACTCTCGAGTCAAGATGGTAGCACGTGCATGTCAAATTGTGCTACGCCTGCTCGATGAACAAGTGGACACTCCTCGGTGTTGGATGCGCGAACGTGTTTCTGTGTTTTGATGTGCGAGCGCACGAGCCGCGGTCCAAAGAGGCGCCGGAGGGTGTGCACGACAAACCAAAAACCGTTGCTGCGGACGCCACCGATTCTTCGAATGAGGTGGTGGAGGTCGGTGAATCACCACTCGAAGTAACGGTACGGTCGGAAAAACCCGGTGGCGAAGCGGCTTCACGAACGGTCGTGGGACGTCGTGAGCTCGCCCTGAGGCCTCGTATTCGTCCGGCGGATATTTTGGAAGCGGTCCCGGGATTGTTTGCGGTGCAGCATGCAGGTGGTGGAAAAGCGAATCAATACTTCTTGCGCGGTTTCGACGCGGATCATGGAACAGATATAGCCTTTTTCGTCGACGGCATTCCTGTAAACAATGTCAGCCATGGCCACGGGCAAGGTTATACCGATGTTCATTTCCTCATTCCCGAACTCGTGGTTGCATTGGATGGTTACAAGGGAACGCATTACGCGCCCTTGGGAGACTTCGCGACCGCTGGTGCAGTCAAATTGCAGCTTGCAGAAAAACTCGACGAAAGTTTTGCTCAGCTTCAAGCAGGTCAATTCGGAATTTTTCGCGGCCTTGTTATGGAGTCACCCGATTTGGGTGATCATTGGCGCGCCGTCGTCGCAGCCGAATATCATCAAGACGACGGGCCATTCCTTTCATCGCAAAAGCTGCAACGCATGAATCTCTTTCTTCGCGCGACCCATGATTTGAGTCACCGATCCAAAGTCTCCTTTACCTGGATGTCCTATGGTTCGACGTGGAATGCATCCGGGCAAATTCCCGCGCGCGCCGTGTGTGGCGAAGGTGAAACTGGAATTCCGACGCCAGATCAATTCGGTCGACCGTGCTTGAATAGGTTTGGCGCGGTTGACCCGACCGAAGGTGGAGCCACGCAGCGCCATTCCGGTCAGCTCAGGTTTTCGACCGCTTGGGAAGGTTCGGACCTCGACGTGATGGCATACATCGTTCGGTATCAATTTGGATTGTACTCGAACTTTACGTTTTTCCGGGACGATTCTCTTCGGGGCGACCAAATCGAACAAACCGACAATCGAACGTTTGGTGGAATAGATGCCCGATTACGCAGACAACTCGATTACCGCGGCGCCCGCTTCACAACTTCGGTTGGAGCGCAAATCAGAATCGATGGCATCGACAATGGACTTTACCACTCGATGGCCCGCGAACGCTTGGATGCGCGCGTCAATGCGCACGTAGGCGAAAGCCAGGTCGGCGTATATATTGAAGAAGACGCACGTTTGAAGTCATGGCTCAGGTTTGTCGTAGGAGCACGTATCCAACGTATCGACGTCCAAGTCGAAGATCGCCTCGAATCGTTGTCGGAGGGTGCCACGAGCGGAAATCAAGGCGATACGCGATTCTTTCCGAAATTCTTGGCCGCGTTGGCCCCTCTCCGGCAGCTCGATCTTTTTGCTTCCTACGGGCGGGCCTTTCATTCCAACGATGCGCGCGGTGTCGTACGTAGCCGGGACGTCGCAACCCTCATGACGCCAGCAAATGGATACGAAGCTGGCTTTCGCTTGAAACCAAAGGAGAATTTGAATTTCTTGGCGACAGGTTTTCTGCTTGATCTCGCATCCGAGATTGTCTGGGTCGGCGATGAGGGAACGACGGAAGTATCTGGACCATCCCGTCGCGTAGGACTTGAATTGAGCGCTCGATATCGCATTGGGAATTGGCTTTTTGCCGATGCAGATCTTACCCTGACGCGCGCTCGTTTCCGAGGGACAAATGATGCCGTTCCACTGGCGCCAACACGCACGTTCAGCGCTGGCATCGCTGCACGTCCCACCTTTGGAGTCTGGACGCCTTCTGCGGCCATGCGAATCAAATCAATCGGTGCTCGTCCCGCAACCGAAGACGAATCCTTGTTGGCCGACGGTTTTACCATCGTGGATGCCAACGCTGGTGTACGCTGGAAAAACGTTGAATTGGGCGTCGATGTGCAAAATGTCCTCGGAGCCAAATGGCGCGAGGTGCAATTTGCGACGGAATCACGTTTGGCGTACGAAACAGCACCGAGAACGGGAATTCACTTCACCCCCGGATGGCCACGTACGGTCATGGGACGCGTCAATCTCTATTGGAAGTAAAACCCTAGGTTGGCGTTTGGGGCACCGAAGGCGGCTCGAAGCCCCAAATGTTCAGCCTGGCGGCCGAAACGCTCGATACAGTGCCACCAGCCAATACATCGTAAATGCAAAAAATCCGCCGATTACGAAAAGCATGGCGGCATTGTCGAGGGGCTGGCGCAGAACGTTGGAGCGTAAGACGAGGTGCAACGTTGTTGCTGCAAGCAACGCCATGGCCACGCCAAACCACGCCATCCAGCGCCCCATTCGCTCCATAGCTTCTGGCCAACGTTCGTCCGTCAGCCAATATTCACGATGCGGAATGTTGACGAGTTCTCGTGGAATCTTCGATATGACGCCAGGCATCGCCAAGAAAAGCGCAATGATGACCGAAAATAACCCAAAGTAAAAAATGAAAAACGAATCTCGAGGCATGAAACCATCCGGTTGTCCTGACGCTCCATAATGTGACGCCATTCGCTCCGGAAGCTGATCCCACACGAGCATCACGCGCAAAACGCCCAAGGCCCCGATACCAAGCGAAACCCATTTAGCAAGCGCGCGTGATGGCATGATGAATCCACTTACCTACGTTGGGTCATCCCGTCAAGCGTCATAAATCATTCGTTGCCAGGCGGCGGAAAACGCTGCTTGAACAAGAACGCTTCCGGAGTCGGCCCATGCTCGGTAATCAACGCCAATTTGCGCTTAGCATCCGCGACCGTAGGCAACGAACCTACTGGAATCCACCAAAGCGCCAAAGCGTGACCTCCCACAACCGCCATTTCCTCGGCAAACCATCGCTTGCGCGCTGCATAGATCTCGGCATGCACCGTTCGATACGTGTACCGATGAAGATCCTCTATTGATTCCCAAACGGACATATTGAAAAGTACTTGTGGATCATGGAATTCACGTTGCGCCAGATCCCTGGAATCCGTGAGATATCTCCAGACAAACCCCGGACTCTGATCCGCAAGCGCGTTCATTTCGTCGATCCGGGCAAGGAAACTAGCCATGCGCGGGTCTTCGATGCCGAACAAAGCGTATGCGACGTTGGCTTGGGCGAGGTGGTGCTTCATGGCCAGATGGCTCGATAACATGAGGACCAGGTCATGGGCAAACTAGTGGGCAAACTAGCGAACAGCCGAGTTTTCCGTCGAGTCGTTCTGGGTGCTTTTCACGGGCACGAGCCACCCAAAGAGCCACGTTGCCAAGCCACCACCGAGGATTTGTGCGCCTATGAATGCTGGAGCGTCCGTGGGGCGAATACCGGCAAACGTATTCGTCATCGTGCGGGCAAGCGTAACGGCGGGATTGGCAAAGGATGTCGACGCGGTAAACCAATATGCGGCCGCGATGTACGCGCCAACGGCAAATGGTATCGCTGTTGGTCGTCGCCGCGCACAGCCCCAAATCACCGCGAGAAGCCCAAATGTTGCGACCACTTCGCTTACAAATTGTGCCGACCCGTTCCGAGCATGTTGCGATGCCGCAAAGGTTGGCTCGCCAAACATCACGTCGGCAATCCCCACACCAACAATGGCTCCCATGACTTGCGCTAAGATGTATACGGGCGTGTCTCGCCAAGACAAACCATTCTGTGAAGCGTCCGCAATGGTGACGACAGGATTGAAATGCGCTCCGGAAATGGGCCCGAACGTCAAAATCAACGTCACGAGCGCACTCGCGGTCGCTAGAGTATTGGCGAGCAGCGCAATGGCGACATTGCCGCCCGAAAGCCGCTCGCCCATGATCCCCGAACCTACCACCGTTGCTAGAAGTAATGCGGTCCCAATGCCTTCCGCAACGGCTCGTCGCTTCAAATCAACCTGCATCGCTCGAACTCGGAGAACAACACGTTGACGTTTTGGCTACAGGCTTCTTGGAGATCTCAGTCAGCGGCGCACAACAATTGCTCGCATCCTCGCGCATCACCTGCGCGTCAGCTTTGACGACGAACACCTCCCATGAATTGCCGTCGGGATCCTCGACCCACACCTTGTCCTGCACGGCATAACAACACGCCGTGTCTTCCTCGGTAAACGTTTTGAGTCCCAACGATTCGAATCGATCCTTCGCTTCCATCACATCGTCGGTACTCGCCACTTGCACTCCAAAATGACTCGCGTTGACACCCGTGCGCGGTGCCTCCTGCATCGTCAGATTCAGCGCAGGGGCCTGTAGATCGAATTTCGCATACCCTGGACGACGTTTCGTCGCTCGTACACCAAATGTTTTTTCATAAAACGCGACCGATGCTTCGATATTGCTCACGTTCAACGAAACGTGGGGCTTGAGAATGTTCATCGTTGGTTTCTCCTTGTTACTTCTTCCAAACAAGTCGAACCATGAATCCTAAAAAAAAGGCCGAATGCCGTTTGATCAGAATTAGCAACACTTCCCGGGTTTCTTGTCCGGCCCGCGTTTGCAACAATCTTCCCAGACGTAATCCGTCAGGGCCCGCAGAGCCGCGTAATCGGCCGCGTACAAGTGAAACGTGCCCTCGTTGTGCGTGGTAAAGAGTCCCGCATCAACCAGCCGCTTCAAATGATGACTCAGCGTCGATGCTGGCAAATCAACGTGTGCCTGAATGTCACCCGCTGCCGTACCCTGAGGGTCCCCTTGCACGACAAACCGCAAAATCTGCAAACGCAAGGGATGACCCAACGCGCTCAACTGTTCTGCATGACGCTCGAGTTTTGAACTCACACCACTACTTCTAACATCTTCGAAGTAGGTTCGCAAGGGCTTCGCTCAAATATGGACGTCAAGCGCGCGCATCGGCCCACTTTGCTCGGGTAAATTCGGACTGGTGCAACGTCGCATCTCCGCCCAAGACTTCGGCGATGGCATCGTACATCGCGTGTGCCGATGGATAACGCAGCTCGCGCTCGATTTGCGTAGATCGTTCCACGATCGCCGCAACGCGGGGACAAAGCCATGGGGCTTGTTCAAGAACGGGTTTGTACTGGTTTGTCGCGGTATGGAGGAGAAACTGCACAAAATGTTTGACGTCAGGAAAAGGCACAGACCCAACCAGCATTGTATGCAACGTGATGCCCAATGAAAAAACATCGGCTTGTTGGTCGATATCTGGTTTTCCCAAGAGCTGTTCGGGCGACAAGAAAAACGGTGAACCCATGATTCGTCCCTGTGTTGTTCGATATTCACGGGCAGAATTTGCCGAATCCGGATGTCCAGCCTGAATCTTTGCGATACCAAAATCCAAAATTTTGACGACGGTCGTGTTATCGAGACGAGCCAGGAACAGGTTGGACGGTTTGATATCTCGATGGATAGCGCCGGCGCGATGCGCATCGTCAAGTCCAAGACACGTTTGGGCCGCAATACGTAAAGCCAATTCCGGAGCCAAAGCGCCTTCGCGATCTAGCATTGTTTGTAGATCTTCGCCCTCGAACCGTTCCATCACGATGAAGGACAAACCCTGACGATCCCGACCTACATCAACCACGCGCACGATATGATTCGATTCGATGTTGCTCGCCAACGAAGCTTCACGTTCGAAACGTTGCAACGCCGAGAATTGCCGCTCCGGTGGCGTGGTCATGAGCCATTTGATGGCCACGGGTTGTCCCGTCCGTACGTGGTGCGCAGCATAGACCAACCCCATGCTGCCTCGTCCAAGCACGTGCTCCAACGCATATCCTTCAGGTGCGTGTGGTTCGCTCACCTCATCACACTAGCACGAACGCATCGTAAAGCACGGAATTTCAAGGTCAAAATAATGCTTATTCGCGTCAAGTTCTTGGCGTCAATGTACGCGCACGATTGTATGCTCGTCCCCCACTCGAGGCACCGAAAGCAATTCATTTTCGTAGACGCCATCATCGCTTTCCGGCTCACACAAATACACCGCAATTGCGCCAAGGGGTTGGTCCGTACTGACCTTATAGTGCCCGGCAGGCGCGGGACGTTTCTCCCGCTTCCATCGCACGCTGATATCTCCAACCTTTGCCGCTTCGAGAATCGCTCGACCATTCTCCGTTCCCAACGATTCAATGGTCGCGACTTCGACGTCGTAGGACCCATCCGCAGGTTCGACTTCTAAACCATGGTTTTTCAAGTGCGCTGCAACAGATCCGGGCACAAGGTATGCTTTCGGCCGGTCAACCATGATTGTGCCTCGAAAACGACCAAAATACGGAATCGAACAACTCGATGGCGCTCCTTCGAGGGTTCGCGGCGAACGCGTCAAAATCGTCACGGGTTTGTCGAAAGCTTCTAGGGCGTAACGCACGGCAATTCGGTTTGGCGGAGTTTTACTCGATTCGACCACGTGCTTGATTCGATCCGCGTTTTTGGCCGACCATGCCAATAACTCGATTTGCCATGCCCTCGCCGTTCGGACTCGCTCCTCGAATGGCAAATAACTGTAACATTCGAGCAAAATATCCATTCGCCCGGTCAAACCTCGATAATTCGATCCAAATCGCGGATGATGCGGATACGTCATCCATCCAAGACCCACGTGACCCTGCGGATCAACTTCCCCGTCTGCGTCGAGAATTCGTTCGTCTTCGACGAAATTGCCATACCAACCACTTTCGAATCCTCGAGCTCGCACCGCGGCGATCACTTCCGGCACCATCGATTGCCGCGCCAATGTGATCGGCTCGTGACGACCCGATTCCACCGTGTGCGGAACATCCACCGTCATTTGAAATCGATGCACCGAACCGTTTGTCGCGTGATTGTCAATCGTCAAATCGGGCGCAAACGGAATACACACGCCATCTTGAAGGAGCTGCATCTCAGGTGCTCGTTGACGCATGTAATCACGGTTGAGGTTGATTCCTTGACTCTGGGTACGCGTTCCAACCACTGGGCCAATTTGTCCGGACAATTTTTTCAGATCAAGACGCCGGTTGGCGGGATCCAGCGCGTCATTGCCGTCCGGATTAAAGAGCGGAACAATGACCAACGTAATGGCATCGAGAAAATCTTCCTGCTTACCGTCGAGCATGTCCCGCACGAGCGCCAACGTCGCTTCTTTCCCTTCGACTTCCCCAGGATGAATTCCATCCATCAAGAGCACCACGGGTCGCTGGGTTTTTCGCGCATCTTCAGCCGAACGCACGCCGTCCTTGGATAAAATCAAGAGCGGCAATTCGCGCCCTTGCGGGGATACACCAAAGGTTTGGACTGCCAATCGAGGGTCTTTTCGCCCCTCGAGCGAGCGAATGAACTGCATGACGTCGGCATGGAGTGACGTTTCACGATAGGACGTAGCTTCAGCGCGGGTGAGCAGCATCGTCGCGGCATACCACGAGCCAGGCTCGAGCGGTATCAGGTTGTCCACCCTTGGGTGCACGAACGTGGACGCGCTTTGTCTGGTTGCCAGAGATCACCCATTGTCAACCCACGTGAGTTTGTCCGTACAATCATCTCCACCAAGGTCGTTCGTGTCGACGTGCATGTTGCAATTCCACGTCAAATCACCTAGCGTCGATCACTGCACCACGCATGGAACTCATCGGAGGACGATACCGCACCGAAGAAAAGCTGGGTGCGGGGGGAATGGGCACGGTTTACGCCGCGACGGATACCGTTACGGGTGCGCGTGTTGCCGTCAAAATCGTCGCGGCTCAAGTGGCCGAAAACGAAG
>JBGAOI010000324.1:0-7989 GCA_044221885.1 Polyangium sp. (in: bacteria)
GCAGTGCTTCCAAGCCGTGAATACGATCGATTCGAAGATATCGTGCGGCAGTTCCTGAGCACCTCGAACAACGCGACACCGTTGGTGGCTGTGCTTGGCGTGGCAGGTCCTGTGCGTAACCAAGTCGCATCCGTGACAAACCTACGCTGGCGTATGGATGCGTCGCGACTTGCGCGGAGTTTGTCGATTCCGAAGATCGTCCTGGTGAATGATCTGGCGGTGGCGGCCAAGGGCTGTTTGCACGTGTCGCCGGATATCGTGGAACCGCTTCAAGGTCGCATGGCATCGCTTGCCGGTCAGGATTTTGCGGTCATTGCCGCGGGCACCGGATTGGGAGAAGCTTTCCTCTTTTGGAATGGCGACAAGCATTTGATTGTGCCCACCGAAGGCGGACACACGGATTTTGCGCCGCGTTCGCCAGTGGAAGCAGAATTATTGCAATTCCTGTCCCGTCGATTTCCCGAGCACGTGAGTTACGAGCGGGTGCTTTCTGGCGATGGTCTCGGTGCGTTGTACGACTTCTTTGCGACCAAAACAAATCGCGAACCCAAGCCCGTCTCAAAAAGACTCGCAGAAGGTGACCGCAATGCGGCCATTGCCGAGCTTGGTTTGTCAGGCGTGTACGAACCCGCCAAAAAAGCAGTGGACCTGTTTGCGAAAATTTACGGTGCCGAAGCAGGAAACTTGGCCTTGAAGGGTTTGACCCGTGGCGGCGTCTTCGTTGCCGGCAATATCGCCCGCCATATCGTATCGGCCAAACGTGAAGAATTTTTGGAAGGGTTCTGCTCCAAAGGTCGATTCAGCAAAATGATGCAGCAGATCCCCGTCGTCTTGGTAACGGATCCCTTGATTGGCGTACGGGGCGCCGTCGCCATGGCCAAGGAAGCGTTGCAGGATCCCGCGAGCAAACCTGTTGCGCCGAAACCCCATTCAAAAGCGCGACAGAAGAAACCCAAGCGTTAAAATCGCTCACGTATTGACGAGCGTTGAACGCGGTATTGGCCATTCCTCCGTCGTGGCGGCAAACAGGAGATGGTCTTGCCAAACGCCGGCAATTTTTAGATATCGTTCGGCTTTGCCTTCCCATCTCAACCCGAGGCCACGAATGAGTGCCAGGCTGGCTTCGTTGTGGGGCATGATCGCCGCTTGCACGCGGTGCAATCCAAGCGGTCCAAAGGCCACATCGAGCGCCAAACGGACGGCTTCTGATGTCAATCCTCGACGGGTGTAACGTACATCGACCGAATAACCCAAATATGAATTCTGAAATATTCCGCGAAACACTTGGGACAACGACACTCGACCAATCACGGGTCCAGTTTGCCCCAGTGTGAATACGAATTTGTAATCCCGATCGGCTTTGAATTGTCGCCGTTGCTCCGAGATCTGCTTGCGAACAATGGCCATGTCGAGTTCATTGTCGGCCCTGGCGGGAACCCAAGGAGCAAGAAAATCGCGTGATGTTCGTTGCATCTCGATGATGTGCGGAGCATCCGAAAGTTTGGGAGCTCGCAGGGCGACTCGATTTCCCAGAAAAACCGCGTCGATTGAAATGGGGCTCGCGTTCGTTCGGGCGTTCATTCTGCGAATTCTACACGTTCTTGCGATTCACACAACATAGCCGATGTTCTCTACAGACTTATGGGACGCATACTGCTGGCCCCATTACCGAATTTTTTGAAAAAAAGACTAAGATTTTTTCCTGCTCGCCAAAGACCGGGGGATGATTGGCACGTCAGGACCTTCGCTGGGTTGCTTTGGAGTTGTCGACGGAGACTTTTGGGTATTCCACCTTCCACACTTGCGCACGCGCTTGTTGCGGATGGGTTTTTCTCCAGAGGACGTGGATGACTTGGTGCAACACACGTTTGTCGTAGCTCAGCGTAAGCGAGCGCGGATGCCGCAGGGCCGAGGGCGGCAACGCGCGTGGCTCGACGGAATTGCATGGAGATTGGCGATGAATCTGCGGCGGCAGACAAGAGGTCGTCGTCACTGGCTCGGGGACGAGTCGCTCGAAGTCATGGAGTGCAGAGATTTCGACATTGATGACGTATTGGATACGCGCCGGTTTTTGTTGGCCGCATCCTCCGAATGGTTAAACGAAGATCAAGAAATGCTTTTCGAGTATTTCGTTGACGGCGATTCATTGACCGCAATTGCAGCACGTCACGGTTTGGCCCGCAGCACAGCGTGGTCGCGTTTGCAAAAACTTCGTCGAGATGCCGTTGAAAAAGCGGAGCAGGCAGGCAAATGAGGCGAATCGATGGCTCGCCAGACTTGCAAAATTGCCAGACGATTGAAGCGTGATGTCGACCGACGATTTCGGGCGTGAGCAGATAAATCAACGCATAGCGAGCAGTCCGTTGAATTATCGTCGCGAGCGCCCGAAAGCTAGGGCGACGGAGCGAGGAATACACGGGTATTTGGAGCGATGTCGACCGACGATTTCGGGCGTGAGCAGATAAATCAACGGGCTGCTAGGGCGTAAAACGCAAGGAATAACTCACCATGGTTTTCTTGCTGCCCTTGGGTTTGAGGAATTCAATCGCATTGAATACGGTCATCATGCATTCTTCGAATCCTTCGCCTTTTAATGCCGTGCGTGGATGGGTAATTTTGGCTTTTCCTCCGGCCGCTTCAATCAGCACATCCACTCCAAAATCGCCACCTTTCTTCTGATCGTCGACTTTGGCAAAACACCGCCGAAACGCGTCGAAATGCGGTTCAACCGAACGTTTGATGGGTTCTTTGGTCACATCGTCATTGGGCCCGCCGCCAATATGCATCCCAATGTTTTTCACTTTGACCTTGGGCAGCGGAGCTTCCTCTACAGGCGGTGCTGCGGCGGAAGCGCTTGGGGCCGAAGGAGCTTCAGTCGCGGCGGAAGCCGACGCTGCCGGCGCTGGCCCAACAGCCGACGGCATTGCCGAAGGCGCGACAACGGGCGCGGCGGTTGGCGATTGCGTTGCCGATACCGTCGAAGCCGTAGCCGTCGCATTCGTTGCCGCGGCAGAACCATCAGGAGCCGATGCCCCCGAACAGGCGATCAATCCCAAGGTTATCGCCCCAATTGCGCTACCTCGTAAAACCATTACCTTCATCTCTCGTTGGTTCATCGTCATTCCGGATTCGTTTGCATTGCTCTCAATTTTTTCACGGCTTCATTATGCTGTTCGAGCGTCTCACTGAAGGTGTGACGGCCGCCTCCTTTTGCTACGAAAAAGAGATACTTGGTCGTCGACGGAGCGAGAACCGCGGCAATTGATGATTCGCCTGGATTTCCAATGGGTCCCGGAGGCAAACCATCATTTACGTACGTGCTGTAGCGATTGTGCGGATCGCGATTGATCGCCGGAGAAGCTTTTCCCGCAAAACCCGCGCAAGCAGGCACGACGTCTGGCTCAGCATAACACCCGTACATGGCCGTCGGATCCGATTGCAATCGTTTGGGCTTGAAGTTGGGATCTTCCAGCCGATTCAAAAACACGCTGGCAATGAGTGGCCTTTCGTCCGCAACCGCAGCTTCTTTTTCGACAATCGATGCCAGCGTAATGATTTCTCGCCGTCCAAATCCCAATTGCGTTCGGAGCCGTTCCACCCCCTCGGGGTGCTGTTTCGCAATACTCGAATATCGTCGGTCGGCTTCTGCGACCAGTCGCCGCACGACATCACGCCCATCGCTGTCCACAGGCAGCTCGTACGTAGCCGGAAACAAATATCCTTCGACGCTTTCCGCAGTGCCACCATTGGTTTTCGTAATCCCCAATTCGGCGAGAAAGTTACTGTCCGTGCTCGTTCGTAGAAAAACGTCCTTGGAAACGACAGCAAGTTTTTCCAGGCGAACTGCGCGAAGGACCATCCCAACAGCCAAAACCAAACACGATGCCCATCAATCCGCAGAACACCGCTCCGCCACATCCAGCAAGCGCAAATAGCAGCGCTCGGACCCACCCCGGACGGCGTGTTCGACGGTGGCCCGCATCCGCACGCGACGCACGACGACGTGTCGGTTTCGGCGGAGAAGAAGGCGTACGCGCACCAGGTCCCGAAGACATCTCGGCACTCCCAAAGGCAGAACCTTCGGCGAGCGTCAAGCGTCGGATGAACAAGGCACATTCGCAGCAGCGGAACCACCTAAGTCACAACAGCCGCGCGCGCGACGTGATATGGGCTGACGAACAGGAGCTTTCCGCATGGCATCCAAAGCTGTCGTCGATCGTCAACGAGCTGCGCGGACCGTCGCCAGTGCTGCGTATACCTATTCCGCGGATGCTGCGGCACGAGTGAAAGAGACCCTGGTACGTTATGCCAAACCCGGCGAACAAGTCCCGGATTTGCAGTTGTTGTTGCGTCTTGTGGGTCGCATGATCGCTTCGGAAAACGAAGCGCTCGTACGAGCCGACGCGGCGCACGAAGTGGAACTTGCCGACGACAACGAACCACGCCAACAACGCGACGAAGCTGCTGAGAACTTACGTCGCATGCTGACGGATCTACGCACGGCCGTTGAAACAACGTACGGAACAGCCGGACTTCCGCGCCTGCAGCTCATCGACAACGTCCCGAACGATCCCGCTCTCCTCGCCTCGTTTGCACGTACCGTGCTCACGCATCTGCGCGATGAATCCGTGAAGCTTCCGCCACCACGGCGTCGGGGTTTGTCGCTGGACCGAGAAGCATTTGCCGAAGAGATCGCCGCCGAACTACCGACGCTCGAGAAAGCTCTGAGCGCGGTCGCACGCGAGGCGCGTGAGGCTGAAGTTACTTTGCGTGCAAAACGTTTGACCATGGACGCCAACGATCGGGCGTTCACGCGTGGAGCAGGATTGTTGTCAGCCGTATTTGCGTTGGCTGGTCTCGACGAACTCGCCGACAAGACCAGACCGTCGCCCACACATCCTGGACAAACACGCGATGGTCTCACGGGAACGATCAGCGCCGATGTCCCCACCGATGCCCCTTGAACCGCTGCGTTCATTTCCTTTGTCTACAAATCAATTTCGATACGATGTCGTTCTGTCGAACGAAAAACATGCTCTGGCAGCAAGCACGTCGAGACACGGTAACTCAGTTACCAAAGCTGGTAACCGATTACCACTCAACTGGTAACCTGGAAGCATCACCGTCAGCGATATACCTGCAAATTTGGACGAATTTGTGATGGCCCGGCACTTGCTCACCGTGTCACCATGGAGGCATCGATGGTAACTGGAAGCAAGCGGTCCTGGTTGTGTGCGACCTTGTTGTTGGTCGGTATGTGGAACTGCAACGGCGCAACCGTCACGGGCGGTGGAGGCCCGAAGGTTGATCCGGTCAAACCCCCACCTCCACCGGCCCCTGGTGCACACTACGCCGGAACTGGGTTTGTCGTGCATGAATGGGGAACAGACACGATCGTCGTCGGTTCGGATGGTTCGGTTCAGCGCGGTTTGCACCACGAAGAGGAAGATCTCCCCGGTTTCGTCTACGATCGCATGAAGGCCGGAATGCTGGACGGTTCGACATCGGTTGCCGTCAAGATGGAGACACCGGTCACGTACTTCTATTCCGATGTGCCGCGAACGGTAAATGTTGCCGTTGGATTCCCTCAAGGCGTATTTACGCAATGGTATCCGGCATCGCTGAGCTTTTGGCCGCCCATTGCGAGTCCCTACAGCGTCATCGGCGTCGACGTGCATTCGGATCCCGTTTTTAATCTAGCATTTCCGTTTTCGACACCGGCATGCGCGACCAAATACGGGACAATCGGCAACGGCGTGCTCGACTGGGGCGCAATCGACATTTTGGCTCGAAACGATAACAACGCCAACTTGCCCGAAGCGTCGCTCGATACGTACACGTGGAGTTACGCACGCGATGTCGATTCCAATGCGGTACGCATTGCGAACAACCCCGGTGCCCTCTTGCAGCCACAAGATGAAAAGTTCTTGTTTTACCGGGGTCTCGGAAACTTCGAATTGCCGATGCACGTCGCAACCGCCGACGGTGCGAACATTTCGCTCGAAAACTCATATCCCGAAGCCATTGGCCAAGCGTTCGTGGTACGCGTGGGTGACGGCAAGGGAGCGTTCGTCCAGCAAAACCAAGCCCTTGGCGCCAATGCGACGTTGACCCTTCCCATACCGTCGCTTGAAAACGCCGCGGAATTGCCAACGTTCACGAACGAATTGGCCGATGCGGTAACGTCTGCGCTCGATGAGACCGGTCTCTATCATGACGAAGCGATCGCCATGGTCAATACTTGGAAACGGCAATGGTTTGGCACGCCAGGCATTCGTGTCTTCTACCTCATTCCGCAATCATGGACCGATGCGTCGATTCCCCTCACCATTACGCCAGCGCCTGATTCGGTTGTGCGCGTGATGATGATTCGCGTGGAGGTCATCCCGCCAGCGGACGAGGCGCTGGACGTCAATCATGTTCAAATGCTAGAGGACCCGGCGACAGCCGCAGAAGCGGAGGCACATTTCCAGAATCTTGGACGCTTTGCTGAACCCCGGTTGCGCCGAGCCCTCGCCATTTTGGAGAATCCGGCGTATGCGGACGCTTTCCTTGCCCAAATCGCCACAGCCGAAACCCGCTCGGGCATTGGTGAATAGCTGAAGAAATGAAACCATCGAGCGGCCCTGCGTTCATGCATCCACGATACGAGCCAGCAGAAGAGCTCGGACGTGGTGCTCAAGGCGTCGTCATACGCGTCATCGATCGCGAAAATCCGACAGAGCCGCTCGTAGCTAAGGTTTGGCAAGGCGTAACAGCTCGTGCTTCGACACTCGAAGGTGAATTTGCCCTCTTGTCGCGCATGCGTATTCCGGGACTTGTCCGAGCCTACGATTTTTCTCGGTGCCAAAAAACGAACCTTCCATTCCTGATTGAATCGTTCGTGGACGGCCCAGACGCTCGAACATGGCTCGGCGAAGTCCCCATTGCGGCCAAAACGGCAAGGCTTGTGCACATTTTAGCATCCATGGCTTCCGTCTTGGCGCAATTGCACGATGCCGGGTTTCTCCATGGCGACCTCAAACCGGCACACGTGCGTATTGCGCATGCGAACCTCACGCCCTGCCCCACATTGCTTGATTTGGGCGCCGCAGTTGCGAATACGCAAACAATGCCTGGCGCATTTACGCCCGCATTTGCAGCTCCAGAAGTTCGCGCCGGCGCTGCGCATTCCGTTGCCTCGGATTTGTACGGCCTTGGAGCAACCCTACTCGCATTGATCACGAACGCTGCTCCAGACAAGCGATTGCGTCGTTCTGTATTCGACGAAGCTTCGTGGCTACCGCGTGCCGTAGCTGCCGTGCTCGAAAAAATGCTTGCGGAACACCCCCGGGATCGTCCGAGCGACGCCCGCGCTGTGTTGCAAAGTCTTGGCGTCACCGGCGCAACATGGGGGCGACCACCAAGTCCCATCGGACGTGATCACGAGTTGAATAGGTTACGCCACGCCAAACCTGCTGGAGTACATTGGATTGTTGGACCCGCAGAGGCAGGAAAAACGCATCTCGTTCGCGAATTGCATACGCAGTGGCTTCTCGAAGGCCGCGAGGTGCGACTTTTGCAATTTCCACTTGAAACAGGAATCCTCGGCCGATTGATCGCGTTCCTGCGGGTCAACAACAACGCTCCATTCACATTTTCTGCCAGTCCGAAGGCGAACCCCATTGTCATTGTCGACGATGCGCACCGCGCTCCCGAGGACTTTCATGCCGCGCTCGATGCGTATCGATGTCGCACTCTACCGACGAAAACGTCGATTGAATTCGTGGTGACCGCGCGAAGTGCCCCCCAAGGAGCGACGGTTATGCCCCTCGAGCCATTGAGCGATCCAGCATTTCAGCTATTGTGTGCGACATACGCGGTTCACGATCGCGCTCGGATCGACGCATTGTCCAAAGCGACGCAGAAAAACCCCGGATGGTTGGTGGCTGCTCTGGGCGCGATGCCGCTCGAACAAGAAGCCGCAATCGAACGCGCGCGAATGTTGTC
>JBGAOI010000325.1:0-7981 GCA_044221885.1 Polyangium sp. (in: bacteria)
AGTGTGGATGCGAAAGGCCGTCCATCGTTGCGACTTGCGGATGACGACGAAGGCGAGGAAGTGTGGTTGACGACCGAAGCGTTGGCGCGCGAATTATCGCCGCATTTTTTGGAAGAATTACGCCTTGTGGTTCTGGAAGCGTGCGAAGGCGCAAAAGCTGGTATGTTCAGCAGTGCGGCGGAAGAACTGGCCTTGGCCGGAGCTGACGCTGTCATTGCGCATCTTTGGCCGGTAAGAGCCGATGTTGCACGAACCTGTTCGTCCGAAATATACCGATCGTTGACGGCTGTGGGTGATATCGGTACGAGCATGGCGGCAGCCCGAAGAACGCTCATCACGCAAAGCGCGGAAGCATTTTCGCCCGTCTTGTTTTTGCGTGGAGCGGATTCGGTGTTATTCGATTTTTCGCGTCGCAAACTGGTCAAACCACATCATCAACGCAAGGGACGCGTTGTCGCTCCGGCGCTTCAAACGTTGTTGGATCATCCTCCGTATACCATTGTGCTGGGAAACGTCGATGAAGATCGTGCGGCATTACGCGACGAACTGCTCAAGTTTTTGAAGGAAAACAACGACATCGTCGATCCGGGCATGGTTCTTGGCGCAATGACCCAGCGTTGTGTGATGCGTTTTGGCGAGGAAGTGCTGCATTCGTTATTTCAGCAATCCATTGCCGATTCATTGCATGATGAGCCACCTTCATTCATTCATGCGCTCGGAGCGCTCGTGCCGCCTGGGGTTCATGTAACGCTCTTGTGGCGTCCGTACTTCGAACGAGCCATCGCCCAGCAACAGCCCCAGAAAACGATTTATGCGATTCAAGCGTCCCTGTCGGGGAACAATACGAAACCGCGGATCATCAAACGGGCTGCAGGGTCGACCGTTTGGAAAATGGAACCAACGTTGCCCAAATACTTCGATGTGGACAACGATATCGTCGTCCTTCGAATGTACGGCGGATATTCGCCTGAAGCTCGTCCCATTTTCTCGTCGCCCGTGCTCACCGAGGACGATCATGTTCACGGATTGCTAGGTGATCGACCACCGCAATGGCTCGAAGAATTGCTCGCTCGTCCGCGTATTCAACCCGCGCTGTTTGTGGGTTTGTCAGCATTCGACTGGCAAAGTCGCCTGCTTCTACGGTGGCTTTACGACAAACGTCCAACGCCGAAGGATAGCGTGATCGTGTTGACCTCGAAAGTCGATCCGACCGAGCCGGAGGTGTGGGATAGCGGCGGTGGTTTGTCTTGGTTGGGCCGCGTCGCCGCGATTACGGAGGACCCGGTCGAACTCGCGCAAACGCTCGAGGGGCTGGTCGCGGGGGGTGGATCGCCATGAAAAACCCGTTTCCGGGACCACTTCCTTATCGCGCGGCGGATCGCGAACGTTTTTTTGGCCGCACAGACCTGGCGCGGAAGCTCCAAGCGACCATTTTGGCGAGTCGTTGCGTGACGGTGTACGGTCCGAGCGCAGCGGGCAAGTCGTCATTGCTTCAAGCGGCCGTTTTTCCCATGCTCGTCGAGCGGCACGATGTTCGAATGATTCGCGTTGATGCTTGGCCCGAGGGGGAAGAGCCGACGCGTTGGCTTGCAAGTGTCATGCATGCCGAGCTTGGGTTGGGCGAGATGCATCCCGATGCTGCGGCGAAAGACGTATTGAATCGCGCAGTTCGAGGCGCCGTGCGCACTTCATCGCGTCTTTTGGTTCTTTATCTGGATCAACTAGAGCAGCTTCTTTTTTCGGGTCGTCCGATTGCAGAAACAGAGCCATTTTTTGATTCATTGGAAGAATTGCTCGACATGCCTTTGCGTTCGTTGCGTGTGGTCTTGTCCCTGCGTGAGGACTATTTGGGACGTTTTCGAGATCGCATGCGTGACATGCGGCGCATCACCGAGAATGGGTTTCGCGTTGGTCCGCTGGATGTCGCTTCATTGACCGAAGCAGTCGTTCTTTCGGCAGCCGCGGGGGAGCCGCCGCAAACATGGTCCATTGATGAATTGCGGAACTTGATGCTTCAGGTGCGTGTTCCGGGACAAGCAGCGACGGACAATGCCGAAGCACAAGCGGCTTATGCGCAAATCATCTGTCGGGCGCTTTTTCATGAACGGGCTCGAGGCAAACCTGTCGACATGACCGAAGCCGAGCCTATTTTGCGCGGTTATATTGAATCGGCGCTCGTCGAATTGGGTCCTTTGCGCGAAAAGGCGCAACAATTGCTCGAAGACGAACTCGTTGGCGCGGACGGAGGTCGCACATTACGCACGGAAAAAGAACTCCGACAAGTTATTGCGCAATCGGATCTCGTGGTGATTTTGAAGCAGCTCGAGGGGGCAGCGATTTTGCGTGCGGCGGAGCATCAAGGCAGCCGCTATTTTGAAATTGGTCACGATTGGCTGGCGCTTTGGGTGTACGAACGACGTGTCGAGCGCGAGCGGATTGCGGAACAGGAACGAATTGCCGCCGAACAAGCCGAGCAACTCGCGTTATCCCGGGCGCAGCAGCGCCAGTTGAGGCGTATTGCGGTCGCGTTGTTCGCTATCACGGTGCTCATTGGCGCTGCCGCGGTGTTGGCGCTCTCGGCGCGGACGCGCGAGGCCCATGCGCGGCGGGAGGCCGAGGATGCTCAACGGAAGGCCGAAAACGCAGAGCATGACGCGACATTGGAGCGTAACGAGGCCAATGATTTGCGGGTCATGGCGGGTGTCACCGCATTACGGGCTCAAGGCCAAACCACGGCCGCCGTCAACCTTTTGAAGGAAGTGAAGACGCCAGCGGGGCGCAGAGATTGGGTGATGCTTGCGAACACTGCGCTCGAAAAGAATGCATTGTTCGTAACGTTGCGTGGTCATCGCCGAGGCCTTGTCATGGCCACTTTTTCCCCCAATGGCCAACACGTTTTGACCGCGTCTGCCGACGGCACCGCCCGCATCTTCGAAGCTGATGGCACGGGTGAACCATTGGTGCTCGAAGGACACCAAGCTCCGCTTACCTTTGCGGCTTTTTCACCGGTAGCCGATGCCGAGACGCTGCGTGTGCTCACGACGTCGCTTGACGGGAGCGCGCGGATTTGG
Source organism: Polyangium sp. (in: bacteria) (assembly GCA_044221885.1). Taxonomy (GTDB): domain Bacteria; phylum Myxococcota_A; class Polyangia; order Polyangiales; family Polyangiaceae; genus Polyangium. Next base: position 3,072 of record JBGAOI010000325.1, read on the forward strand.
ACCGTCCGACGCACAGAAATAAGTTCAATCGTATTGCCAGGAAAAACCAGCCAAACCACGGCGGGGGCCTGGAGTCCCGATGGTAAACGTGTCGCAGTCGCTGCGGTCTTGACGGAACCGACGCCACCTGGTCGCAAGGCGCAAGAAACGTTCGTGACGCGAGTGCATGGAGCGAGTGATGGTGTTTTGCTCGGCGAACATGCGGAGCACAAAGCTCGTGTGCATGGAGCGGCATTTTTGGACGATACCCGCGTAGTAACGGTCTCCGATGACGGAAGCGCAAGGGTTTGGAATGGTGAAACGCGAGGAAAAATTGAGTCGCTTCCGGGGCATTCCGCACCCGTGCTGTTTGTTACGGTAAATCAAACAAAAGGCATCGTCGTCACGACGTCGTCGGATGCAAAGGCCCGGGTTTTCACGAAGCAAGCCGACGGAACGCTGCGGTCGCATGCAACGCTTGCCGGGCACACGCGCGCAGTGGTTCATGCGGCCATCAGCACGGATGGCAAGTTTGTCGCCACCGCATCGGCAGACAAGAGTGCACGGGTTTGGAATGTCGAAACACCTCCGAAAAAAGGTGACGAAGTGGTTTTCGATGCCCATGGGGGACTCGTTACGTTCGTCGCGTTTCGAGGGACGGATGCGCATGACTTGGCGACGGCATCCACGGATAATCTGGGCCGTATTTTTCGAATGGATCAACCCAATGATCCCTTGGTTTTTTCAGGTCACGATGCGCCATTGCGTTCGATTGCGTGGAATCCCAAAGGGGATCGCCTCGTGACCGCTGCGTCCGACAGGAGCCAGAGTCTATCGGCGGATCACACGGCGAAGATTTGGCGTGCGGATAGATTCAGCGACTTGGCCCGGATATCGAAAGCGACAAACACGCGCTTATCCAAGGGCACGTTTCGCATTGCATCGTTTGGCTCCCAAAACGCTGCGCCAAAGAATGCGCTGGCTGCTCCCGCAACGGCGTTTGCTGCCGCGTTTGCAGATACCACGGTGACGTTGCACGATCGTCTCGACGATGAAGATGTTGTCAAATTCAGTGCTCCAGCCGGGGAAATGTGGGATTTCGTTTCGGCTGTCGCCCCAGCGCCGGATGGCAAACGCGTCGCCATTGCCGTTGCCGGCGTGGCCAGCAAAGGAGCACAACCTGGTCTGGCGGATACGGGCCATGCCTTGTACGTTTTTCAAGAAAGTGACCGAGAAAAACCAATTCAACGTTGGAATGTCGCTTCGGCCATTCGACATCTGGCCTGGAACAATGCCGGAGATCGCCTCGTCGCCGCCATGGAGGATGGCACCGCCGTCCTGTTTGGCGTTGGAAACGCTGCACCGATCGTATTTCAAGGGCATACTCGTTGGCTGACGTCGGCGGCATTCAGTCCGGACGGGAAATACGTGGTCACCACATCCCTTGACCGTTCGGCATTGATTTTCGATGTGGCCGGTGATGGGAAACCAATGCGGCGCTACGAACATCCCGACGCTGTGTATTCAGCGGCGTTCGATCCCACCAGTCAATGGGTGGTCACAACGTGCGCCGATGGAAAGCTCCGCATTTTCGATGTTGCCGGCACGGGCACCCCCGTCGAACTCGATGGCCAGACCGGACCTTTGCATCGCATCGTGATAAGTGCGGATGGAACGCGTATTGCCGCGACGACAACGGGTACGGCCATTCTCGTATGGTCATCGATCACGTGGCCACTCCGCAATGCTTCGTATCCTTTCGTCATTGGAGGGCCGACAATGGAGCCGACGTTTTCGTCACTCACCTTCGTTGACCGAGGACAACGACTCGTGGCGGCGGGATGGGACAGGATCTATACGTGGCAGCTCGATGTCGACGCACTGTTGGCCGAGCTTCGCGACAACAATCGCGAGTGTCTCTCGGTGCCCGATCAGATTGCGTATTTGAACAGGACATTCGCTGCGGCCCAGAATGCATTTCAGGCGTGTGAACTCGATTATCGCCGCGGGCGTCCGAACAAACCCGTGGTCCAAGGTCCCGACGATCCCAATGTCGTTGTTGCCAGATTGCTCGTTCTGCCTTGGGAGGCGGATGTCGCAGTCGATGGTGTTCCTTATCGTCGGCGTGATGCCATCATCGAGCTTGCGGGCAAACTTGACGAAAAAAAGAAAGTGCGTGTGTTCCAAGGAACCGAAGGGGTCGATGTGGAAGTAACGATTGGCGCAAGCGGAGCCAAACCTTCCAAGATCGATCTCAATGCGTTCGTGGCGCTCAAGAAACGCGCCGCGCCGGCGCCCGGGGAGCCATCTGAGGCCGAGCCTTTCGATCCGCTGATGCCGGACCCGCAATGATTGTCGACCTCGCCCGACAGTTCATCTTGACGCCGGACGAACGATGTCGGTATTGTTGTGGTTCACCAAGGAGTTGCAGGTGGGGCTGCGGACACTACGCCATCTTGTCGTACGCCGGGCGTTGAATGTAGGTTCGACGCTGGGACTGGTGCTTGTGGCGACAAGCGCTGCCGCTGCGGATGAAACGCCATCACCTGGGGGATCCGCGTCAACCGAAGCGGCGCCAGCTCCGGCTCCGAGTGCAGAAGACGCCGCAAAAGAACGCACCAGAGTTGCCATCGACCTGGCCAAACAGAAGCAATGGGGCGCGGCATTGGCCGAAGCGCAGGAAGCGCGGCGGTTATTTGCGACGTGGCAGTCCACGATCCTCATTGCGCGCAGTTTGAATGAACTGGCTCGATTCGATGAATCGCTTGACGCGTACGCATTGTTGTTACGCGACCACGAGGTTGAGCTCAAAAAGGACAAGGCTGGAGCCGTGCGGTATGCAGCGGTTTTGCAGGAGATCGAAAAGCTCCGCAAACTCGTGGGGAAAATCGAAGTTAACGGTGCCGAGCCTGGGGCCATGATTGTCGTTGATTTGAAATGGCGCGGAAACTACCCCTTGCTCGAACCGCTACGTGTGGCGTCGGGCAGTCACGTCGTGCGCGTGTACAAGGAAGGTTACGAGCCATTTGAAACGCGGATCGATGTTGCGGGAGGTAACACGGAGCAAGTCGTTGCGCCGCTCGTCAAATTGAAAGTCACGGGTACATTACAAGTATTCGAAGAGACGGGTAAAACGCTAAATGTCGTGGTCGATGGGCTCGATTTGGGTGAAACGGGGAGCGAGGGTTGGCAGGGTATTTTGGCGCCGGGTGACCACACGGTGCTTTTGCAAGGTGAAGGCGACATCGGCACATTGCCCGTACCGGTCAACGTCAAACCCAATGCCGTCACGCCGTTGCGCTTGAGTGCTCGAGCATTGCGGTCGCGATTCAAGATTTACGCGGCGCCGGCCAATGCAACGGTAGCGTTTGATCGCGTGAACGTGGGTCGAGGACTTTGGGCGGGTAAGGTTTCGGCGGGCAAACATCGGGTGGAAATTGCTGCGGAAGGTTTTGTTTTGCAGGTGAAAGAACTCGAGTTTCAGGAGGGGAAACCGGAGAAGCTCGACGTGACACTGGAAAGGGATCCGCTTTCACCGTTATGGAAAGACAACCGCGGTAGGTTTTTCGTGGAAGCGGCAGCGGGGCCGGGTCTCGTGCCTTCGTTTGGCGGGGGCATTGCGGCTGCGACGAGTGCACCTGGGATTGCGTTGATGGCAACGGCGCGAGGTGGGTATCGTTTTCCCTCGGGCTTTGTCTTGGGGATCGACGCAGGTTATGGGGCGTTGTGGCAGTCGGTTGCCGATCGGACGACAGCGTTGAGACCGGTAGGCATCCCAGACTTGGAATCGGGGATCGTGACGGACACGTTGTCATTACGCGGCGTGCTCCTTGGAGCTTCGGGCGGAGTGCGCATTGGGAAGGATCGACCACTGACGGTGCGACTGGGTGCAGGCGCCATGATTGGAACGTTTCGGGATCATCGTGCGGGGACGTTTACGACGCGTCCGCGATCCGCAGCGCCAGAAGCCGTGTCTTATGACGTGATTCTCACGCAACGACAGTCGGTGGTATCGGTGTATCTTGCGCCCGAGGTACGCATGGGTTTTCCGCTGCGCGAACGCCTCGAGTTTTCCGTGGGTTTACGAGGTATTGTGCTCGTGACGCCCAATACGCCGAAATGGAAGCCGGACGAGACGCTGGCGAATGCATCAACGTCGGGATTTGCCTCGTTTGCAGACGATGAACTTTTGGGGCAAGTCGTTGTTGCCGTGGAGCCGGACGTTGGGATTCGATACGAGTTTTGAAGTTGGGAGGGCAGGGTTGTGAAAAAAACGCAACGAAATCGGCGTCAGGCCGTATTTGGATTTATTGTCGGTGCGCTCGGGGTTTTTCTGGGCTCATGTGTCGTGGATGAAAAGCTCGAACGGCTATCGGAGCATGGCGCGCCCTTGAAGTTGCCGGTGTCCACAGGGTTATTCGCGACAACGCAGGATCAGAAGTTGTTGGCGTCGGATGGGACGGTGAACGATCAATTCGGTTCTGCCTTGTCGATGGAAGGCAATACGATGCTCGTTGGGGCCAAACGACACAACAGCTCCAATGGCGCGGTTTATGTATTTGGGCGTAATGGTACGGTATGGACACAGCAGGGTAAATTCACGGCCAATGGTGGCGAATTTGGCAATGCCGTTGTATTCTCTGGGAATACGGCGCTTGTTGGGGCGTGGAAAGAAGACTCAGGGCGAGGGGCGGTGTATGTTTTCACGCGTAATGGCAGCACATGGAGCCCGATGCCTACGAAACTTACCGCGAGCGACGGAATGCCCGACGACAACTTTGGCAATTCGGTCGCGTTGTCGGGCGATACGGCGGTGATTGGAGCGTGGAACAACACGGGCAAGGGGGCGGCGTATGTTTTCACGCGCAGCAACGGGAATTGGACCCAGGAAGTGAAACTCAGTCTGGGCAGCAATGGTGTGACGAACGATC
>JBGAOI010000326.1:0-7979 GCA_044221885.1 Polyangium sp. (in: bacteria)
GTACGTGCAAGCAGCGGAATGACATTCCAGCAAGCTCGAATGTCGACTCATCGTCGATCGCATTGGTTTGCCCAGGAACGCGTTTTTCGTCCGCGTCATATTGCGAGCCGTAGACGGGCATTGCCCCATATTTGGCCAGCAAACCGTCGTTGCCGCCCACATGATCCGGATGATGATGCGTGGCCAGAATGCCTACGAGCGTAAGCCCTTCGCGTTCGAGTGCCGCGACGACCGGTTCTGTTTCGGAAGGATCGACGACAATGGCTTGTTTGCTGCCATCGGCGACGACGAGGTAGGCGTAGTTGTCACTGAGACATGCAATCGGAAGTACGCGCATGGGCGGTACCATACGCCGAACCGAGGTAGGATTTCAATGCCCTCGTCGACGAATCGAGCATCGATCTGAGCCGCGGCACCGAAGAGTCGACGCCCTCGCCCTTACGCGCTGGCGCCGCCAATACGTGTCGCAAACGTGGGCGAAGAAGCAAAGCGACCAAGATGGAAATCTTCGTCGCCGAAAAGCGTATTCAGCGCGTGCATGCGCTTGAAGTACAATCCAATGTCGTGTTCGTCGGTGATTCCAATGCCGCCATGCAATTGAATCGCCTGTTGCGTGACGAATCGGCCGCACAACGCCAATTCGACCTTGGCGGCGCTCACCGCCTGCCGCCGCTCGACCGGATCTGGATTCGTGAGCGAAAGGTTTGCCAATATCGACGTGCCTCGCGCCAGTTCACTGCGAATGAACATATCGACCGTACGGTGTTGCAAAGCCTGGAACGTGCCGATCTTCACGCCAAACTGCTCGCGCGTCTTGAGGTAATCAACGGTCATGGCCAATGCCGTGCGCATCACACCAAGACCTTCCGCGCATGCCGCTGCTGCGCCCATGTCGAGCACTTCGTCAATGACCGCCGCCGCTTCACCTTCGTCGCCCAATCGATCGCTTGCAGAAACTCGCAAGCCATTGAGCGAAATCATCGCAGCTTTCTGGCCGTCGAGCGTATTTGCTGTTTTAAGCGATGAAAGGACGGCATCCCGAGACACAGCAAACAACGAAATGCCCTTGGCTTCGTCAACATTGCCGCTCGTTCGCGCCGAAATAATGATGACATCCGCAGCATGACCATTGACGACGAAAACTTTCTCGCCCTTGAGGACATAATCGTCGCCATCACGTGTTGCAGTTGTTTCGACCCAGTTCGTGTCAAAACGATTGCCGCGTTCGGCGTGCGCAAATGCCAAACTTGTATCGCCATTGATGAGCGGCGCGAGAATTCGCTCCATCTGCTCGGCATTGCCCAATCGAGCCACAGCGGTTCCCGCGCAAAGAACGGACGCAACGTACGGCTCGGGAACGAGCATCGTGCCGATTTGTTCGAGAATGATGGCGACGTCCACGAACGAGCCGTCAAAACCACCAGCCGATTCGGGAAATGGCAAACCAAGCCAGCCAAGTTCCGCCATTTTGCGCCATGTGTCTTTGCTCCAGCCGGTCGCATCTTCACGCAATGCGCGAAGGCGTACAAGAGGCGATTCTTTTTTGACAAACGACGCGGCGGTGCTTTCGAGAAGTTTTTGTTCGGGGGTGAGGTCGAAATTCATGATGGTGCGCCCTCAGCTCGGCAAACCAAGAATCATCTTGGCAATGACGTTTTTCTGGATCTCGTTGCTGCCGCCATAAATGCTGGCTGCGCGCGAATAATGGAATGCGCCGGATACCGATTGCTCGATATCGGGAATGATTCCGCTTTCGTTCCACCACGACAATGAGTCGTGGCCCATGAGTTCCATCGCGAGTTCGTAACACTGCTGATGGATCTCTGAACCGCGAATCTTGAGAATGCTGGATTCCGGCCCTGGTGCATGTCCCATTTGCGCGAGCGCAATCGAACGATAATTGGCCATTCGCAAGGCCCAAAGTTCGATTTCGACCTTGGCAATACGCGCCCGCACGGTGGGATCTTCGATGAGCGGCACGCCGCGACGCTTTGTTTCCGCAGCAATCCGTTTGACCCGACGAAGCACGCGCGTCGACAAACCCACGGCGGCAATGTACGTTCTTTCGTGCCCAAGAAGCGCTTTCGCCAACGTCCATCCACCATGCAATGGCCCGACCAAGTTCTCCGCGGGAACGACCACGTTCTCGAAAAACGTATCGCAAAAAGCCGGCGTTCCGCCAATCGTGAGGGTCGGTCGCGCCAAAACCCCGGGCGTTTTCATGTTGACCAAGAAAAAGCTAATGCCCGCTTGCTTTTTCGCCGTCGGATCCGTTCGCGCCAAAAGGAATATCCAATCGGCATATTGAGCATAGGTTGTCCACGTCTTTTGTCCATTCAAAACGTAGTTGCCTTTGCCATCATTTTCAGCGCGCAAACGCAATGATGCCAAATCGCTACCGGCATTGGGCTCCGAATACCCCTGACACCATATCTCTTCACCCGAAAGGATTTTCGGGAGATATCGCTTCTTTTGTTCCTCCGAGCCAAACTGAATCAAAAGCGGCCCGACCATCGTCAAACCAAACGGCGACAAAGACGGCGCTCCGGCCAATTCGAGTTCCTCGGTCAAGATAAAACGACGATTGACGTCGAGCCCAGCGCCACCACATTCCTTGGGCCAATGCGGAGCAACCCAACCCTTTTGATAAAGGATTTTATGCCACTCCATAATTTCATCGTGCTCGAAATGCGCGTCGACACGAGCTTTGTCCCGAATATGCGGCGGCATCGCTTCGGCAATCCACGCCCGAACCTCATGCCGAAATGCGACTTCCTCGGCGCTGAACGATAGATCCATTGCGCCCGCTTACCCCGGCCCCTCGCCGAAGAAAAGTCATTTTTTCATCATGGACAGATGGGCGGGACGAACGCCGAATCCACCAAGTCACCCGCGATATTCCCAGCGCCACCAAAATCTTTGCCCGTATTCCAAGGATCCCAGTGAAACAGCTCTTGTTCAGTCCAACCATTGGCCTGCGTGATGAAACCTTGGTCCGTAAGGTCTTTTACGAGCGGAGCATCGGGTTCGCCCACGTTCACGAGCGGCACATCGGTCGTGTTCGGCGCCAGCGTGCACGTATCGAAACACGACAAAATAGGATTGCACTTGTCTTTTTGGACATACCCCGCATGTTTGTCTTTGCTCGAAAATACAACCGGATACGCAGCACCGTTTTTCATGGCCGTTGCACACGCATCAAGACCACCGCATGAGCCACATGTCGTCTTTTTCTCGCAAATCGTCGATTGATGACCAACGGCCACGAGCGTCAAAATGCCCGCTGGAGGCGGTACAGTCGGGTCAATTGTCGCGCCAAACGCTTCGTTGTCCCCCACGTGCGAGGTCAAACCGCAGTCTTTCTCGTACAAGTGATCGTACACGATATGAATCAACGCCGCATTGTCCGGATGCGGACGAACTCGAAAGACAATTCCTCCTCGAGAACAACCATCCCCAGGATCCAACGATAAAAATGGCAAATAGTCGCGGGCCATTTTATCTTCCCACGCGTCGTCCAACCCGTCTTGGTCCAAATCACCCATCCCCGACATTCCGCCCGCCCCATTTCCTCCACTGCCCGACGGGTTTGTCCCTCCAGCTCCACCCTGTTCGGCGCCGCCCATTCCACCTTGCCCTCCGGGCCCGGATCCTCCGCCAGATCCACCTGCACCGGTCGTCACGGTGCCGCCCGTCGAAGCAGAACCGAATACGGACGGCGTATCAGAACCACATCCGGCAACCACAAGCGAAATCCCCAAACCCACAAGCCCGATCGTCTTCATGGCCTGGATTGTAGCGAAGCGGCAAATGAAAGAAATGCCGAATTTCGAGGGCCTGTTTGTCAAGCTTCGACCGCAGCCATCACCCCATTAAAAAATTCCGCGTTCCCGACATCTTCGAGAAGCCGATTCCATCCAGGTTCGTCAAACGGAACGGGAAGTCCGCGGTTGGTCAACAAGACGGCAACGATTTCTCGCGGCGGGTCCACCCAAAGGAACGTTCCTGTGCCGCCTGCTTTGCCAAACGCATTCGTGGACATCCGCGTTCCACCATTGGAATATCGTGGGGTCGAAAGTTCCCACCCATACCCCTTCGGCGTCGCGAGGAGACTCATCAGGAGCGACGTGTCGGTTTGCGCAACGTGAACGAATGGCGTCTGATTCTTGACCATTTCTGCGGCAAGCCCGGTCGAAAGAATGCGTTTACCATTGTATATGCCGCCATTGAGCATCATTTGCCCAAAAACCGCAGTATCTCGCGCCGAGGAAAACACGCCGTCGCATCCAACGATGCCGCCCAGCAAAAAGTCTTGATCGTCCTGCACCACGCCGCGCACCACCTGCTTGCGCCGCTCCGTAGGCCCCGTCGCCGCAATCTTCGCGTGCTTTTCAGGCGCCGGGGCAAACATGGTATTCGTCATGCCCAGCGGATTCCAAACATTCTCTTGAGCAAACGTATTCAGGTTTTTCCCGGCCACGTTCTCGATGAGCTTCCCCAAGAGCCGATACGTCAAATCGCTGTAGCCGACTTGCGTTCCGGGTTCATATTCCAATTTGGTTTCGGCCATTTGGCGCCAAATCTGATCCGGCGTGCCTTCGTAGATGCTGTTATCGAGCGGCAAACCGGCCGAATACGAAAGCATTTGACGAACGGTAATCCGCTCCTTGTCTTGACCCGTAAAGCTCGGCAAAAACTTCACGACATAGTCGTCGAGCTTTAGTTTGCCCTGGTCAATCAAGACCAGCGCCGATATGGCCGTTGCGAGGACTTTTGTCACCGACATCATGTCGAACATCGTGTCGATCGTCACGGGCTCGCGACTGTCACGCGCAAGAACACCAACAGCGTGTTCCCCGACAATCTTGCCGCGACGACAAATCATTGCGGTAGCACCGGGAAACCGCCCCGCTTTCACCCGCGCATCGATACGCGCAAACACCTCGCCAATGCGCTCCGAACTCATATCGACACTTTCGGGTTTGGCAGGAGCGAGCGGTCCGGCGCCTGTCCCGAGGTGTACGTCAAGACCAACGGAGATCGACGCGCTTCCGCACGACGGCAACAGAGCCGCAGCTCCTAGTCCAAGCAACAATCGACGACGTTCAAGGGAAAACGATGCATCAACCATACGGGGCACTTCGTAGTCTCTACGGCAAGACAAACCTTACGAACCTGGTGCACTTGTCGGGCTCGCTCGTATCGCTCACGCACGCCTACGAGAACAACATGCGTGAAGTGCACAGCGATACACGGCCAAACGGTAGCGACAGTTTCACACGGTCGAACAACCCTCGACAAGACCCTTGTTCAAGGCCCCAAAGTGCGCGGTAAAACGTACGCAGTGATCCTGCCCAAAACGTCACCAAGCGGGAGGATCACTGGCCGGAAACGATTCTTCGGAAGCTTCATCCACGAGCGCATCCGCGCTGTTTTTTGGTCCTGTGAAACGTTTGTCGTGATCGCATCGAATGACGATCGGCGGCGTGCCCTGTTCAGGCTCGTCACCCGGCATCCCGCCACTCGGCCGCTCGTTCGCGACCGCATTCAACCGACTTGAAAGGCGAATCGGAGCGCTTGTTTGCCACCCAAAACCAGCCATGACGCACACCTCGAAAACACCATGGTGCACACGTCCGTCATGACAAGGAGGTTTTTCTTGATCAAACAGTTCGTCCATCCAGACGGTCATTCGACCGTGACCGTCTTGGCCAAGTTGCGCGGCTGATCCACGTCGTTGCCTTTGAGATTCGCCACGAAATACGCGATGAGCTGAAGAGGCAACACAGTGAGCAGCGGAAGAACCTCGTCGGGCACTTTCGGAATCCAAATCGCGTGTGCAGCGAGTTCGAGCATCGCTTCGTCGCCTTTCGTGGCGATCGCGATGATCTGACCTTCACGTGCCCGCACTTCTTGCACGTTCGAGAACATCTTCTCGTACTGCGCGTCCATGGGACAAACCACGACGACTGGCATCGTTTCGTCGATGAGCGCGATCGGACCATGCTTCATTTCGCCCGCCGCGTAGCCTTCGGCGTGAGCGTACGAAATCTCTTTCAGCTTCAACGCACCTTCGAGCGCGATGGGAAAACCCAGCCCACGCCCGAGGAAAAGCACATCTTTCGCGTGGGTGAGTTTCTTCGCGATGGCGTGCACATAGTCCGCATCGCCAAGAATCTCGCGCTGATGACTCGGCGTCTCCCACAAGGCCTGCAACACACGGCGCGCTCGCTCATCCGGCAACGTGCCTCGACGGCGGCCGATGTAGACCGCAAGCATCAGAAGCGCCGCAAGCTGCGCGGTGAAACACTTGGTCGATGCAACACCGATCTCCGGCCCTGCGTGCGTGTAAAGCGCCCCATCGGCAGCTCGAGGAATCGCACTGTCGAGCACGTTCGCGATGGCCAAGACCCGCGCCCCGCCAGCCTTCGCCGCTTTGACTGCGGCAAGTGTGTCCGCAGTTTCTCCAGACTGACTCACGGCAACGACGAGATCGTCCGGGTAAAACAAGGGTTCGCGATAACGAACCTCACTGGCGAGTTCGACGACCGTGGGCACTTTGGCGAGCTGCTCCATCCAATAACGTCCAGCGATCGTGGCGTGATGGCTCGTCCCACAAGCGACGAAGTAGACGCGACGAATCGACTGCGCAACTTCGGGGGGAACGCCCATTTCTGCCGCGTGAACGTCACCTGCAGCAAGATCAATTCGGCCGCGCAACGTGGCTTCGATGACCTCGGGTTGTTCGTGGATTTCTTTGCGCATGAAGTGTTTGTAGCCACCACGCTCGGCTTGCACTGCACTCCAATCGATGCGTTTGACGGGGCGTTTGACGGCTTCGCCCATCACGGTTTCGCACTTGAAACCATCGGCGCGAAGTTCAGCGACGTCGCCGTCGTCAAGAAAAACCATGTTGCGGGTTTGCGCAAGCAAGGCTGGAATGTCGCTTCCGCAAAGCGTTTCGCCTTCACCGACGCCCACGACGAGCGGCGAACCATGTCGCGCGACGACGATCACATCGGGTTCGTTATTCGAAACCACAGCGATGGCGTAGGCACCAACGACGTGTCGCAACGATCGCTGAACAGCTTCAAAAAGCTTCGTTTTGCCCTTGCCAAGTTCGCGATGGATGAGGTGCGCGACGATCTCCGTGTCGGTGTCGGACAGAAACTTCACGCCCTCGGCTTCGAGTTGTTGGCGAACCGCGACGTGATTTTCGATGATGCCGTTGTGGACGACAGCGACGGGTCCTGCGGAATGCGGATGCGCGTTTTGCTCACTCGGACGGCCGTGCGTAGCCCACCGCGTATGACCAATGCCGGTCGAGCCTTGCAGAGGTTTTTTCTCGAGCGCCTCGGACAAACGCCCAAGTTTGCCCAGGGTGCGAACGATCTCGATGGACTTGCCATCATGAATGGCAATGCCGGCGGAGTCGTAGCCGCGGTACTCGAGCTTCCTCAGCCCATCAACGATGATGGGAGCCGCGCTTCGTGTTCCAACATAACCCACGATACCGCACATCGGATGCCTCGCTTCGCAGAGCGGCGCGAACGCCGGATGCGTGGTGTACAACGCGATCGAGGCATTGGCGAAAAAAGATCATCGATTCGCATGCGACGCCCCTTTGTCGACCGTCGCATGCGGCATGTTCCGCCCAGAATGCGTGGAGTTGGAGTAGCCTGAACGGCTTGGAGGTTCTTCATGCAATTGGTGAAGTCATCGGATGACGGGCGAACTTCTCGCCGTTCGTGGACAAACTTGGCTTTCGCAACACTCACGCTCGCCGTCACGTCGTTGGCGATGGCGTGTGGCCCAGACAAACCACCGTCGAACACAGGCGGAAGTGGTGGTGAAGCAGGTTCGGGAACTTCGACGGGAGGTTCTGGAGGCGCCGGAGGTGGTGCGGGTGGCGGCGGCTCGGGAGGCGGCGTAGTCGAGATGCCTGGCCCTGTCGAAGAGGTCGTGAAGTTCGATTGGAT
>JBGAOI010000327.1:0-7974 GCA_044221885.1 Polyangium sp. (in: bacteria)
GCCAACGTGCGCACATTGTGGAGAACCGGCATGAGGATACTCAGGAACAGCCCATCTTGCATCGGCATTTTGCTGGCGGAAAAATGCCGAATGGCTGCCGCAACGAGCAAAGCGACAATTCCCGTCAAAGCGCTCCACCCAAGCAATCGCTTGAATGCCGTTTTATGCGCTGGAACATCCTGAAACCAGCCCAGGCGACCAGCGGCCAAACCCAGAAGAAAATTGCCGAGCGTCGCAACGTGGTACGCGAGAAAAATAGGACCGAAAAAATGCTCCCGATACGTGGCCCAATTCATCCGCACCATGGCCCAATACGATTGACCTTGAAAAACCTCCATCGCTCGTTGATTAAATGCTTGGTCGTGTGCATCGCGTATTTCAGCAGCCGCCTTCAATGCTTCCGCAGATTGCAAATACTTCGGCAAAGCAAATTGAATCCACATCCCCACGGGCACGGACACCAATGTCAACACGAGGCCCCATACGAGCAGCGTTTTCGTCGAACGATTGCGGAAGAGAAGAACGACGAGCCCGAGGAGGGCATACAAATGGGAAATATCACCATACCAAAGCAACGATAAGTGCAGTCCGCCCAGAAGAACCAAAGCAAAACAACGACGAAGGTAACGTCGAACCGCGGAATCATCCCGTTCGGCGGCGCGTGCGAATTGAACGGACAAACCAAGGCCGAACAAGAACGTGAACATGGTCATGAACTTGCCCGCAATGAAGACGCCATAAACGCCGTCCATCACTTTGGCAATCGTCCCCGACAAGCTGGCTTGAACCTGCGCGCGCGGTACGAAGATCATGCCACTCAACCAAATGTACACGTTGGACAAGAACACGCCGCCAAGCGCAAAACCTCGAATGACATCGAGAATATCGGCGCGTTCGTTCGTGGCGACAGGTGCGGGGCGGGGCGGTGATTCACTGTTCGTCATGGCGACGGAACCTTGACACATGGGACGAAGTTTGCGTGGGAAATTTTCGTTGTGGTGAAGCCATTTTCTTCCCCGCGGCGCTCTCGGCAAACGCTTCGGAGACAGGAAAACGAACTCTCGAATCCGGGGCAGGTACTCAAACAAACGGGAGCGGACCCATGGGCACGCTCCCGCAGTTTTTTACCAGGCCAAACGGTTTGGATGACCTGTCGGGGCTTCGGAGCGCCTTTGGCGTCCTACGCCCCAAACCCCTCATTGAATGTCGATGATTTGGATGCCGTACGGGCCAAGGGCGCAAAGCGCATCCGTTCCGTCGAGCGTCACGTTTTGCACGTAATTGGTCAAGTCGCCCTTCTTCGCCAACACCATGCTCGACATGTCGGAAGCATCGAGGACATGAATGCCCGGTTGCGAACCGCTGGCCAATACGAGGCGATCTCCATCTGCCGCGACGGCCCACATGTAATCTTGCGACGGCATATCGTGCCACGCCGATTCAATCGAATTGCCCCCGATATCGCCCACCACGAAAACCGAATAATTCGAGGTATTGTTGGTGTAACGATACCCTTGCGAGAAAACTCGGCTATCGGTCACGCGCGCTCCGTAGAAGCTGACATTGCTGTCGAGCGCCTGCGAATCGAGCAGGTTGACGTTGTTTTGATTCACGTCGACCAATTTCAAGGTTTGCGTCATGTACGAACATTGCCAGTTTGCGCCAACCTGTTCGAGCCACGTATTCCAGCCATAGGTCTGGTAGCAGCTATCCGGATTGGGCACATTCACCGTCGTGCGCTTGTAATCGACCGTGAGCGCGTGCGTGGACGCAGCATCGTACGCGAGCAATGCGCCGGGGGTATTGATCGACGAAACGGCGCCCGGTTGACCATTCGCATACGAAACGCGGTCCATGTAAAACTTGACCTTGTTCGGTTGTCCAGGAACAGCTTCCCAATGCGACGTGAGCACCTGCTGGCCATTCTGGATCAAGAGCGAATGACCAATTCCGTCCGGCAATTTGCGTGCGGCCATATGCGCCGGCGTTGCAGGATTCGACAAATCGACCGTCTCGAGCCACGCCGATTCTTCGCCACCATTCACCGGTTGCTCAACTCGGCGGAAAACAAGCTTGTTGCCCACTTTCAAGATAGCTTGGCCACCGTCGAGCGATCCCCATGGGCTCCAGGTTTGCGTCGAGAACGGCATAGCAATGCGGCCTTCGACCACCGGCGCTGCGGCATTGGCGATATTCACGACGACAACATGGGTTTTCGCCGTATTCGTTCCACCGACGCCACCAGGAGCCGCGTCGAAGTAATAAGGATACGTCGACCACGCAATAGCCACGCGCGAAGCATCGAGCGGGAAGAGTTGCGCGCCATAGAAATAACCCCAGCCGTAACAGTCGTTCGTTTCTTCCATACCCACGACGTCTTTGAGGTCAATGCGGCCCACCGGATCGACACGGGCTGGATCGTTCATCGGGACAACCTCGAGCGCTCCTGCCGTCGTCCACCAATCGGCCGATACACGCACGAGATTCGTGCCAACTCGCGCCGATTGATTGACCCACGCCGACAAACCAAGGCGATCGAGCCGCGCCGGATTGTCACGATTGGCAATGTCGTATGCGCTTACTTCGGAATCCGAAACGCTGAAGAGTTTGCCCTGGTGAATGAGCGCGCGGCGGGCAAACCCATCAAGAGGTGCCATGCCCCGCTTCGTGAGCGAATCCAGCGTAAAGTCGACGATTTGAATGCCGCTTTCCACTTGCGAACATCCGTAATATCCGTCTTGGTCGGTCCACGAATACGCGCCGTACGGAACAAAAATCGCCCCGAGATTCGTGTCGATCTTGAATGCCTTGTGAATGCGATCCTGATCCTCGGGCGCCCACGACCAATCCCCGCCAAACGCCACGCGATTGATGAGCGTCGGATTCGCCATGTTCGAGACGTCAAACAAGGAAACGTTCATCGAACCATTCGGATCCGAATTGTCGTAGCCGAGCGCAAAGAGGCGATTACCCCGCGGTTCGAGGTGATAAATCCAGCCGGGCAATTCGAGCTCGCCAATCTGCGCGGGTTGCGCGGGATTGGACACGTCAATCGTGAAAAGCGGGTCGGTTTGTTCCGCCGTAATGGCATAAAGACGCGTGCCATCGAAGCGCGCCGAACGCAAGCGTTCGGGTTTGGGCAACGTCATGGTGAGCGATCCCAGGGCCGTGACGGAATCCGACGAATTGACTTGGAACGTCTGGACATGCGGAACGCCATTTTCCCAAATGCCCGGTTGGCTGACGACACGCAATACGCCCTGGTGTTCGTCCATTTGCCAGCGGCTTTCGATCATACCGGCGGCTTGTATCGACGCGCCAACATGCAGAAGACCGGCATTGTCTGAAATATCGACGACCTGAATCGTCGAATGACCAGCGTTCATGCCATCCCATTCAATGCCAGCAATGAACATACGATCGGGCGTCACAGTGACGCTGCGTTTGCCCCAGCCATAACCGTTCGGGTCTGAACTGTCGAATCCAACGGTATCGACAACGTGAATGTCGGCCGGATTGGACAAATTGATCGAGGTCACCGTGGTCGTCGGAGCATCGTTGCAATTCCAGCAATAGCCGTTTTCGTACGAGACGGCGTAAAGTACGCTTCCAACGATACGCGAATCCGAGATTTCACCCGGTACGTCGAAGGTGCCGATTTGCGTGATGTTCGCCGGATTTTGCACATTGAGCGCTTCGATGTGGCTCGATTGAATGTAGCTACAATCCGTATAGTCGACGTTGCATTCCCATTGCCCAAAGGACGAAAACATCGCGTAGACGATACCGTTTTGCAGGTACATCTCGAACGGAATCCCTTGAATTGGATAATTGCCGAGGATCGTCAG
The DNA here is from genome assembly GCA_044221885.1 of Polyangium sp. (in: bacteria). Classification (GTDB taxonomy): domain Bacteria; phylum Myxococcota_A; class Polyangia; order Polyangiales; family Polyangiaceae; genus Polyangium. The sequence goes on from JBGAOI010000327.1 coordinate 3,849, forward strand.
ATTCGACGGGTTCGTCATGTCAATGACCGACAAACCGCCATATTGAGAAAGAGCAAATAATTTGTTCCCGTCGACTTGAATGATGTCGGCTTCTTGGATCGCTTTCTGAGCACCGTTGTCACCCCCGGCATTCGGAGCCCCAGGCGACATTTCGCCCCCACCCGTTCCTGTGCCAGCGCTATCCGTATTTTTTCCACCACCCGAGAAGGGCGAATCCGAAATGAAACCATCAACGTTGTTATCAATTGGTTCCGAGCTACAGCCCATGGCGGCAGCGCCGAGCGTCATCGCAAGAAGGGACCAAGCCGAAAATTTCTTTGTGCGCGAAAGCATGATGATTTCCTCCGATATGCACGGGGCACGAAGCCGAGGCGTCGCCGGGCCGTTATCCAAGAGTTGTGCCAAGCAGAAAAAGCGCGCGAAATTTCGGCAAAAACGCAAAAAGCGGCCATTGCCAGGATTTTTGCGTCACGTCCTGCGCCATCATGTGCCAGACCCATGTGGCACGATAAGAACGCTGCTGCAAACAGTGCACGGATACGAATGGCTTGCGCGCGTGTCGCCAACGATGATAGACGAGAATCACCACCATGCCCAAGACGTCATCGTTCCTTTCTTTCGCCCCGTTGGCTCTCCTCTTTGTCTCGTCCGTGGCCCTCGCCGACTTGATCCCCTTTGGCGGCGAAGGCGTCAGCGAATGTCGCAATAAAAAAGCCGGCGATGCGTGCGAGAACTACCTCATCGACGAAGTCGGTCAGCACAAGGAATCTGGCACATGTGTCGAAGAGAAGCTCGATCACTTGCACTTCAAGTTCAGAGCCCACCTACGTTGCGTCTCGGCGTCGGTCCCCTACGCCTCTGCCTCAGCCAAGAAGCCCGCAGCTCCTGCAAGCGCGACGCCTTCGGCCGAACCTTCGACCGCTCCTCCGCCCACTGTGCCACCATCTGCGCCACCACCTGCGCCATCGGCCTCGGCAGCAACGGAAGCACCCAAAAGCAGCTCGTGCGCGTTGGCCGTTCCTGAAGAAGGTGGCGTCGCTTTGTGCGTTTTTCTGTTCGGTTTGGCCGTGCTGGCCCACGCACGTCGCCGTCATTGAAATGGTGCCAATCCGAGCCAAACGGGCAACGGGCAACGGGCAACGAGCAATGAGCATGAGCGGACAAACGTTTCCGCTTATCGTGTCTTCCACGAAATGAAATGCTCAGAAGGATTGGCGCGTCGCCACCGGAAGTGCTGGATCGTGTTTGTCCCGGAAATATTCCGCACGATTTGTTCCGGTTCACGGGGGCGGCGGAGGCGGTTCTGCGCACTGCCCAAGGCCGTCTTGGCAGATTTGATTGACGCATGGTTTGCCCGCGGGACAATCCGTATCGTTCACGCAAGGAATATCAATGCATCCATTGGCGCGCGAGGTCACTGGAAGTGGCGGATATGCAAGGGTTGGATCGCATTGCTGCCGAGCGGGACAGGTATAACCATCGTTGCACGGAATGGGTTCGCATGCGCCATTCTGACCGCAACGAAGCCCCTGCGGGCAGGAGTTCTTGGGACAAGGGGGCGCACATTCGGATCCCAAACCATCGAGACTGCATGAGTCCTTTATGGCGTGGCAAACCGTTCCCATGGGACAATCGGAGTCCTGCGCGCAGAGTTCTCGTGGAGGAATGCCGCAGCCCTGCCAAAAATTCGCCCCGATGCAGCTCAAGCCGGCCTGGCATTCATCGCTTTGATGACAAGCATCGCCAACTTCGCCTGATACGGACTTGAAACCATCGTCACACGACGAAACCAACGCCACCAATGCAAAGAACCACCCATGTACAAATCGCTGCATAATTCACTATTTCTCACTTTCCCCATGCGATTCATGGGCCAAGAATGACGGTCACTTCAATCGTACCATCGGCCGTCTTTCGCGTAACCCGAATATCCGCGGACCTTTCATCCATGAGGTGGCGCGAAGGCACGACAACCTGTTCGCAATGGTCGCGATCCTTTTTGCAGGTATTACGAGCCATATCCTCGGGCATGGTGACAGCTCGGACGGGAACGCCAGCTTTGCCTTTGAGTTTTGGAAAACCCGTCCCGGCACTCGTATTACCGGTCGGATCGCGCGGATCCGGCCATGAGCACATGACGATTGCGTCTACGACATGCGTATCCGTTGCAAGAGCAGAACCTGCGGCGGGAGAAGGCGGCGGTGGTGGGGCAGCCATTGGATTGGGTTGAAACGGAGCTCCCGGTTTGAGGGCTGCGCAGGACTTGGCGCCATCTTCGGCAATACGAATGGCGAGGGGCAGGTTTGTCTCGACAGATGCTGCCACTTCATCGGGAATACGTTTCGAGCAACTCAGAAGAAGAAACGAAAATGATACGAGAAACAGCGTGACGTGACATGCAGCCTTCATGGGACGAACACTAACGGATTTTTCAACACGCTGAAAAGAGGAATCGGCATACGTCCGATCGAACATCATACAAATTCGGACCGTACATGAGGCACGCTCGACCAAAACGCGATATCCTGCCCGTGGATTCTCGAAAGGAGATGACATGCGACTTCGTTTTGCTTTTTCTGCACTTGCTTCGGCTGTTGTTGCAACGTTTGGACTGACGCACGAGGTTGACGCTTGCGGCGCGTGCATCGTTCCTCCTGCCGAAAGTACCGTCGTGACGGGTCATCGCATGGCGCTGTCCATTTCGCCTAGACAAACGGTGCTTTGGGATCAAATCGAATACGCCGGTGACCCGGGCAGTTTTGCCTGGGTTTTGCCGGTCAAACCAGGCGCGATCATTCAGCTCTCCACAGATGCCTGGTTCGATACGCTCGATGCCACCACCACGACACAAATCGTTCAACCTCAAGTCAGGTGCGACAACGATTCGAGTTTCGGTTGCGGCGGCAGTGCCAAAGGCACAGGATCAACGGTCGAAGCGGCCGATAGCTCGTCGTGTGTCTTTTGCGAAGGCACGGACAATTCAGGCGGGTTTACCCCTCCTCCTCCGGTCACGGTCGTTTCGCGCGGATCGGTGGGTCCTTATAGCATGGTGACGCTCAGCACGGACACGCCGGGAGCGCTCAATACGTGGCTCACTGAAAATGGTTTTGCGCTCGATCCTTCGACACAACCCGTTGTGGATACGTACGTTGCCGAAGGTTTTGACTTTATCGCGCTCAAGCTTCTGCCGAACAAAGATGTCAATGCCATGAAGCCCGTTCGCGTCATTCAGCCGGGGGCAAACCCGACACTTCCGCTGCGTATGGTGGCGATTGGCACGGGGGCAAATGTGGCGCTGACGCTTTTCGTCATCAGCGAAGGTCGTTGGGAGGCACAAAATTTCAAGAATACAATTGTCCCTACGAACCTCCTGGCTTGGGATTTCCAAGACGATTCGTCGAATTACGGAGATCTTCGAGAGAATGCGTTGGGCCAGAATGATGGCGCGACGTGGCTCACGGCATTTGCATTTCAAGGAGCATTGCTGTCGCCGCTTCCGGCGTTTAATTCCATGGGTTTCGGTAGACGAAGCTACAGCATTCAGCAAGGGTCGGTTTTCGCAAATACGATTGCTTCGGCGTATGTTCGGCAAGGAATCAGCGATGGCGAAACGGACAATGATGGGTGTCTCAACAATATGGAAATGCTTGAAGAAGCACCACAAATGGCGATCAACCCGTGTGCGTTCGACATGCCCCTCGACGATCCTGCGTGCGGTTCGGTTCAAATCGGTGAGATTGATTCGCGAGCATTCCGCTGCGGATCGCTCGACGATGTGGCCATTGCCATGAATGGTTTGCATCCCAAAGATGTCTGGATCACGCGATTGGAAGCGAATTTGCCACGCACGGCACTGAAAGCGGACCTCATTGTGCAACCGAGTTTGTCGCAATCGACGGTGGACAACTTCAAGCAAGCGCCCATGGCCAAGCACATCGAAGTGTTTTGCGGATCGGATGGGTCGGTGATTCCGCCAGGAATGACGACGGATCGCCCAGGACCGAGAGGACCAGTCAATCGTGTTGTGCTGATGGGGTGTGCCCTGTTGTGGCTCATGGCTTTGGTTCGTCGTCGTTTGGCGGTTGGAGGGCGATTTCGCATGTACGCTGGCGGCGTTGAAGCAGGG
>JBGAOI010000328.1:0-7952 GCA_044221885.1 Polyangium sp. (in: bacteria)
ATGGAGGAACGCTTCTCGATCGCTCCGTCATTTTCGGTCTCTCGGAGTACGGCGAGGGGTATCAACACAGTGTTGCCGAGATGCCTGTCGTCATCGCGGGTGGAGGCGGCGGGCGCATTCGTCGCAATGTTCATGTGCGCGAGCCCGGTGGCAATATTTGCAAAGCGCATGTGACGATGCTGCGAGGTATTGGTCTCGAGACGCCGAGTTTCGGTTGGAATGGTGGCGAAACGTCCTCCGCATTTGGCGACATTTTGATATGAAGCGATTGGTCGCGATTGGCTGTTTTCTCGGCCTGGGAGGTTATTCTCTGCCAACTATGGCCGTGCAACCCATTGGGTATCTCGATGCTGCGGGTTGCGAGGTGGTTGGTGGTTGGTCCCAGGATCCGGACATTCCGGATATGCCGATCGACGTGCACGTCTACTTCACGGGTCCGGCGGGAACACCAGGGGCGCCGGCCATTGCGACGAATGCAAACGTTCACCGGGACGATTTGTGTGGTGCGATTGGATCGTGCGCACACGGATATTATGTGCCCTCGCCATTTTCCTTGCATGACGGGGCCCCGCACGATGTGTATGCGTACGGCATTGATAACGCTGGCGAGGGTAATCCGCAATTGGGCAACTGTCCGCGTGTGTTGCAATGCGCGCCGGCGGCTCAATCAGGAATTCGCCGCAAAATCGAGGGCGTAGTGCCGCTCGAAGCTTGGCGGTTTTCGACATTTTGGGACGTTTTGCCATTGCCCGCGGCGGACGCGGAAAAACTTTCCGATGGAATGGCTTTTCCAGAACAACCCGACTTGGTCCAAGCCGATGATGGTTCACCTGATGTCTATTTGGTCGATCACGGCGTTCGTCGTCTCATCACGATGAATGATGTGGCTGCGTGGCGCTTCGATTTGGGTCGCGTTCAAAAAATGACCGCGTCGGAATTGCAGTTGATGCCACTTGGTACGGCATTGCGCCCGCGTCCCGTGTTGTTCATACACGGCGGACTTTATGTGGTGGATGATCCCCAACCCTTTGTGATTCCGCCGGAAACGTCAAGTTCGTCGTCGTCCTCGACCGGCGGAGGAATCACGCCCGACGCGCCACCTCCGGCGGCAACTTGTTCTCATGTGCCAGGCCATTCCTCGTCAGATTGGTTTTTCATCACGTTGTTGGGTGGATGGGCGTACGTCCATGCCAAACGATCGAAACGGACGAGAAAACAATGAAGAGTTGTTTGCGACAAAGCGCAAAGAACGTCGTGACAGTGCTGTTGTTATCGAGTTTAACCGCGTGTGGAGCGGCCTCGCAGGCGGCGCCATCGGCGTCATCGGTCCCATGTCCGCCGTCCGTGACACCTCCGGCAGGTAAATTCGAAATGCACAATTACTTTATGGGATTTTTGCGGCGCGGTCCAGCGTGGTCACCCGAACGCACGCCTGAGGTCGAAAAGATCGGTGAAGGCCACATGGCTCATATTCGAGCGATGGGAGCGACGGGTAAATTGATTCTCGCGGGACCATTTGAAATTGAAGGAACGCCGCCGAATGCCATTGCGGGGATTCTTTTGTTCGACGTACCAACGATTGACGAAGCTCGGGCGATGGCGTCGGAAGATCCGGCAGTCAAGGCTGGTCGATTTACCCTCGAAGTATTGCCTTGGTATGGTCCGAAAGGTATTACGTTTCCCGGCCAAGAGCTCCCTGGAGCGAAGCAAAAAGAACCGTCCCTGCATTAATAGGAATATCCGAACCTTGTTCCTGGTTTGACTGTTCGCGATGCAGGAATCAAAACGCCGTCGTTGGGATCGAATCGTTGCGGCCGGTGCACTTCTCGCTGTTGGCGCGATTCTCATCGCAGCCGTCACGATAGAACGGTGGATTCTCATCGCCCTGGATCCCGGACAGTTCGATCTCTCGAAATCCCCGCCGGTGCCCGATTATCGAGATGACGCGTCGTGGGCGGCCCTTCCCAACGTCAAAGACGACGCTGATGTTTTTCTGGAAGAACTACCCGCGGTTCGGCCTGAAGAAGCCCTGGTTGATGTTTTTTTTCTACATCCGACGACGGCGCTCATCAAACAATGGAATGCTCCAATAAACGATTCTACCATTAACAAAGCAACAGCCCGTGGAGCGACGCTCATTCAAGCCAGTGCATTTAATGAGTGCTGTGCCGTGTATGCTCCGCGATATCGACAAGCGAACGGCAATGCATTCGTTGCGCCCAGTGCGGATGGAAATAAGGCGCTGGACGTGGCATTTGCCGATATTTCCACGGCATTTGATGAATTCCTTCGTCGTCGTCCCGAGAATCGACCGTTCATTCTGGCATCTCACAGTCAAGGAACGGTGCTTGCCGAGCGGCTTTTGGCGCAGAAAATTTGGGGCACATCCAAAGCCCAGTCGTTCGTGGCTGGATACTTGATTGGCGGACCCATTTCAAAGGAATCCTTGGGGCGAAATATTCCGATTTGCGAGTCGGAAGATCAATGGGGCTGCGTAGTCGCCTTTAATGCTCGTGGCCCGCGATATCAAGAAAACGATACCGAGTTCAAGAGTCGCGATCGTTCCGGAACGATTCAGTCCATGTCCTCTCGGATATGCGTCAATCCGCTATCCTGGAAAAACGACGATATCTCAGCGCCTCCCGAACGCAATGATGGGGCGCTTTTTTTCGATTCGGAGAAACCGGCTGTTCTTCCGGGGTTTGTCGATGCAACATGTCGTGATGGTCGATTGGTGGTGCAGCACATGGGGCAAATCCCGAAACGCGATGCTGCGAGTGGTATCTTGTTGTGGGTCATGGGACCGGATCAGTATCACCCGATCGAATACCAGTTGTTCTATGTGAACATTCGGAAAAACGCGGTTCGTCGCGCCAAAGCTTATCTCGAAGCTCATGCAAAAACTCCGTAGAGTCTAGTGGTGGCGCAAAAGACCATTGAAGGTTGAAATCTCGCATTGGGATTGGGTGACGCGTATTCGCCAAGAATCATCACGCGTGGCTTTACCTAGGGCACCGATTCCGTGTCCGACTGTGGCGCCAAATCTATCGGCGTTGGCAGAGAGGGACCCATGTACAAGCAACTTATTCTTCTTACGTCACTCGTCGTTTCTGTTTCGGCGTGTTCCGGCGGAAATGGCAACCAAACATCCACAACATCAGGTTCGACTTCGAGCAGTGGATCCGCGGGTGCGGGTGGCGAAGGCGGTGGCAGTGGCGGAAGCGGAGGAAGCGGAACGGCTGGCGGTGGAGGATCAGCCGGGATGGGTGGAAGCGGTGGCGGTTCGTCCGGGGAGTCGGTGGTTTTACGCGCCCAACCTTGTGAGAAACAGCCGGCAGCGGCAACGAAATGCGAATCGTTCGAGGTCACCTGTGGCGGAGCAGAACCCGCCATCGTGGACTTGGTTTATTTCGAGCCTGCGGGCGTACCGTCGAAAGGGGCCATCATCTTTGGCAGCGGCGGTGACGGAACGGGCTACTACAACTTCACGCAGCGCAAGGCCCTGACGGATGCTGGCTTCACGGTGCTCGATCGTCGATGGCTCGCCGGTTGGTTCACGGGAGCTCAAGATGGGCCGCAACAAGCCGCGTGTCGGTATGCGGCACTCGCCAGGTATGTCAAGACCAACGTTGTGAAAGACAAACTTCTCTGCGCGACGGGCAACTCCGGCGGTAGCGCTGAACTTGGTTACGCATTGACGTGGCAAGGTGCAGGCAAAGTTCTCAACTTTGCCATGCCCACCTCTGGGCCATTCCACCGTCTCGACTACGCGTGCAATGGCGCGCTCGATGCCATGTGGACCGCGGAATGTGCAACCATCAAGGCATCCACATGTCCCGATTGCGCGAGCACGGGATGCCAACTCGGCAACGGCCCACGCGGGCTCATCGACGCTTCGTTTGGCGGGGCAACACGTTGCTCCAATCCCATGGGTGGCGATCTTGCGCTGCTCAAAGCTGCAAGCCCTGAACTCGGTCCGAACGCTGCAAAACTCGATGGCGCAGCCGCACATTTCCTCGTGGGCAAACTCGACCCAGGTGCGTACGAACCACTCGTGACGTCACTGTTCAATTCACTCACCGCGAAAGGTGCAAACGTGAAACTCACGTACGTTGCCGGAGCGGCTCACGAGATGGATCAGTCGGTCGAAGGCGCGACCGCCATTCGCGACACGTTGCTCGCTGAATGCGTTCCGTGATGTGTTCGAAAAGTCCTTGATTCTCAGGCGAACGAACAATCTTTCATTCTGAGAAAACTCTCAGAAACCCTTCAGGATTTCTTTACGACCCTGGCGCTAAGGTGCCGCCATGACCACTTGGCTGGCACTGACCCTCGCGGCAAATCTCGCAACCGCTGTGTCGACTCCGTCGAAGAAAATTTCTTTCGACGAAGCGATTGGTTTGTCCGTTCAGGCTCCCGACGTTCAAGGTGCGGAACGAGCGGTCGCGGAAAAACACGACATGCGCGGACGTATCTCGACGATGACGAGCAATCCGCAGCTGTATCTCCAACCTGGAATTCGCGTCGCTCCGCTTCCGAATCAAGGTGTCGAAGTGCAAGCGAGCGTGATGCAGTCGTGGAACCTCGCGGGTTTGTCTTCGGCGCGGACGACGACGGCGCGTTTGGAAGAAGAAACGCTCTCGGCTCGAGCGCGAGCACTTGCATTGACACAACGTCTCGAGGCAGCTCGAGCATGGATCGATTTGTGGAGTGCGGAACGAGTCCTCGAGATTACGTCGCAAGAAGCAGCATTGGCGGGTGACTTCGTGCGCCTCGTGGAAAAGGCTGCGGCTGCATCTGCGAGTACGACAGCTGATGTATCCGAGGCTCGTGCCTATCACGCGGAAGCTCGACTTTCCGTGATTGCAGCGGAAGGCGAAGTGTTGGAGCGAGGGTTGCTCTTGGCGCGGGCTCTTGCGGCCGGTGCGGAAGCAATGAGTTCGTCGGGGAGCTTGCCCACGGCACCAGCACCAGCCGAGACGAACCGTAAAGCCGCCATTCAGCGGGTCACGAACTTGCCGACCGTGCAGTCGAAAGCGCTCGAAGCGGAAGTCGAGCGCGCGCGCAGCGCAGAGGAAAAAGCTGCACGGGGAACGTCATTGTCGCTGGGTGTGTACTTGCAACGCGATTCGCCCGGAGGGTTTGTCGGGTACGGCGCTGTGGGATTGACGTTTCCATTGTTCGATCGTGGCGAACGGGAACGAAGCGTCACCGTGGCGCGCGCGGCGCAACTCGAAGGTGAGGCAAAACGAGAAACCGCTAATGCCGCGATCGATTTGGCGCTCGGGTTTCACGAAATCGATCACACGCAAGAAGTCGTCGACACGTTGACGACGGCCATGCTGCCGGCGCTCGAAGAATCGCTCGCGAGTCGATTGCGCATTTTTGAAGCCGGCGAAGCAACGATTCTCGAGGTCATTACGACGCGGCGGAATCTCGTGAATGCCCGCGGGCGTCTCGAGCGAGCGCGGGCGCAGAACGCGTGGGCGCGCGTGAAGGTTTGGTTGTGGTTGTCGATGCTCGACGCAAAGAAGCAGGAGAAGGCACAATGAATGGGCGTTGGTTATTGCTCGGTTTGGTCCTTGTTTTTGGGGCTTGCAAAAAAACCGAAGACGCTCCCCGTGTCGCAGCGGATTCGAGTCCCAAGAGCGCCGAAACGCCGTGGGTTGCCGTGCGCGCGCCAGAAGGTTTGTCGCTGCTCGAGGCTCCGGCGGAGCTCGTTCCGCCTGCGAGTGCCAAAGGTGCGGTGTCACCGCCATTTGCTGCAAAAATCCTCAAGGTGCACGTTGATCACGGGCAAGCGGTAGAAGAAGGCGCAGCCATTGTGGACGTGCTGATGCCCGAGCTTGCGCGTGCAGCAGGCGCTTTTGTTGGAGCGTCGACACGTTTGGGTGCGCAATCGAAACGCAAAGTGCAACTCGAGGCGTTGCGGAAAGATGGATTAGCGCGTTTGTCCGAATTGGCCGATGTTGATGGCAACATCGCCGATGCTGTGGCCAATCAACAAATCGCATTGGCGACACTCAAGATTGCTGGCGTTGGACCGAAAGACGCCGGATTGCTTGCAGCATCGGGAGGCAAAATCACGCTCAAAAGTCCTGTGGGCGGGATCGTGACGGAGATTGATGCTGTTCTCGGAGAAACTCGTGAACCGTCGAGCCCTCCAATTGCGCGCATTGAACGATCCGGCTCGGCCCGAGTCGAAGCACGTTTTTCTCAGTCACCACCGGCCGAGGCGCAATACTGGTTTGTCCCGCCTTTAGGACAAACGATTGCGGTACAAAAGGTTTCCGAAGCGCCAAGTGTGAGTGTTCGTGATGGGGCGATCGTGGCGTGGTTCGAGGGGTCTGAACAAATTCGTTTGCCCCATGGAACCTTGGGGAAAATTCGAGTCGTGCCGGATCCCAAAGCAGGAGCGGTTGCTGTTCCGGCAGCCGCAGTGACGCTGAAGAATGGTCACGCCGTGGTTTTGATGCGCAAAACCAACAAAGTTTTACCGGTAAAAGTCCTCTCGACATCCGGTGCTGATGCCATCGTGACGGGAGATTTGCACGCTGGGGATGAAGTGGCCGCGGATGCGTCGCTGGCGCTCGTCATGCGTGGAGAAAAAGAGACTGGAGGTGCCGAATGATTGCCGCAATCGTACGCTGGTCGATTCGGTATCGGTGGCTCGTCGTGCTTTGCACACTCGCGTTGTCGAGCGTGGGGATCGTTATTGGATCACGACTGAAGCTCGATGCACTGCCGGACATTACGAACAATCAAGTCTTGGTGTTGACTCGTGCGCCGGGTTTGACTCCGGAAGAAGTCGAACGTCGAGTTACGCGACCGATCGAATTAGCCATTGGAGGTTTGCCCGGGCTACACGAGCATCGCAGCATTTCTCGTTATGGCATTTCGTCGGTGACCGTCGTTTTCGATGATCGCGTCGATGAGTATCTCGCTAGACAGATGGTGACGGAACGAGTGGGTGCGCTTGCGGGTTCGTTTCCGCGTGGTGTCGAAGCGCCGGAGCTTGGTCCGGTAACTGGAGGGCTGGGCGAGATCTTCCACTTCACGCTGGCTTCGCCATCACGCTCGCGTGCGGAACTCTTCGAGTTGGCATCGACACGCGTTGCGCCACTTTTGCGATCCGTTCCTGGGGTTGTCGAAGTGAACACTTGGGGCGGTGAACAACGCACGATTGAAGTGCTTGCGGATTCAGCGCGATTGGCACAACGCCACATGACTCTGGATGCATTACGTAGCGCGCTCGAAAGATCCACGGGCAGCGCGCCGGGAGCGAGTCTTCCCTTGGGAAGTGGTCAGGCGCTTTTACGAGCTGTTTCGCAGCCTCGCGATCCGTCGGCGTTGGGTCACGCGATCGTGTCGCCGCTGGATGAGTCGGGACGCGCAGTGCGTGTGTCGGACGTAGCAGATCTACGTATTGGAGGTTTGCCGCGTATTGGTGTCTCGACTGCTGACGGAGGTGGCGAAGTTGTCTATGTGATGGTGCAGATGCTTCGCGGCGCCAATGCGCTCGATGTCATGAACCAGCTTCACGCGCGTATGCCAGACGTTCGCGCGGGTTTGCCCGAGGATGTCACGGTGCGCGTCGTGTACGATCGCAGCACGCTCGTTCAAAACACGTTGCGAACCGTGGGCAAGAGTTTGCTCGAAGGCGGGCTGCTCGTGGTGATCGTGCTCTTTGCGATGCTTGGGAGTGTGCGTGCTGGTTTGCTCGTGGCATCGGCGATTCCGTTTTCGATGTTGGGTGCACTCAGTGCGATGGTGGGCTTTGGCATCCCCGGCAATTTGATGAGTCTTGGAGCCATCGACTTTGGTCTCGTCGTGGACGGTTCGGTTGTCATGGTTGAACACTTCTTCCATGCAATGCACAAGACAAACGCTCCGAAAGACGGCCCTGAACGGATTTCTTGGGTGAGTCGTATTGCGGCGGACGTGGCGAGCCC
>JBGAOI010000329.1:0-7951 GCA_044221885.1 Polyangium sp. (in: bacteria)
CCTCCATTTTCACATAGGTTTCCACATCGGGCATATCCGGTGCCGGTGGCGTTGGTTCGACGAGCAAATGCAAGGCTTCTTCGGGCGACGGCGAATGACCCTCAAGACCGGGTGCTGTTATCGTTTTGGTATCGACAGACAAACGAATGCGTTCACAAACGGCTTCGTCGAGTGGCGCATGGGGAATCCATTCATTCAATTGAGCACAATCCACGGTAATACCCTGACGAACGAGCGCATCCAGCTTTTCTTTTGGCGCATATCGCAAAATGGCTCGTTCCAGAATGAAGGCGGAAACATTCGACCGCGGTTCGCTACGCCTGTAAATGGTACAAGCTTCTTCTGTGAAGTTCGCCCTCGGAACGTGAAACCCCTTTTCCACGAGCGTGAATGTCTGATCCATCGTTGCAGCAACGATTTCACCGGTCACGGCTTCGAGCACCGGTCGGGCAAAACCACTGACCACACCAAATGAATCCGCGAGTTTGTCCGAAAGGTTTTGCGTGGCATCCCCAAGCTTGAGGGCAACGAACACCCCGGCCCGGGCAACATTCATTTTGAAAAGAATCTGCCCCATGGCCTTACCATCGGCCAAGACTCGCGCGGCAGTTTTTTCCAGGTCTTCTGGAGATTTCGCTTGTTTGTCGATTTCGCGAAGGAGTACGCGGAGCAGTGCATTCGGTTTGGGATTGGTCGACAAACGAAGCGTCATGTTCGCCATATCCACCGAACAACCTTCGCCTTGACAAACAGCTCGCGCCAAGACGTTCAAATCGTGTTGCTTTGCGGCAAGAAGATCCCGTTGCAAAGCTGGACTTCGTCGCTGTTCGTCACCGTGCGTGAATGCAGCGCATGTTTCTCCAATGAGCCGTTCTCGGTCGACTTTGGCGCGAATGAAGTTTTCAGCAAACCTGGCCGCCGACAGACGCCCCGATTGACAACCCACCGTCGGGGCAAGCATTCCGCACGCAATCGCACCCAAAATCACCCGGAGATGAAGGGATCTCGGCATGGCGCAACGGTATCACGATGCGCGGACTTTGGGAACGCAGCTTTTTGCTCTGCGCATGATTCCTCCGCTGGTTCGTCATGGCCATGTATCCACGGCGTTTGGACCCACGCAATCGCCACTTGGTCATTCGTCGGCGTCGTGGTAGGTTGCGCATCGAGGTACCCATGGGCGCATTCCCCTTTGATTCATTACGCACAATTTCTCGCATTTACATGGGTGGGCTCGTGGTGGGCTCACTCGCGGCCGTTGGCGGCGCCTGTACGCCCGAGGATCGAGATTATTCCTCGAGCGGCGGCGGAGGGGCCGCATCGTCGTCGTCCGGAGAAGGTGGGACCAATTCGAGTAGCAGTTCGTCGGGCGTCAATTCGTCCAGCAGCAGTTCATCCAGCAGCGGAAACCCGTTCAAACCGGGTGAAATCATCAGTACGTTTGCGTATCCGAGTGGAAATACGCTTCTTTTTGATGTGGACGTCGATCCGAGTGGAAATACGCTTCTCGCTGGACGCTATAGCGGTACGATTGACTTTGGCGACGGTGCTCTCATCGACGTGGGTGGCAGTGATATTTTTCTCGCGCGCCATGACTCCGCGGACAAACTCATTTTTTCCAAGTCGTACGGTGGCCCGGGCCCAGCCGGAATCATTCATGGCGCAGTCAATGCTCAAGGCAATATCTATGCAACAGGCGACATTTCCGACACCAGTTCCATGAGTTTCGGCGGACAAATGCTTACCGGCCCGGGCGTTTGGAATGTCGCGTTGGGGCCGTCTGCCAGCCCTTTGATTTTCGATGACATGATTTCTTCGCCCCTGATGATGGGAAATGCAACCCCTTATGGCGTCGCAGCGTCGGCCAATGGTGCCTCGGTTTTCGTCGGATTTTATAATGGAACGATTTCTATCGGACCGACAAACCTCACGGCGGTTGCCGGTACCGATGGCTATATGGTCAAGTTCGATCCGACTGGCCAAATCGCCTGGACAAAGTCGATTGGTGGCACTGGGCATGATAACATGACCGGGATCAAAATCGGCGCGGACGATAACCTTTATACGACCGGGTACTTTACCGAAACGATGATGTTCGGACCCAATGGCAACAGTCTGACGAGTTTTGGTGGCAGTGATATTTTCGTTGCCAAATTCGGACCGGCAGGTCTTTCAAAATGGGTACGGCAAATTGGTGGCATGGGAGAAGAATTCATCTTTGGCACCATTGCGGTCGCACCGAATGGCGATGTCGTCGTCGCGGGCAACGCCAGTGACCCGATTTCCGTGGAAGGCACCATGCTTCCGGCGGCCGGTGGCGCGGATCTCTTTATTGCTCGCTATGCAACGGACGGTACGTTCCGATGGGCCAAACGATATGGAGATATGGGCGGCCAATATCTCGAAGCCCTTGCGGTCGATCCCCAAGGCAACATTCTCGTGACCGGCCCATTCGACGGATCGATCGATTTCGGTTCGGGCTCGCTCTCCGCCCCCGCCACAGGCGCTGCATACTTGGCCAAACTCGACCCTACAGGTGCGCCCATCTTCGCGCGCACGATTGGCGGGCAGCTCGGCTCGATTCGCTTGGCGGCGGATGGTTTGTCCAGTGTCTTGATTGCCGGGTCCGGGGTGAATGTCAGTTTCGACTCGGGGTCGGCATTATTGCCCAACGGTGGCGTTTTTTGGGCGCGTATTGCTCCATGATGGGGGCGGTCATGAAGAGAATGAAGCGGTTGATGAATGGGTGAATTCGTGCAATCCTCCGTCTTTCCGTTCGTCGAGGTATTTTCATGATGCGTTGCAAAGAATCGTTGTTTAGCGGTTTACGGCTCGAACGCGTACGTGCATCCAAGCAATTCGATGGATCGACGTTTAAGAATCCAACGGGCAAATCCGCGGGACTCAAGGGCAATCCTCTCCCCGTGCTCGGCGAATTCTTTTTCGGTGGCGGACAACGAATGCCTCCCGGACCATTGCCTCTCGTCCGGCCCCATGAATCGTGGCTCGAACGCGTGCAATCGGGCCTTCGCGTGACTTGGCTCGGACACTCCACCGTGCTCATCGAAATGGACGGCTACACCATTTTGACCGACCCTGTCTTCGGCGAACGAGCGTCCCCTGTCAGGTTTGCCGGCCCGAAACGATTTCATCCCGTACCAGCCAACTTGGATGAACTCCCGCCTATCGATGTTGTCGTTTTGTCGCACGATCATTATGATCATCTTTGTCGCGAAACGATGGTGGCCTTGGCAGGAAAAACCATGCCGATTGTGACCTCACTCGGCGTAGGCGCTCGCCTCGAAGCCATGGGCATTACGCACGAACGCATTCATGAGCTCGATTGGGACGAATTCGTCGACATTCGTGGATTGCGAATCACCGCCACGCCTTGCCAACATTTTTCCGGCAGAAGCACAACGGATCGCAACCGGACATTATGGTCGTCCTGGGTGATTCAAACCGATAAGCATAAGGTTTTCTTTTCTGGCGATACCGGCCTTACCGATCAATTCAAAACCATTGGTGCTCACCATGGACCGTTTGACTTGGTCATGCTCGAAGTTGGCGCTTTTCATCAAAGCTGGGGCGATATTCATTTGGGCCCCGAAAATGCTCTCGAAGCATTCAAAATGCTGGGTCAAGGTACGCTTCTTCCCGTCCATTGGGGAACGTTCAATTTGGCCCTTCACGATTGGGACGAACCCGCTGAAACGCTCTTACGTTTGGCTACGGAGCAAAACCTGCGCGTCTTGACACCAAAACTCGGACAAACGTTCGAACCGGCGCATATCGACCGCCCGTTGCCTTGGTGGAAAGAAGTTCAAAAGAGAAAAAAATGACGCAATCTGAGATTCCAGCGGAAAAAGCGGTCGTCGCCCGGCGATTGCGGTGGGCCAGGTTCGCCGTCTTTTCGCTCGTGCTCGGGATGCTTTTTTTGGCTTATCGAAATGGATTGTTCGGCCACCTATCCAATCCCCAAGACTTTGCCCGAGCCGTTCTCGATTTGGGCCTCTGGGGTTACATCGGATTCATTGTCGCCTACACGTGTTTGCAGCCTTTTGGAGTTCCGGGGACGGTATTCATCGTCGCGGCTCCTTTGATTTGGCCCTGGTACGTTGCGTTTGTCTTGTCAATGATTGGCACGATGAATGCCAGCATCGTTGGTTTTTCTTTTGCCCGGTTCATTGCTCGTGATTGGTTCGCCGCCCGAATCCCAAAACGATTTCATAAATACGACGAAGCGCTCGAGCGGCACGCATTACGCACAGTCTTCACCTTGCGCATGATTTTTTGGATGCCCCAGGTCTTGCACGCCTTTTTGGGCGTTTCCAAAGTCCCCTTCTGGACGCACGTTTGGGGGTCGTTCTTGGGTTATATCCCGCCGCTTTTTGTCGTCAGTTATTTCACGTCGGAAGTATTCGAACCAACCGGGCAACTCAAACCGAACGCGTGGATGGTCATGGGCGGCCTGTTCGCCATGTCGCTCACGTTCGCCTTTGCCGCCCGTCACATCGAGCGTCGTTGGTTAGCGCGAAGCAAGTGAAACATGCCGGGAGAAATCGAGACATTTATTTGGTTTCTCCGGCCAATCGTTCCGCTTCTGGGCGCCGAAAACCTCGCGGAAATGCGCGCAGGTATTCGCGCGCAATCGCGGCCGCGCCCGCTGTATCGCCGCGTCGTGCGCGTGATTTGGCGCGCAAAAACATCGCGTCTTCGGCGCGACCATCTCGTGGAAAATCACGAATGAAGTCGCCAAAAAGTTGATCGGCTCGACTATCGTTTCCCGCGGAAAACGCAGCCATGGCTTCGGCAAACCGTGGTCCGGCTTCGTCTTTGGGCGTCACGGCTGAACTTGCTGGCGTGGGCAACGCATTCGCAGACTCTTCCGGCAACGAACTCGAATTGGTCGAAGTTTTGGGCAAGTTTGGCGCGGGTGAATTGGCTCCATCGGTAGCTTTTTCGTTCACCACAACAGGTTCGGGATTCGTTGGCGGGGGCGAAACTTCCATTGGGACGGGGGCCTTGGGGGCCGGTTTGTCGATCTCGGCCGTCTCGATGCGTGGCCAACGTTCTCCCGCGTGCAACAAACCGTGAAACGTGGGTACGTCCAGCCAAACGATTCCTTCGGTCACTTCGACAGAGTGCGTTTTTCCTTCGAGAACATCCACAACAAATCGCGTTCCGCGAACTTCGATGAGGCCATCAGGCAATTGTACGAAAAACTTTTCATCATTTTGCAAATGCTCGACATGAAATGCCGCCGTTCCTGAACGCAGCGTTACTCGAGATGTCGACGCAATGGTTTCAGTCTGCCAAACAGCATGGGCAACGTCGGCAACATCGAACGTGGGCGCATGCGCCGGACTCGTTCCGACACGCGACCATACCAATCCCGCGGACGCGAGCGCTACGGCTCCGGCCACGACCCAAGTTTTCCAGGGCTTACTTGCAGGTTTGTCCGCCAAGAATTCTTCATTCGCTTTACGCAGCAAGTTCTGCCGCGCCCGCCGATGTTCCAAGTCCGTGCGCGCCGGTTGCGGCAACGTGGCCATCCTTTGCGCGATTTTCTTCAAGGCTGCGATTTCTTGCGTACACTCGGGGCAATGTTGCGCATGCCGCTCGAACGATTCGAGATCTCGTTTGTCGAGACGCCCGTCCTCGCGCGCTTCTGCCTGCCAGGTTCTATCGCATCGGGGACGATTCATGATTCCTCCTCGGCCAAGAGCTTGCGCAAATCGAGACGAGCGTGATGCAATCGCGTCCATACCGTCGCGACAGGAATCGACAATGCCGCCGCAACTTGATCTCCAGGCAATCCTTCGAGCGCCACGAGAATGAACACCTCACGTTTTTTTTCGGATAATTGAGCCAGCGCCCGGTGCGCTCGGTGCGCCATTTCGTTCGTTTCATACTGCTCCGCAGGCGTCGATTCGATTTTATCCCCCGCTGGCTCTCGCGCCCAGGTTGCCAAACGTTGCACGAGCCTTCCCAAGGATCGCCTGTGGCGACGCACCATCATGATCGCAATGCCCGCAAGCCACGGCTTTGCATGTTCGCGTCCATCGTATTGCCCCGCTCCACGCATTGCTTCGAGAAACGTCAGTTGCACGAGATCGTCTACATCCGCGGGGGATACGCCCAGCCTCGAAATCACTCGTCGAATGTCTTGCGCATAACGATCGAAAAGCATCCCGAGTGCACCCATGTCGCCATCGCGCATCCGTTCGAGCAATCGAGGGTCGGTCAAATCCGCGGACAAAGATCGATTGCGAGGTTTTTCGGCTGTGGACATCATGGCGCAAACTCCAGGCCCAACGAAAGCCCAGCACCAAAACGCGACAAACCAGGTAAGTTGCGGCGCAATGTGCCATTTGCGCGCATTCCCCATAAGGCCATGTCCGCTTGCAAGCCAAGATAAAGCCGAAACGCTCCTTGGCGAGGAATCGTAATTCCGCCATATCCGCCCACGCGTGGCTGCACCGCATCGATATCGATTCGATCCTTCGTGGCCGGATCTGAATCCATTTCTTGGTGGACGAGGGCGATCCCCAATGATGGTCCCGCACGGAACCCAAAACGTTGGCCTCCAAAATGCCGACCAAACAGAAAATTGGCTTGGAACGAACGCATCGAATAACCTGATGGAGCGGAACCCGTCAGCGGCAAATAAAGAGGATTCCATTCACCGCCAAATCCAAGTTCCCACGGCGAAAACCGCATGGCTGCGTGAAGTCCAATCGCCGGAGCAAATGCGCCTCCATCAATTCCAAAGCGCACGCCCGCCATACCTCGAAACAGCATTCGCGGCGCTCCAGCCGCCACTTCAGGAACGAGTTTGGGTGGCGAATTCGTTCGAGAAGCACCTTTTTCGGGCGCGGACTGTTTTTTCTCTGGCGTGGAATTCGATGTTTGCTGGGGAATTTCGAGCGGTTTGTCCACGAGTGATGTGACGAGAAGTGCTTCGATCGATGGGGCAATGTCATCCGCTGCATGCAAGAGCCGCACAGCGATACGTCCGTCCATCGTCGTAAATGTCAGCAATGCATTTCCTTCCGGCTGAACTTCGATGCGAATCGATCGACAATCGTGCTGATTCTCGGTCCCCTTGGAGAAAATCGTTGCCGCAGCACGCGCCTCTTCATGCCATTTCGTTTCCGGCGCCGCAGGTTCGACCTGAATGGGGCATCCGGTATCCGCCTGCACCACTGCCGGAATCGAAATGACCGAAAACGTCATGACGACGGCAAGTGGTGCTCGAGCGGCGAATAGGCGCAACATGGTGAGGATGCGTCTCTATTCGCCGGTCGACGGCGAATCCTTCAGAAGAAAATGCTTTTGTCGCGTAGCCATGACCACCTATGGCTGAACGACACAATTCAAAAGCACTTCCTTCGTTTTCACGCCTTTCGGCTTCACAACTTCGATCGAAACCGTTTCCGTCCCGTTGAACGATTTCGTGATTTGAACATCTCGCCCTTCCACCGTGGCGTTGATCGTTCCCGTGGGACACGAATGCGCTCCGTCGGGCAATGCGCACGACGTCAAATTCACCAGTTCGGCATGCACCACGCGGTCGCTCTTCGTAATCGTTGCCGTTCCATTCACGACGCTGCAATGCGTGATCGGGTTGATATCCACGACGTGGTCGGCAACGCGCGTCACTTCTTCGCCATCGGCCTTGGTGATGCTTTTTTCGCCATGCCAAACCACGTGCTTGTTTTCTTCCGTAATCGAAATGATCGCCGTCGCATGGCGCGTCGCCGGCTGCCCATCGATCGTCAACCAAACACTTTGGTGTTCCGCGACCAATCGACCGTTTTCATCCGTCGAAAATGTGACCGTAATCTCGCCGCTTTTTACGTGTCGACCAAATCGCCCCGGACAATTGTCGAGATACACATGCACGACGTTCGGATTCTCGGGGTCCCGCACCCGCGTTTTGCAACCT
>JBGAOI010000032.1:0-25053 GCA_044221885.1 Polyangium sp. (in: bacteria)
AGCCCGGGACAAACTTCCTTCGCCAATGCCCCGAGTTCTACCGACTATTTTGTTGTTGTTCGTGTCGTTCGTCGTCTTGATCCCTTCCGTTGCGTTTGCGGATGAAACGGACGACGAACGAAAAGAGGCGGAGCGTCTATTTAATGAGGCGCGAGCGGCTGTCCAAGCCGAGGATTACAAGACGGCATGTCCAAAGTTCGAGGCGAGTTTGAAACTGGCGCGTCGAGCTGGCACGTTGTTCAATTTGGCGCAATGCGAGGAGCACGAAGGGCGTCTCGTGACGGCGGTGCAGTATTACAAAGAAGGCATCGTCGTGCTCGAGGCTGGCGATCCGCGCCTTGCGCCATCGAAAAAACAATTGGCGAACATCGAACCGCGATTGCCGTATTTGACGGTGGTTGTCGAAGGTGCAATGCCGCAAGGTGGGCGCGTGACGCTCGATGGGCGCGAAGTCGAGGTTCTCGGCAAAGAGTTTGCGGTGAATCCTGGGAAACACGAGCTGCGGATATTGGCCCCGAAATACGCGGATGGCGTTGTGGAATTCGAGATTGAGGAGTTCAAGAAGGAATCCAAAACGATATCCATTGGCGCGCGATTGCCGGATCCTCCCGCACGTGTAAAAGATTTGGGTCCCAAGAAAATTGCGATGATTGCAGCGTTTGGTGTGGGTGGACTTGGCGTGATTGGTGCAGCCATCACGGGTGGTATTTTGGTGTCGAGGAAAGCGTTGGCTGACTCGGATTGTCCAAAGCAACAATGCAAGACCGTCGAAGCGAACGTAAAGACGGAACAAGGAAAAGTGTTACTTGTCGCGAACACCTTTGCGTGGGGATTGGGCATTGCAGGAGCGGGGGTAGGCACATTCTTATTGCTTTACAAGGGGAAGAAAGAATCGTCTGAACCCAAGAGTACCCACACGTGGTTGGTAGGTCCCGGGTTTGTCGGCATTGAAGGGAAGTTCTGATGCGAAAAACCGGGAATGTTCGCACATTGCCTCACGTACTGGCATTTTCGACGCTTTTGGGCATGAGCGGCGGTTGCATTGCAATTTACAGTTTTGACGATTTTGACACGAAAGCGCCGAAAACGTGCACATCGGTAGCCGAATGCAAAACGGATTCCCCGGCCTGTGGAACACCCACATGCGACGAAATTTGCAAAATCACGAACCTCGTGTCCGCCGAAACCCTGTCACGCAATCATGTCCTTGGCGATTGCCAGAAGAGGTTTTGCGACGGGAAGGGCAATGAAGTTGTCGAATTGGATCCAACGAATGTTCGGTCTGACGGCAATGCGTGCACGGTCGATGAATGTGACAATATCACGCCCGTCAACACGCCCGCAGCGGCCGATACGCCTTGCGGAATTCCGGGTACGGAAGGCGTTGTCAAATGCGACGCAACGGGAGTTTGTCGCGGATGCACCTCCAATTTCCAATGCGGCGTCAACACCGCATGTGCAGAATGGTCATGCGAGGGTGGCACATGCGTGAAGAAACTGCAACCTGTCGGCACGGAAGTGGAGAACCCTTCGGTCGGTGATTGCAGGAAAAAACTTTGCAATTCCATTGGTGAATCGGAAGACACTTTCGCAGTGAATGACGCCCCCGATGATAATAATCCTTGTACGCTGGATTATTGCACAACCGAATATGAAATCAAACACGACATTGTAGCTGGAACCAAATGCGGTGACTGTAAAGTCTGCGATGCTGCGGGAACATGCAGCGATTGCGACGGGACCACGTCTGACTGTTACCAAGGCGAATGCGTTCCTAAACCTCAAACTTGCACCCCAAATGACAACAAATGTGCGAGCACGTATTGTGTCGACGGATATTGTTGCAATAGCGAATGCGGCGGAAAGTGCATGGCGTGCAGCAATGCATTAACAGGCGTGTTGAGTGGCACGTGTGCGCCAATCATCAACGGCACCGATCCCGAAGGCGAATGCACGACATTGCCTGGCGACTCCTGCTTTGATGGCGATTGTGGATGCAGCAATGGCGTCCAAGACAACGGCGAACAAGGAATCGATTGCGGCCCGGTTTGCAACAATATTTGCAGCGGAAAGTGGAGCTGTGGGACTCAACAGATCTGCGTTAGCGATAACGCCACCCAAGCGTGTTGTCCTGCATTCGTCGGATGTACGACCGAAAATTGTCCAAATCAAACGACGGAATGCATTGCGTTGCACAATGTAGGATGCACCCTCGGTGAACCCCCGAAAAAATTCGTGGTCGGTAGTGTGGTCGACGGTGCATGTTGGTACGTTGGATTTGGCGCCTGCAGAACCGTCACCTGCACCTGCAAATAAGCGTCAATTCCATTCGAGACGCGACTTCATGAATGCTTGCCATTCCGCCGGGGTCATCGTTTCTTTTCCGACAAACTTCAATTTGAACGAAACCCAATCCGGGTGATTTGGATTTTTGACTTCCAAATCGATGATATGCCCCGCATTACGGTCGACCCAAATCGTTCCGCCTTGATTCTTCACGCCCGGACCATCGATATGGTAGCGCCGACACGGCAATTCGGACCGCTTTTCTTCTTTTTCAAACGTAATCGTCGCTTGACCTCGATATTCGAGCGCCGCGCCCGTTTCCGAAAACGTCGGATTCACAATGCCCACCTGAAACGATGTCGTCGGATCCTTCAATTGCCGAAATGCAATGTTCAAACTCGCCAAGTCGAATTGATAAAAATGAAATGGCACTTGCTCGATAGCCACCGTATGCCGCGTTTTGTCGGAAAACTCAATCGACATGGTCTTGGTCGATGGCGCATATTCCGCAACCGCATTGACTTGACTACCCATCCATCTTTGCTTGCGTTGCGATTCCAAACGAATCGCCGATAACCTCCCCCAATCCATCGTCGCCTTGACATACGACGACGTTTGTGGCTTCGGCTCGCGCCACCGATACGCCTCGAGCGTCGTTTCATCCGCCATGTACAACGACACACGTTCTGGCGTCGAACCATCGATGTTGGACTTGACGTAGTGATAAGCGGTGCCGACGGGAACCAGCGACGCCTGATAAGCAAACGCTTCCACTCCCGCGGGCGGTTTCGCAAACAATCCACACCCGCTCAGCGCCAGGGCACTCCCCAAAAGCCCAACCAATACCGCTCGCATGGTTGCGCACTGTATCAGGAACGGGCCGAAATCGAAAAGTTTTTGGTGGAAGAATTCAGCGTGTGGTCACGAGCGCATCGGCGATGGAAAGGGCGGCATCGAGCGCCGCAATTCCTTCGTCGATTTGCTCTTCGGTGACGATGAGCGGCGGAGCAATCACAAGATGACTAATCCAAGCGAGCACCGTGACACCTCGTTTGGTCATCTCTGCCGAAACCTGATCAATGACCAAAGGCTTGCGTGCGGCCTTGTCTTGAGGCGTGTTGAAGGGCTCCTTCGTCGTACGATCTTTGACGAGTTCCACAGCCCAGAAGAGGCCAAGACCCCGAACATCTCCCACGCAAGGGTGTTTTTCCGCAAGCGCGCGAAGCTTCTTGCCAAGCACTTCGCCCATTTCCGCCGAACGCTCGATGAGCCCAAGCCGGCGATATTCATCAATCGCAGCAATCGCGGGCGCCAGCGTGAGCGGGTGCGCTTCGTACGTATGCCCGTGCGCGAAGAAGTTATCGTCGAAATAATTCGACACGGCTCGGTTTGTTGCGACAATCCCCAGCGGCACTGCGGCGTTCGTCACGCCTTTCGCCGTCGTGAGAATATCCGGTGTAATGCCCCAGTTTTCCACGGCAAACCACTTGCCCGTCCGACCCCAGCCCGTCATCACTTCGTCCGCAATCACGAGCACGCCACGCTTACGCGCATGCTCCACGAGACGCGGCAAGTATTCTGGCGGAGGCACGAGCACGCCGTTGGTCCCGACAACTGGTTCGAAAATGATCGCGGCAATGTTTTCGTCGTGATCAATCATGTACGCCAGGTAATCAGCACACGCGACATTGCATTCCGGATGCGTTCGTCCCAGAGGACAACGGTAACAATTCGCTTCGGGCCCAAAAATCACGCCCTGGATTTTGCCCATTGGCTCCGCAAACCAACGTCGCCAATCACCCGTGGCGGCAATGGAAGTCGCCGTCGAACCATGATATGACGTGTAGCGTGCAATGACTTTGTACTTACCCGTCACGGCACGCGCCATTTTGATGGCCGCTTCATTCGCTTCCGTGCCCGATGTCGCAAAGAAAAACTTGTCGAGCCCTTGGGGCATGACTTCCAGCAATTTCTCGGCAACCTTCGCGCGTACATCACACGTATAAGCGGGACCAATGAATGCAAGCTCTTTGGCTTGAGCACAAATCGCATCAATGACCGCTTGGTTTTGATGCCCCAAATTCGAACAAACGAGCTGCGACGAAAAATCGAGATATCGTTTGCCCGAAGCGTCCCAGAAGTAACAACCCTCGGCCTTGGTGACGTGCAAAGGCTTCCATCCACGTTGCGCACGCCATGTGCCGTATGTATGCCGGGCTGTAAATTCGGAAATGTCGTCCATCATATTGGCTGTGTCCCAACCTCGAAAGGTGCGTGTTGAACCGATCTATCAGGGAATTTTGAGCACGTAGAATTGTTGTACGGAGCCCGTCGCCCGCGCCGATTTTCCAAAGAGCCCCATGAGTTTGCTGTCGTTTGGCAGGTAAATCGCCTTGATCTCGGATACATCGAGCCTGCCACCAGCCACTTGAAACGCCACCGCCGGTTTGCCCTCACGCAACCCCTCGAGACGTCCACTCTTGAACTTCAGCTTCATCCCGAGGCTGCTCACTTCGAGTTCGTCTTTGCCATCCGGCCATCCAATGCCCCGGACGGATACATAACCGCCCTCGTCGAGTTTTTGGACGATTTTGGGAAGCACTTCGTCGAGTTTTTCCGAAAGGTGTTCTTCACATTCGCCCATCTGACAGACGCGGATCGGATCGCGGTTCGCGCCATCGTCACCGTAGAAAAACACATCGAGACCAAAGTTTGTCTCGGTACGCTTTTCATTTGGAACTGCAAACATTTTCTTGGACGCGGAAAAACCGATGCGACGTCCGCCACCTTTGACGATGTCCCGCGCAAGCGTCTCGGTTTCACTTGCCGCCTTTGCTGGTTCCTTGGGCTTGGTGTCGGCAGGAGCGTCGGAGCCTCCTCCGGATTTTGCTTCCCCATCGCCGCCTTCGGCCTTGGCTTCTGTGTCCGTCGGCGTGTCGTTCTTGACGGCCGTGTCTTCTTTTTTCGCATCGTCCGACGTCGCAGGGTCCTTGGACGAACCTCCGCAACCCACGAGCAGACCGACCGAAACAAGTACCGCAACAAGCGAGCGCGTCATGGGAAAACCTCCACCAAAACCAGGGAATTGAGGCGTTGAGTGCCAACGGCGACTCGAAGCCCCAAGGGTTCAAACCGGGGCTTGGGGCGAAGATCGCCAAAGGCGATCCGAAACCCCAAATGTCCAAACTGGTGTTCGGGTTCGACACGATACGCCAATCCGTCAGTGACGCCAAGTAAAACAGCAGTGGGGTCTCGAGCCGAATCCTTCGCCATCCACACAATCCTCTTATCAATCGCAGAAGCCCGAGTACAATCGGCACATCATGCACAACCACGTCTCGCCTGCTTCTTCACGCCGCTCCATGCGCGGTGTCATTCTGGCTTTTTCCGCGCTCTTTGTGGCGATTTCGAGTGCCATCGGATGTGCGGACGATCCTGGTCCCGGCCCGATCCCACTCGATGAACTCCGCGACGAACTAAGTACCGCGCTGTGTAACCAGTACGCACGTTGCGGACAAATGCCGGATCAAGCGACGTGTGATGCGGTCCAAGGCGACACGCGTCTCACGTTGCAGCTCTTGACGGACGCCGTGCTTGGACGCGTGACGTACGATGAAGCGGGGGCACGTACGTGCGTCGAAGCGATTCGAAATCGCGTTTGCGATAACGCGCAAGCCACACAAAAAGCACTCAACGCTCAACGATGCATGCGCCAAGATGTTTGTCGGAACGGTACCCGCGGGCGGAGCATGTTTGTTCGATATCGAATGCAGCAGCGGAGCCATTTGCAACACGACCATGTGCATGGGCAATGGCGCTTGTTGCCTCGGGGTTTGTGAAGCCAAACCTTCCGCCGTGGCTCTTGGCGGCGATTGCACCATGAACCCGTGTGTCGAAAGTGCCTATTGCGATGATTCGATGATGCCCGCGACATGCAAAGCACGCAAAGAGAATGGCGACGCGTGCTCGGCTCAAGGTCAATGCAAAGAAGGCATGCGGTGCGACGTCAATGGCAGCGTCCCGACGTGTTATTTGTTGTCCAATCGTGGAGGCGCCTGCAATCCAGCGCTCGAGGCTGGAGCGTGCGTGCGTTATGACGATTATTGTCATCCGACGGATCGCAAATGCACCGCGCTGCCGGGCGACGGAAAACCCTGTACAGACAAAGACGAGTGTCTCGACTACGCATATTGCGACGACACGAAAACGTGCCGCAAACGTCCCGTCGAAGGTGGAGCTTGCAGTGATACGATCCAATGTCTCGGAACGCTCGAATGCGTCAACATGGTGTGCACGGCCGACCCGTCGACACAAGTCTGCGCCTATTGAGACATTCAGCTCGGGATCAAAAACGCCCTGAGTTGTTCTGGAGAAATCGCATACTCGTGGCGACAATAGTCGCATTGGATTTCGAGAACCCGATTGTCCTCGAGAAGAGTAGCAATTTCTGACTTCGGCAACGTAATCAAGCTCGAAAGCACTCGCACTTCGCTGCATTGACAGCCGTACGAAAGCTCCGATTCTGCGAGCAGCGTATACGGCATTCCGTAGAGCAGTTCCTCGACGAGGTGCGTCGTCACTTGCGATTCTTTGCGCAAAAGTTCGGGAAGCGGTGGGAAATCCTCGAGCCTTTGCGTCATGACCATCAATGGTCCACGTTCGACTTCGGGCAACAACTCGACCATGTATCCACCGGCCGCAACGATTTCATCTCCGTCCATGAGCGTAGATACGGCGATATTCGTCACGATTTGTTCTGATTGCTGCATATACACCATGAGTGCGCCAGCGATACCACCGGCCTTGTCGTCAAACGTGACTTCGACGATTCCCCGTTGCAAAGCACCATTTTGCAGTGTGCGCATCATTTCGAGCAACATCTGGGTGCCCGACGCCGTTGCGGCGGCTCCGGAAAAACCCACGATGCCGCGTGTTTTTCCGTCGGGATGAGCATCGGCCACCATACCACCGCTGCCGGGAATCTTCAGAATGCCTTGCACCCGCAACGTGGGGCTCATGGCTTCCCGTATCAAAATCGATCCGGAAAGCAATTCGCCAAAATGAGCCGCAATCGAGCCTTTGGCTTGCTGAGCTTTGACCGCACCGCGCACGGTTTGTGTCGTGACCGCAGCAATGACGCGAAATGCTCCATCGTTGGTCATCGCGCGAATGACGCGATCCCCGCCCACGCTTTTTTCGTCGCTCATACCGCCTCCACAGAACCGGACTTCAGACCATCGCGTTCGAGAATCGCGTCGAGGGTCGGTTCGCGGCCCATGAATTGACGATAGAGGTCCATCGGGTCTTCGCTATCGCCTTTGGAAAGAATATGGGTACGGAACGCCAAACCCACATCGCGATTAAAAATGCCTTCGCGTTTGAATCGAGAAAACGCGTCCGCATCGAGCACTTCGGCCCATTTGTACGAATAGTACCCGGCGGCATACCCGACGGGACTGGAGAACAAATGCGAAAACGATGCGAGCATGGCATGTTCGGGCGGCAGGGGAAGCGGGGAATAACGTTCCAAAATAGCCCGGCCAAACTCGACGGGATCTCCGTGTTTTTCTGCATCCCAATCCATGTGCAAGGCGAGGTCCGCTTCGGCAAATCCAAGCTGCCGAATCATGGCATTGGCTGCGCGGAACGTACGAGCCGATTGCATACGCGCGAGAAGCGGATCGGGAATGGGCGCATTCGTTTCGTAATGATGGGCGAAAAGATCGAGCGATTCTTTTTCCCAGCACCAGTTCTCCATGATTTGCGAGGGCAACTCGACGAAATCCCAAGCCACGTTCGTCGCGGCGAGCGTGCGCACTTCAACGCAACTCGAAACGTGATGCATCAAATGCCCGAATTCATGAAAAATCGTCTCGACTTCCCGGTGATTGAGGAGTCCTGGTTTGTCCCCCACCGGCGGCATGAAATTGCCGGCAAAAACGGCAATGTGTTGCCCCGCATCGGGATCGTCGTGTTTGACCTCGGCTCCCGGGACGTACGTCACGAGCCCTTGCATCCACGCTCCGTCACGTTTGGGTTCTCGCGGCCATAAGTCCACATAAAACGATGCGCCGAGACGACCATCACTCTCGAGAATGCGATATGCCTTGACGCTGGAATGCCAAACAGGAGCACCCACCCAAGGTTCGATGTTCACGCCATACAATCGTGAAGCAATCGTGAAAACGCCTTTGAGTACGGAATCCGCAGGGAAATACGGGCGTAGCGACTCATCGTCGAAATCGTACTTGGCCCGGCGCAGTTTTTCCGCGTAATAGGATACGTCCCATGGTGCCAGTGGAGGCGCCGACGGACCGTTCACTTCGCGGCTGAAAGCGGCAAGTTCTTCATTTTCGTTTTGAAACTGCGCCCAAGCTCGTTCCCGCAACGTGGCTACGAATTTTCGCGCCGTTTCTCCCTTGTGCGCCATGCGATCTTCCAGAACCAAATCAGCAAATGTCGCAAATCCAAGCAACTTGGCCTTTTCTTTGCGCAAATCCAATATTTGCCGCACAATGGGCCGATTGTCGAATTTTTCTTCCGTCCCTCGCGCAACGTTCGCTCGATATAGTTTTTCTCGGAGATCGCGCGCATCGCAATTCAGCATGATCGCATTGTAACTCGGTGCTTGCAGCGTAAATCGATACCCCGCCAAACCTTTTTCCTCGGCGCTCGCTTTTGCCGCCGCCACGGCCCGCTCGGGCAAACCTTTGAGCTTCTCCTGATCTTCAATCACGAGTTCGAACGCATTCGTCGAATCGAGAACGTTTTGCGAATACTTCAACGTGAGCTGAGCCAACTCGACGTTGATCTGCGCCAAACGCTTCTTGCCTTCCGGACCGAGCTCCGCACCATGACGACGAAACTCCGCGATCGTTTTGTCGAGAAACCGTCGCTTCGTTCCGGTGAGCGCTTTCGCTTCGTCTGTCTCGGCAAACTCACGCAGGACACGCCAAACCCCATCGGACAACGTGATGCTCGTGTAGAACTCGCTCATCGGCGACTGCACCGCCGCGTATGCATCGCGCAGTTCCGGCGTCGTCGCGACGCTTTCCAGATGCGAGATCACTCCGTTCGCCATCTCCACGTCTTCGGTGATGTGTTCGAGCGCCGTCATCGTGTTGGTAAACATGCGTGGACCCGTCGAAGACTCGAGCGCCGCGAGGCGCTTTTTCGCTTCGGCGATGAGCGCGTGGATCGCCGGCTCGACATGTTCACCACGAATCCGATCGAAGGGGATGAGTGTCTTCAGGTGCAGAAGCGGATTGGCAGACGCGTCGGACATGTTCTTCGTTCTCCGTGTCGTGGTGCAGAAAGCGCGGAAGGCTTTACCTACGACGGACGCAAGCGTCTCGCAAACACTGTCCCACGCGCACGTGTCCAGGTACGCTCGGCCGCGTGAACGTTTCGCTCTTTCTGATCGGCATTGGCAAGATTCTCTTTGGCATCGTCGTAGGTGCCGCAGGCGTGTGGATGGGCGCCCGCGTGCTCGAACGACTCTTGCGCACAGGCGAGATGGACGCCGAGCTGGAGAAGGGAAATTCCGCAGCCGCCATCCTCGCGGCCGCTGGGCTGTTGTCGCTTGGTCTTTTGGCCAAACACGCCGTGACGGCAACATTTGCGGCCGTGGATTTTTTGCTTCGAGGTCAAACGATTTCCGGCGCTGCCGTTGGAAAGCTGGCGTTTTACGGGTTTGTCCACGCCGCCTTGTCGCTTGCGGTCGGTGCAGCAACGCTTGCGATCGGAACGTTCTTGTTCAGTCGCTTGACCCGCGGCGTCGATGAGATTGCGCAGATTCGCAAAGGCAACATCGCACCGGCGATCGTGCTGGGAACGGTGATGGTCGTCATCGCGCTGGTCGTTGCACCGGGTCTCGAAACAGCGCTCGATGGACTCTTGCCGCTGCCCACGCTAGCGCGTGACGAAGTCGTGGCGCCGTCATGAACCGCGGACAAACCTCCGTTTTCTACGCGTTTTTGACACTGTTTGTCTCCGGCTGTTGTTGCGCCTTCCCCGATTTTTCTTCGATCTTCGTCGTCGAAGATCCCGAACCTTCGGACACGACGCCGGGTGTCGATCTGGGTCTTGCAGCGTTTCCCGCAACGACACCCGAAGCTGGCGCGACGAAGTATGCGTGGCGTGACAAACGGCTCGAGCCTTCGGTGTATCGCACACAGTACGCGCTTGGTGCGGCGGAACAGGCCGCCGTGGACCAAGCGCATCAGGCGCTGGCGAAGCGGGTGAAGTTCAAAGATCAAGGCAACGGTAACTTTCGTTGGACGCCTCCGCCTGGATGCACCGTGAACCTGCAATGCATCTTCGAAGCGTTGGCGGAAGACAGTCGGGACGAGGTCGAACCGCTTGCGAATCGGTTCAAGGCGCGGGTTCGGGAAGCCAAACTCGACCCCACGCAAGCGACGGAACTCGTCATGTCGTACGTGCAAGCGATCCCGTACGAAATTCCGAAGGACCGACCTTTTGGGCTGTTGCCTCCGGCACTCGTTGCTGCTCAAAAGAAAGGTGACTGTGACTCGAAGGCGTTGTTGCTCTTGATGTTGCTCGATTCGCTCGGCATCGAGAGTGTGTTGTTGAACTCGGATGCCCATCGGCACGCGATGCTTGGTGTGGCGTTACCGGCGCAAGGCACGAAGATCAAACACGACGGTCGTTCGTACGCCTTTGTCGAGACAACCGCCAAAAACGCGCCAATTGGTTGGATTTCGAAAGATCTTTTGAGCCCAAACGATTGGGTCGTGGTGCCTGTCGATATCCGCAAACGTGGAAGTTCGAACTCGAGTTCGGTGGTGACGGGCAAAGCGACGGAAGAAGTGACCGGGCGCAAGCCGCGGAAGTAGCCTCGAAAAAAGTCTTCGACTGAAGCGTCCCTTTGCAAGCGCGCTTGATGGATTCAAGATGCGCACATGTTCTCTTCCTACAAGACCAAGATGCCGACGAAAGAAAGTGCCTTGAGCGGACGCGCATCGCCGCTCCGTGTTTCAGGAACACATCACGTGCTTGGAACGAGCTACGTGGCGCCCTTTGCAGAAGGCCACGAGCTGGCGATGTTTGGGATGGGTTGTTTTTGGGGAGCCGAGCGCAAGTTTTGGAAGACGAAAGGCGTGCGATCGACAGCGGTCGGTTACGCGGCAGGGTACACGCCAAACCCGACGTACGAAGAAGTGTGTTCCGGAAAAACCGGGCATACCGAAGTCGTGTTCGTGGTTTTCGACCCGAAGGTGGTTTCGTACGACGAACTGCTCAAGGTGTTCTGGGAAAACCATAATCCGACGCAAGGTATGCGTCAGGGCAATGATGTCGGCACGCAATATCGGTCCGGCATTTATTGCTACAATGCAGCGCAAAAAGCAGCGGCGGAGAAATCGCGTGATGATTATCAAAAAGCATTGACGCAAAACGGCCATGGCACGATTACCACGGAAATCATCGACGCGCCGACGTTGTATTACGCCGAAGAATACCACCAGCAATATTTGTCGAAAAACCCGGATGGTTATTGCGGGCTTGGCGGCACCGGCGTCAGTTGTCCCATTGGGCTGGGTGTATAACGCGTCATTGCGATTTCAGTTGCTTCGGCACGCGGAAAAACACTGTCGTCCCCTCGCCGAGTCGACTGTCCACCCAAATGGTTCCGCCATGGGATTCGACGATTCCCTTGGCAATGGACAAACCGAGTCCCACCCCACCGTTGGGAACGCGTTTCGTACGTCGATACGCTTCGAAAATATGCGTCAATTCCTGCGGTGAAATGCCGCTACCTGTATCAGCCACCGAAAATTCTACTTCAGTGCCGCGATCGACAAGCGAAATGCGAACCTCTCCGCCAGAAGGCGTGAACTTCAAAGCATTGCCAACGAGATTCGAGAGAACTTGCAAGAGGCGATACCCGTCGCATTCGATGGAACATGCAATGGCTGGCTTGAAACCGGCGAGCGCCACACCTTTTTTTTGGGCGGCGTCACGAAACGTTTCGAGCGTCTCGTCAATCAACGCAATCGCGGATTGATCGCACGGGGAAATCGACAATGACCCCGTTTCGATGCTGGTTGAATCGAGCAGATCATCGACGAGCCGTTGCATTCGGCATAGCCCTTTGCGCATGAGCGCGAGGCGCGAACGTGACGACGCTCCAATCGTCGATTCGCTCGACCCCTCGAAGGTGGACAAACTCATCAGAGCCAACGACAACGAATTGCGCAAATCGTGAGCGGAAACGGCCATCAACCGTTCACGCGCCAGAATGGTTCGTCGTGCGTGTTCATGTTGTTGCGCATTGCTCACGGCCAAACTCGCGCAATGCGCCAACGATTGCAGCATTTCCGTTCCTGCGACATCCCATTCATGCCGCAACGTGCTCCCAAATAGGAATATCGCGCCGAATGTGCGATTTTCAGACGCCAACGGCCAACCCTCGAGCCACTGCAACTCGAGCGCCTTCACGGCAGAAGCCAAATCGGCATCCGAAATCGAGAGCATCAACGTTTGGTGCAAGGTCTGTCCAGACAATTCATTTCCACGACCACGACGAAACACCTGCTCGACCCAATCGAGTTTATTATCGGCATGCTCGGCAAGAACCTGAGCAAACAGCGGGACATGGCTTTCTTTTCCTGGATCGGCATGCGCCACGGCCCGACATTGAATGCCTCGGTCGCGTAACGAGAATACACAGACACCGTCAGCGAGCGTCGGGACGAACAGCCGCGCCAATGTTCCGAACATCGATGTTTCGTCCGTCGATGCAAAAAGACGCAAACTCGCCTCGGCCAAAAATCGCGATCGCGTTTCTTCGGCCGCCGTGCGAATGAGCATTTCTGCGACGTTGTCGACGGATTTGCGCATATCTTCGGTCAATTGCCAAATCCCGGTTTGTTCGCAACGAAATGCCGCTCGAATCGTCGGCGGCGGAAGATCCTGCGTATCCACCGATGACGATCCGTCATGCATACAAAGAGGTTGTCCAAGTTCTGATTTCAGGCCGTGGCTCATGGTTCGCC
Source organism: Polyangium sp. (in: bacteria) (assembly GCA_044221885.1). Taxonomy (GTDB): domain Bacteria; phylum Myxococcota_A; class Polyangia; order Polyangiales; family Polyangiaceae; genus Polyangium. The sequence goes on from JBGAOI010000032.1 coordinate 13,302, forward strand.
CCCGTCCATCGAGCGTGCAAGAGAATACATTCTCGATAGATGCCTGGCGACTGGTTTTTGCGCGCACACATCGTGCTATGCCACGCGGACGAATTCGTTTGCCCTGCGCATAACGGGCAAACTCGATTCACATGGTCGGTAACGGACCGACCGTGACGGCATGATTCAGGGGACCATGTCCCCCGCCAAACCCTGGCGCATGCAGAATCGCCAGGCGCAAATACTGGCGTGCGCGCAACGTGGCCGCAACCAAGTCCATTCCCTGGGCAATTCCCGCCGCAATCGCCGATGCGAGCGTGCATCCCGTACCGTGGGTGGATCGCGAATCGATTCGTTTGTGCTCGAACAGATGTTCACCGTCTTTCGTGACGAGCACATCGACAAGCCGCGGGGTTTCCAGGTGCCCGCCCTTGAGGAGCACAGCCGACGGACCCATTTGCAATAAGGCTGCGGCAGCTCGACGCATGGCCTCGACATCACGAATGGTTTGTCCACAAAGAACTTCCGCTTCGGGCAGATTTGGCGTCAATAACGTCGCTTTCGGCAAAAGACGCTTGATGAGCGCTTCACGCGCTTCCGGCAAAAGCAAGGGCGAACCGCCTTTGGCCACCATGACGGGATCGACGACGATGGGAACGTCGGGCGCATATCGAGCAAGGGTATCGACGACGGCATCAATGACGGCTGCAGAATGCAACATGCCCGTTTTGATGGCATCGGCACCGATATCGTCGAGGACGACAGCCATTTGTTGCGTAATGAAGTCTGTTGGTACCGGAAAAACGCCAAAAACGCCGCGTGTATTCTGAGCCGTCAAGGCCGTAATGGCCGTCGTGCCAAACGCACCCAGTGCAGTGACGGTTTTGAGATCCGCTTGAATTCCGGCTCCTCCACCAGAATCCGAACCAGCAATGATGAGGACTCGGCCTTGCATGAAAAGGACGTAACAGGCCGGGGAGAAAAACGCAAGACCGCGACGAACGGAACGCCTGAAATTCGCGACGTTCCGCTATTTCCACCCGATATTCATGACCGGCATGAACGGCAAACCCCCATCCTCCGAGATGTTGATCAAGCCCAGTTGCATGCCGCGCAAATGCTTCGTTTTGTTGACGAGGCCAATTTGCATGCCTTTGATTTCTTTTGCCGAGTTCACGATGCCAATGCTCATACCGGCGAGTCGTTTGGACATGTTTCCGCCGCCAATCTGAAGTCCGGTGGCCTTTTCACCATAATTGAAGGCTCCAATTTGAATGCCATTCATCTTATCGCTGACGACGTTCGCGACGCCCCATTGCGTGCCCATGAAGTCATGACGGGAATAATTGACGACGCCGATTTGAGCAAAAGCGGCGGTCTCCTTCGCGTTCAGATTCAGCGTTCCCACCTGAAAGACGCCTTGGAAATCATCGTCGACGTAATTGAAGAGGCCGGCGAATTGCAAAACGCCGTGGAAGTGATCGGTTCCACTGAAGAGTCCACCGATCTGAAAGAGCCCGTAGAAATCATCAAACGCCAAACTCGCCAAACCGAGCTGACCGATGCCTCGGAATCCTTTGGCTCCGTTGATGGCTCCCAATTGAAAACCACCCGTGAATCCATGATTGGTGATGTTCGCGCCACCGACCTGCATGAGGCCATAGAAGTCGTTCTTTACATAATTGAATGCGCCAGCCTGAACGATTGCGAAATGATCGCGTTCGGAATAGTTGTAAAGACCCACTTGCAGAGCGCCTCGATATTCGGCGTCTTCTTGCCAATTGACGCCGCCGAGCTGCAAAACGCCAATATAATGCGTGTCAATGACTTCATTGAGACCGCCGATTTGCGCAAGACTCAAGAACCGCTTGGGGCCCGACCCATTCTGATCCCTCGCGTTCACTCGATTGTGCGCACCCAATTGAAGCGCACCGACAAAACCTCCCACGCGATTCCTGATTCCGAATTGTCCAATACCAACAAAATCGCTCGCCTCATTTTCCCAGACCGAGTATTGCAACAAACCTCGGAATTCGTCTTCGACTTCATTGCGATACAAGGAAATCTGCGACAAACCGTAAAAGTTTCCGGCGGAATTTTCTCCAAGGGCCACTTGTAGGCCCCCGTAAAACGATTTTTCTGTTTGCGAAATACCCAGACCTACTTGGGCCAAGCCAGCGAACGTTGCGGCTTCGCTCTTGTAGGGAGCAAACTGCAAGATCCCATAGAAATTTTGCGATGTTGCTTGCGCCAAACCTATTTGCAAAATGCCCGCAAATGTATCCGCTTCGGGGAAAATACCCGGATGGATGACATACCAATCCGTTGGTTTTGGGGGCGGAGGCGGTGGACGCGGCGGAGGTGGAGGCGGTGGAGGGGGCGGAGGAAAGGGATCAACGGCAACTTCGAGTGGCCGTCGGGGCCTTTGCATGGAATCGGGTACAGCAACGCCGGAAGGATCACTCGGCACCGCAACTTCAGGCGGCTCTGCCGAAGGAGGATCGCTCGATTGCGCCCAAACAAGCGGCGCGTCACCAAGCACCATCGCCACAAAACTGGCCGTAGAAATCCCAAGACAGAGTGATTTGCGGAGCATATTGTGTGCACCTAACGCGCGAGTTCGCGCGAGCTTACACGCAAACCGAGTCGTGGATCCACGCTCCTTCAGAAAGGCTCTCTCATGCCGCTACGTCGATCGTGCTCAACGACCCCTTTCGCTTTGTCGTTGTTCGTCCTGCCAGCCTGCGTCTTTCTCGCTTGCGCGGAAGGCAAGACATTGCCGAACGCTGGAATTGGCGGCCAAGGCGGAGATGATTCTTGGGGCGCCCAGTCGTCGAGCAGCTCCTCGTCAACCAGTGGTTCTGGTTCGTCATCGGGAACTGGTTCGTCATCGGGAACTGGTTCGTCGAGCTCGAGTAGCTCGTCGAGTGGTGGTGGGGGCAAAACAACGTCGCTGGCGGTCGTACGCGTTGGAAACGGTAGCTCGGCTCTAACCGGCGACGCAACATCTGTCTACGTGATGTACTTCGAGACAAACGGCAACCCAACGCCCGGAAAAACCACGACACTGTTGCCGCCATTTCCATCGGGGAGCAACTTGGCATTGACGTTGTCGGGTACGTCAACCGCCGAAGGGAACTTGTCGCTTTCGAGCAATGGTAAATACTTGATGCTCGTAGGGTATGGCGCCTATGAGGGAACACCGGCCGTAAGCGACACCGATACGTCGATGTACCCGCGAGTCGTAGGCCGAATCGATGCTTTGGGCAACGTCGACACGACAACAGTCCTGGGAACCGCATATAACGTGAACAGTCCGCGTGGAGCGACTTCCACCGATGGCTTTTCGATTTGGGTTTCTGGCAATGGGGGTCCAACCGTCGGAGGCGTGCACTACACGACCTTGGGTGCGTCAGGAACAACGCAGATTCTTGCAGCACCAAGCAATACGCGATTCGTTCACGTTTTCAACGGCCAGGTATATGCGACGTCGGGCGCAGGTACGTTCGTCAATGTCTTCACGGTTGGTTCGGGCTTGCCCATGTCGGCAGGTCAAACCGCTACGCCTCTTGCAGGCATGCCGACGGCTTCAGGTCCGAGTCCATACTCGTTTGCATTCGTGGATCGCTCCGGCGCGATTCCGGGTCCGGATACTTTGTACGTAGCTGACGATCGATCCCTCGCGAATGGCGGCGGAATTCAACGCTGGGTGTACGATGGTTCGACTTGGACAAACGAAGCCACCTTTGGCGATGGAACGAGCGGCGTGCGTGGTCTTGCCGCGACAATCGAAGGAAACGGGGTTCGAATCATCGCCACGACGGCCGAAGCTTCGGCCAACCGCATCTTGTCCATCTACGACGAACCTGGCGTTGCACCGACGATCGTTGCGATCGCACAAGCTCCAACGAATACGCTCTATCGGGGCATCGCGTTTGCCCCCAAGTAACGCACGACGCAGCACCGAAGCTTGACACGTGTCTCGATTGCACAAATCCTAGCGGCGATGCTCGACGTATCCGCACTTGCTCCCGCCGACCTCGTAGGCGGGCAGCATGTTTCTCTTTCCGGCGATTCGATTATCTCGACAAACCCCGCACGTCCGGCGGACATCGTGTGGCGGGCAAGTTCGGTGCTCGCCCACGTGGATCAAGCCGCGGAAGCAGCTTCACGCGCGCAACCTCGCTGGGCACGTTTGTCCGAAGCGCAGCGTTTTGCGGCGCTCGAGCGCTTTCGCGATCTTTGTCGGTCGCGCGCTGCCGACATGGCGCGCATCATCGCTCGCGAGACAGGAAAAGCCTTGTGGGATGCTCGAGCCGAAGCGGATCTGCTCGCGGCCAAGGTGGACATTACGTTGGATCGTTCGGAGCACGGCGGATTGCAGCGCGTGGCTGCTTTCGATGTAGCGCTTGGACCAACCCGTACAGGACGAACCGTCTTTCGTCCTCATGGCGTCATGGCCGTTCTTGGTCCGTACAACTTTCCGGCGCATTTGCCAAACGGACACATCATTCCGGCACTCGCCCTGGGAAACACGGTCGTGTTCAAACCCAGCGACAAGGCGCCTTTGGTTGGACAAACCCTTGGGGCTTGGTTGCAAGAAGCTCTCGCGGCCGAAGGCGCACCGGATGGAGTGATCAACGTCGTGCACGGAGGTGCGGATGTTGCGACGCGACTCGTGACGCATCCTTTGACCAACGGTGTGTTGTTTACCGGATCTTGGCCTGTCGGCAGGCGGATCACCGAGATTTGCCTGGACGAACCCGGTCGAATTCTAGCGTTGGAAATGGGAGGAAACAGCCCGACGCTCGTGATGCCCGACGCGGATTTGCGCCAAGCCGCAATCGAAGTCGTGCGTTCGGCGTTTGTCTCCACTGGGCAGCGGTGTACGTGCACGCGAAGACTCGTGGTGCATCGAAACGTCGCCGAGAAGTTTGTCCGAACAATCGTGGCGATGGCGTCGCGGCTTGTCGTGGGCGATCCGTTTGTCGAACCGGAACCGTTCATGGGTCCGATCATAACGGATGAGGCGCGACAAACCGTTCTCGATGCGCAATCACGTTTTGCGGCCCAAGGAGCGGACGTACTGCTCGAAGCGCGCCGCATCGATACGGAGAGCGCCGGGTTTTACTTGTCCCCAGGTATCGTGCAGGTCGATCGATTTACATTGGGCCATGTCGGAGCTGGTGCAGACGTGGAAGTGTTTGGGCCGTTGCTTCGAATCGCATTGGCGGATTCTTTCGATGATGCGCTCGAGCAAGTAAATGCCACGCGATTTGGACTTGCTGCCTCGATTTTCACGAAAGACGCGGAAATCATGAACCGATTTTTCAATGAAACACGCGCGGGCTGTATCAATGTGAATACAGGAACGGCTGGGGCGAGCAGCAAATTGCCATTTGGTGGCCTAGGTTTGTCCGGAAATCACAGACCTGCGGGCGCGTTTAGTCTTGATTATTGTGCCTATCCTGTTGCCGGAATGGTGGAATCGAGCAATGCCGCAGCGCTTCCTAAAGGAATGACCGTCGACGACAACGACTTCGCTTGAACGGTGCAAGTGCGAAAAACACTGCGCAGAACGCGCGCAACGTAAGACAAAACCCTTTGGGGTTCGAATGAAAAACGCGAGAAAGTTTGTAGTCAAGCTTGTGGCGATTGTTGTAGTCTCACGGGCGCGGGCATTTGAATGCCCCGCGTAGGCAGGAATGGGCCCTTTCGAGCGACGCACGACCCCACCACCGCCGGCGGCAACGTCCGAGCGAACGAGCTGGATTCCTCCTTCTCCAGAACGTCAGAGCTGGCCTCCGCCTGCGCCTGGCGACCGCCAGAGTTGGCCTCCGCCGGCAGCAAGTGAGCGTTCGAGTTTTACGCCAGCGCCTCCGCCTTCGGGCGACAAACAGACGTTCCACCTACCTCCGGCAACGGACCGAGCCAGTTTGGCAATGTTGTCTTCGGAGCGGTTGAGTCCGCCGCCGGGCAGTGAATCGCGGAGTGCCATGCGTGGCGCGCGTGTACCTGCCACGAGCCGGAGCAGCGGTGCGTTTTCGTTGCTGTCGGATCGCCCAGGCGCCGTGCCTCACGAACGTCAATGGTATGCGGATTTGCCGCTTCGACCTGGGGAGGGGCCTTTTCAAATCAAGGGGCTTGCTCATCGAGGATTGCTGCATTATTGCCAGCATCGTATCGACGGGGGAATTCGCGCTTTTGCGGCAGCATTACCCAACCACGCATTACGCGAATTTTTCGACCAACCATTTTTGGCGGGTAGTTTTTATGATTTGTTGCCGCTTGCTGCTGGCAGTGCCGTCGTGGCAGACATGACTCGCACATCGCTCGAAGCATTTGGACAACAACAAGGCCGCGCGCAAGCGGTCCACGATGTGCAGAATGCATATCGAGCATTGTTGCAAGGTCGTACCTCCGATGATTTTCATTTGCGTTTGCGACCACTCGCCAGTCGTTATTACAATTTTGGCGAATGGGATGTACTTCGCGACGAACCTCATCGTTTGCGCATCGTATGTCGCGGCGTCCCGACTTGGTTGATGCCTTGGTTTGCGCCAATGATTTCCGGCTATTTTGCGGGTCTTGTTGCCGCCATGGGCAAAGCTCATTCTCAAGTCGTCGTCGCCTCGTCGCGGCGCGAAGGCACAGCCGCTGGTCTTCCGCTCACGAACCTCGAGCTCGATATTCACCTTCGCGACTGATTGCTTGTTCTCGGACAAACCCCCCCCGACGCGCGCGCAATTCGCATTGCGTCGTGGATGAAGATATGGTACCGCACGGCATGCGATTTTTTCACGCGTGTGTCTGGGCAAGCGCGCTGCTGACCGTAGGTTGCGGTGGAAATGATGGGAAAACGCCTGGTTCTCCGCCTGTCCCCGTATCGGACGTAAAAGGATCGATCATCGACACGCACGTGACAGAAACAGGCGATGTGTCGTCTACACGCGGGCCGACGAATTTCGAGATTGCGGCTCTCGTTAAAAACCAAGATGGCACGTCGAGTGAGATTTTCGCAGCCATTAATATCGATGGCACGTTTGTTATTCCGAAAGTCCCCGACGGCCCTTATGATCTTCGGTTCGTTGAACTCGTGGGCACAGGTGCATTGCCACCGCGTTACGTCATGAATGCGCCACGTGATATCGATTTGGGTCGAGTGTACGCGGGGCGTCCTGACGCTACGGCGATTTCCATCAAACCCACCAATTTGTCCCTGACGGCAACAGGGCTCGAACCTTGGGTCGATGGCGATATTCTCGAAATGTTTTCCCTCGGCTCGAGTGCTGCTGGAGCGCTTGTCCCGACAAGCGGTACGTATCCCAAGGCCGGAGACACGGCACTGACCAATTATCGAGTGGATACATCTGAACTGCTCAATCCTACGCTCGTGGAAGGAACCAAAGGTGACAAGGCTTTTGTGACCCAATTGTCAGGTGTCGCCGAGCCATTGCTCGCTCCATATCAATCGGTAAGCAAGGTATTCGAACCTTCGAGTTTTACGCAAACAGACGGAACCCCGACGGATCTTTCGGGAGCATTCACAGACGTACCCGCAAAAACATGGACGGCAGATATCGACATTGGTCCCTTCAGTTCCTTGAAGTCAGCAGTGCATTCGACCGCGACCGTTGCCGGGAAAAATATCCGAATCATTGCTGAACCCGGCGGCACAAGGGCGACAACGTCAATTACGCCAAACCTATTGATTTGCGAGGCGGTCGCCGTTGGCAAATTCCCATCGAGTTTTTCTTACGGTAACCCCTTCCCTTCGTCATGGGCAGAAATCGGAACCGTGGACGTGTCCTATTCGGTCCAACACATGGCGCCTACGGGCATCACCAAATCGACAATTGTTTCGATTGGTCAAAGCGGGCCCATCGAATCGATCACTGCTCCGACAACTCCGGTCATTTCACCGCCGCTCGATATTCAAATCAACGGAATGTCGGCCCAAGATACGCTTTCCGGAGTTGGTTCTTCCCCGACGATTACCTTTACACCGCCCGCGATTGGCATGCCCGCCGTCTATATCATTGCGCTGCGACGGCTCGATCCGGGAGGTGGCACGACACGCACGACAGCGATATTCTCGACAACGGACACGAAGATACAAATACCTGAAGGGTTGCTGGATTTTGGCTACTACTACTACGTTCGTGTGTCCGTCCGCGCCGCCTTCGATATCAAACAGCCCTTCAAGAGCGGCACCACGAATGCTTTTGCATCGGCACTCACGGGTGTATTGACACCGTAATCGAGGACAAACTTTCATGGCAACGATTCTCGTCACAGGAGGCGCCGGCTACATTGGTTCCCACGTCGCGCTCGCGATCAAGGAACGTGGGCATTTGCCCATTTTGCTGGACAATTTGAGTCGTGGACACCAGGAAATCGTCGAACGCGCCATTGGCGAAAAAGTCATCGTCGCCGATACCCGCGACGCCAACGCGCTCGATGCCGTATTCGCAAAACACAAGATTGACGCAGTCATGCATTTCGCCGCATTCATTGAAGTCGGCGAATCCGTCAAAGACCCCTTGACCTTTTACGACAACAATGTGCATGGAAGCACAACGCTTTTACGCGCCATGCAAAAAGCAGGCGTGCGCCATTTCGTCTTTTCGTCGACATGCGCAACGTATGGTCCACCCCGCATCGTGCCCATTCCCGAGGACCACCCCCAGAATCCCGTGAGCCCCTACGGACAAACGAAACTCGTCGTGGAACGGATGCTCGCCGATTGCGAAATTGCTTTTGGCTTGAAATACGTGAGTTTCCGGTATTTCAATGCCGCGGGCGCGCATCCTGGTGGCGGGCTGGGCGAGGATCACACGCCCGAAACGCACTTGATTCCGATTGTGCTCGATGCAGCCATGGGCAAACGGCCAAGCGTCGCCATTTTTGGCGATGATTACGACACGCCCGATGGCACATGCGTTCGCGACTATGTACACGTTTCGGATTTGGCCGCTGCACATGTCCTCGGCGTGGAGTATCTCCTTGCCCAAGGCGAATCGACGGCCATCAATCTCGGTAATGGTCGCGGTTTTTCCGTAAAGGAAGTCATTACCGCCGCAGAAAACGTGACCGGGAAAAAACTGCGCGTCGAAATGGCCGCACGTCGACCAGGTGATCCACCCATTCTCGTTGGGTCGAGCGAAAAAGCGCGAAATCTATTGGGCTGGATGCCTCGATTTCCGGATCTCGAAACGATCATCGCCCATGCTTGGACATGGCATCAGCAGAAAAAGTAGTCATCTTGGGGAAAACTACTTTGTCGAGGCGGCAGCCTTCTTGCCGAGGTGTGCGGTCACCTCGTTTTCATTGTAGCGAGAAAACAGCACATACCCGAGCACGCAGAACGCGACGGCGGCGAGGCTGCTGAGACGAACGCCCGAGGGGTTTTGCACATCTTTGCCAAATAGCAAAAACGACGGAAACAAGAAATTGGCCAGAGCGATGCCCAAGTTCATGACAAAGGTGCGGACGCCGAAAAACATTGCGGCTTTGAAATTGCCCGTCTGATTCCCGTCAGCTTCGGCAATGTCGGCAACGACGACGCCCGGCAAGATGCCAAAAATGGCAATCGGGAGCGCGACGAAAACGCAAATCATGTATGCGTAAGGCACCGACGGGAGAGGCACGAATCCCATCACCGAAATGAGCGCAAAAGCAATCGCGAGCGTTATGAATCCGGTCAAGAGGACGGGCCTTTTACCGTATTTTTTGGCCGCTATGTTCACCGGTGCATAACAGAGAAAACTCACCAAAAACATGACGGTCATGAGCGGTGTTACGATCGCAGTGTCTTGGCGCATGTCATTGTAAGGATGCAGCAAGGTCGTCATGTAATAGACCATGCCCATTTGTACGAAGGTGAGCGCAATCCAATACATGAGATCAGCGCTGGTAAAACGAACGAAGTTTCGATTGCCAAACGTGGCGAGGAGCGCTTCGCGCACGCTTTCTTTGGAGGAATGCATTTCCGCGTAGTCGCGTTCCTTGATGAACAACACGGGAAGGTACATGCAGATAACCGCTACTGCGGCGTAACCAGCAATAACGCATTGAAATGCGCGCGCCGGCGGCATCGCGAACGATTTCTCAACCAAGGGCTGAATGGCGAATATGCCTTGACCCAAAGCAAATCCCAAGGCGAAGGTGACCGAAAGCGCAGTGCTCAGCGATAGCCGTTCTTCAGGCGTATGTCCATATTCACTGAGTAGCGCGGTGTAAGGGGTGGTATAACAAACGAAAAAGAAATAAAAGGCGAGCATCACGCCGGCCAGCCACAATGCATTCGCTGCACTTTCACCGTTCGTCAGGGGTACGAACACGAGAACCGACAAAATGGCGAAAGGCAACGCGGAGAATGCCAGGAAAAACGTTCGTCGTCCCAAACTTGACGTGTTGCGATCGGACAAATTGGCAATGAGAGGGTTGGTGATGGCGTCGAATGCTCGCGCAATGGCGGTGATGATCCCCAGAACCGTCAAAAAACCAAGAATGCGCCCGTTGTGAATGTATGGCGGAAACAACGCCACGTTGCCCGATTCCGGCGGCATGTAAAAATAATTCATGAGGTTGCCAACGCCGAAAGAGCAGAGGGACCAACCGAATTGGCCCAGCGCGAACAGAATCATTTTCGACGGCGGAAGTTTCTTTACGGTCGTCATGATCATTTCCCTCGTCCATTCACTCCCACGTCAGAACCAGCAGCCGACTACGCCCGAGATACGATGTCAACGGCACAAATTGACCATTGACGCGAAGGCCAGGTTTTTCGGACCGAACCAGCAACACGGCATGACCTGGACCTCGCGCCCGTTCGTCGCGCGTGATAGACACTTCGCTCGCTCCATCCCATGTCCAATGCAGGTCACTGCCGGGAAACAAATGGCCTTCGGAAGCGAGCAGAGTTATCTCGGCGCTGGATTCCTCGAGCATGCAAAGCGATGCATGCGGTTCGAGGATCACGGCCGCGCCGCGTTCCATCCATCGAGGACGAAGTCGTTCATTTCGGGAAAACCCGGCCACAGGCAACACGCACGAAATGGATTCATTGGAAAGGTTCGCGTAGACCCGGTAGCGTAACGTTTCGATGCGAAATGTGACTTCATACGCTCCGCCGATTTCGCCGAATGCGGGCGCCGGCCCAATGAGTCGCACCTGCAAATCGGACTTTTCGCGGAGTGGAAATGCCGAAAGGTAAAGCGCCCGCGTGTCATCGGAATACTCGCCAATATCGTCGGAGGTGAACACCAATCGACCGAAAATGTTGTTCAGGAGAAACAGCGTATACTTTTCAGCTTCCGTGAGCGGTATTCGTTTGCCCCAACGTAGTTCTTGTACAGCCACAAAAGGATCGAATTTTTGCCCATCGAATGAAAGATGTCGCAAAAAGAAGACGTCCGGATCGTTCGAAAACGCTTGACCCGACAACTGCCGACGACCAATGGCATTTTCCAGCGCGGTTACCGTCGAAATCGTTTCGCGCATGCCGAGACCTCGCGTCAACGTATTCGTCCATTCGTGACCAACATCTGGACCAATGCGGCAAATATCAACACGTCCGATAGCTGGCCCGAGCGGCACGCCACATCCAAGAATGAGTTTGTCACCGACCAGATCGCGCAAAAGGTCCATCGCTTCGACCATTCGTTTCCCACGCGTTTTCCCATGCGCGGGTATCAAACAGGCTCCATACAAGAAATCGAGTTTGACCAGATCGAAGGCCCAAGCATTCAGAACGGTATCGAATACGGTT
>JBGAOI010000032.1:25063-25385 GCA_044221885.1 Polyangium sp. (in: bacteria)
CGAGGTACGCTCGAAAGGCGGGATGGTCGATATCGAGCCCGTAAAAGTCGCCGCTCCAAAGCCCCGAATTGCCCGCTGGTAGGGGATTTCCCTCCGGATCACGCAATAGCCACTCCGGGTGTTCTGCAACGAGGCGCGACTTCTTTTCGGCCACAAACGGCGCAAGCCACAGACCAGCACGGTATCCCGCGGCGTGAATACGATCCACGATGGAACGCAGGCCATTGGGGAATTTGTCATTCACGTCGAGCCAATCCCCGACAGCAGCTTGCCAGCCGTCATCGATTTGAAAAATATCGATCGGAATCTTTTGCTGCTTGAA
>JBGAOI010000330.1:0-7936 GCA_044221885.1 Polyangium sp. (in: bacteria)
ACATCATCGTCCGTGACGGAGGCGAGGGGAGCTGGTCGGACAGGGACAGGTGGAGTTTGTCCGGGCTGCTGTTTCGGGGCGAGCCATCGAGCCGTGATGATGGCTCCAACTGCGGCGATTCCATCCATCCACACGACAGCAAGACCCAGGCGACTGGTGAACAATGGCTCACGACCGAAGTTGCTGACGAATTGATCGTATGTGGCATCGACACCCAGTCGATCATACATCGCGATGACGAAGACGAGGGCGACACCAAGAGGGAGACCTGCGAGCCATGCAAGTTCACCTGGGGCGTGTCGACCAAGCGCGTGGCGACCCGCGACAAACCCAGCCACGACAGATCCTGCCGCGACAAACACGAGCAGAAGCGAAATTGCCGAAGGTACGAGACGTCCGTCGATGAAATAAGCGAACGACCAATCGGTCGCAAAAGCGGCAAAGTAGCCGGCTACTGGAGCAAAAACGAGTGCCGCGTAGAGCGCGACGGCGGCAGCATGGGCGTTCCACAACGAGTCCGATTCGTTTGTCTCGGTACGTGTTTTCCACGCGAGAAAAACGCCGATGGCAAAAGCGATGAACGGAGCGAGGGGTAGGGGCATGGCGAAGATTGGTTGGTGTGCCAAGGAGATGGAGTTAGACCAGGACGCCAATCTGTCCGCTCGAAGATTGGCCGACGAACGTCAAGTATGAAAGTGCGGAGACGCTGTCCGCAAAAGTCGTTGCACTGGACCAACTTTGTGTATAGTTGGCGCGTGCCGCGCGTACGAGTGCAACCTACTGAGCCCAATAAGGAACCGACTGAGCGCCAACCTTTTATCGAGGTAGAGCAGCCGCAACGTAGCTTCTACTTGACAAAGCTTCGTGCGCGCCATTTGACAAACATTAGTTATGCGTCCGTACGGAATCAATCGGATGAACCCGGTGCCGTCCAACGCATACTCAATACTCGTCGAATCAAAGATCTACAGCAGTATGCGCTTGAGCGCGGAGAGTATCCGACCAGCGTTGTTCTAAATTGGGTGAGCAAGGACCACCCACTGAAACCCGAGCGGGATGTGCTCAGCATTCCGAACGTTACACGATGCGCACAAGTCATTGATGGCCAGCATCGTATCGAAGGACTTCGTGTTGCTATTGCGGAAGACGCGCGCGTGGGCGATATCGAAATACCCACTTCCATATATCTTCATCTCGATACGGCAGGTTGTGCAGATATCTTTCTCTCCATCAATACGGAGCAGCGCCCGGTTCCTCCGAGTCTGGTTCAAGATCTTTATGGCGTAACAGGCCAGCACCAAGGCGACGCGGCCACGATGCGCGCTCGCGATATTGCAAAATTACTTAACGAAGAAGAAGAGGGACCGTATGCTGGTCTCATCAAATTTCCAGGGATGCCCCGAATGAGAGGAGGTGTGGCCTTGTCGACTGTTGTTTCAGCCTTGAAACCGCTCGTCGAGGAAAAGGGAATCCTTGAGCGGAGCGGTGTTACCGAACTATCTATTCAATACAATGTCATTCGGAACTTTTTTCTGGCATTACAGGAAAAGTATGGTTCGGATTGGGAAAGCGTGCGTGAAAACGCATTTCTTTTTGCCGCGGGTTTTACAGGAGCGATTGACTTCCTGGGAAAGAATCTCGTTCCGGAATGTGAAAAGCGTGAGCATGACTTTACGAAGGAATTCATGGCGTCTTCGTTGTCGATCAATAAGAAATCGCTGATCAAGCCGTCCGATACGAGCGGTCTGAGCGGGACGGCGGCGGCTGCTCGCGTGCGAGATCTACTAGTCAAGCAGTTCCTGCTAAAATCTGCGACGCCGGTTCGTATCAAGACTTGAGTCATGGCGGGGCACAAGGCTGCGAGGGATTTCGCTGCACGTCTTCAAGTGATTCCTAAAAAAGAAGATCGTGCGCTGGTGCATTTGTCAGCCGCTGAAGCCGATCGAATAAGGCTACTTCTGCGTGAAGACGCAAAGGATTATTATTTTTCCGGCCTGTTGTCGTTTATCGAAGCTCTGCGTGGACCGCAATGTGGGCTGTATTCTTGGGCAACAGTCAAATTGTACTATTCGGTTTTTTACACGCTTCGTGCTATTCTCGCGTTGCGTGGTATTGCCATTTTTTACCTTGGTTCTACCCCATGGTGGGTTCGAGCGGCGCAAGGTGATACCGCACGACATACGAGAGGGAATACTCATAGCGTTGTGCTGCAATCGTTTGAGGAATTATTTCCCAGACATTTGTTAACCCAAAATATTGGGGCAGATAATGCTTCCGCTTGGCTGATTGATCGCCGCGAAGACGCCAACTATAAATTGGGCCGGTTTCTGGAACCTGCGGTGCCGCCACATTTCGAATTTGTCGTGAATATGGGCATACGCAAAGCCATTCAAATGTACCTCCATCGTGATAATGAATTGCTTGCTTTCGATCCTGGCCATGCGATGATTGCGTATCCGCTTTTGGCGTTGAACCATGCGAAAAAAGAGTTTGCGACATTGGGGATGGATTGTCTGACCAAGGATGAACGGACGACTCTTTCCCCTCACTGCAAAGACGATCTTGGGCCATTGGCCGATTTGATCCGCTTCTTGTAAGAATTGCGCCTCAGACGCCGATGTCTTTTCCTCGCGCTATTTGCCGCGTCATCTTGACATTGAGCCGTCAGATCGTTTCTACTTGACGACGATGCTTCGCAAGAAATCGCCGCGCCTTGCTGCCGCGTTTGTCGTTACAATTTCGGCCGGTTGTGGTTCGAGTTCCAAACCTCCGGACCATGGCACGCCTGACACGCAAACCCCTCAGCCGGATGCAACAGGTTCGGCAGTTGCGAATCCCACGCCTCGAGACAAACCGACAGGACCCGAGGATCCGAATTGGGTGCCGAACATCGGGGCAGTGAGGGAGGGGCTCATTCGCGGATCCGACGGAAAATGTTTCATTCAGCATCCAGCAAACCCGCCTTGGAATGAGCCCGTCGATTGCGACACGCAAAAACCTTTGCCGAAGAGCGATACGGCTACGCCCGCGTCGTCGGCGTCCGCGGTAAAACCTCCCGCGTTCGACGATTCCAATTTGCCGGATGCTCCTGTGGGGTGGAAAATCCTTTACGATTCCAATGGCCGATGTCGCGCCTACAAGAATGTCACGTGCCCGCCGCGGAGCACTTGCAATCCACCGCCGCCCAAACCCGTCAAGTGCCCAGCCAGCGTGCCTAAAGACAAACCAGATCCCACGGAACTTTAGATTGGTCTGTCGGGACTAACGTTTGTCGATTTCTCCCACGCTGATTTCCCGTCGATACCTCGCGCTTGAAATCGAGGCACCCAATCGCGTTCGACCGTGCGAAACACGGCCGTCGCATATTCGGCGGTCGACATGAGCCCCCACGCACGGTCGGCATCATCGACTTTTTTCGCGGGGTTTTTCTTGGTAGCACCATAATTGCGCGCAAGTGTAGCAAACATCGTCGGCAATTCTTCATGGGCTAGCGCCCGAACTTGGTTGGCATAAGGTTGTTCCAAAAGCCAATCGAGCAAAAGCCATCCAAAATCACGATGCCGAACCTCGTCACGAAGAATTCGATCCAGCGCACGTCGAGCTACGGGGACCGTGGCCCCTTCGCGTAATCGTCGAAATAAGGGTACCGCGACGGTTTCTCCCAGGCAAAACACAGATAGGCACGTTCGTGCGATATCTGCCTCTAGCGGCACATGAGGATTTCGCGCCAAACCCAATTGCTCGCGAATGAGGGCCGGCGGGTTCGTTCCGCCGGCTCGTACATACGTTTCGTGGCTCAATCGAGCATGCATCAGTTCGTCGGTGACGATGCGTAGCGATGCTTTGATGAGATCCGGCGAAGCGGCAGCTTGAATGAGCCACAGTCCCAAGTGTTGCGTAATGGCTGCGGATGTGTATTCGGCTTGGACTCGGCGGAGCCATTCTTCGCGCACATGATTCGATACGGGGACCGTGGACCGCATGGCGGCGCAAGTTACCACGAAAATCAGCCAATCGAGCCGAACTTTCGGTACACCGTTGACTTCTGCCGAGAATCGAAGCATTTGACATGGGATGAAACTCACCTATTTCGGTGTTCGTGGGCGTGTCGAACCAGCACGACTGATGCTCGAACTGACCAACACGCCTTACGAATTCGACGCCGTGGCTGAAGGGGATTGGCCGGAGCTGAAAGCCCAGATGCTCGAGCGCACGCCTCTTGGCCAATTGCCGATTCTGGAAGATGGCGGATTCACCTTGTGTCAGTCGGGCGCCATCAACCGGTATCTGGCACGTCGAATCGGTTTGGCTGGAACAACCATTGAAGAGCAGGCGTGGATCGAAGAAATCGCGGATACGGCCACTGATTTGATTTTTCACACTGCAATGCTCAATTGGAATCCGCACTTTGCGGAAGCTCGCGTAAAAGCCCGTCAAGAAATGGAAGGTGCATTGCGCAGCCTCGAGAATTATTTCGAGCGGACGGCCGCAAATGCGGAATTTTGGACGAGGCCCGGCAAATACACGCTCGCCGACGTAATAATGGCGTACGCCTTGGAAACGCAATTGGTGCTGCATCCGGGGCTCGTGGAGAGTTTTCCCAAATTGGACCATTTCATGCGCGCGTTTTTCATGGCAGAGGGCGTGCGTGACTATGTGCGTAGCGATCGCCGATCCAAAACGTGGACCGTTTCAAAAGCGTTTTTCGCGGGCAAACCCGAGGAAACGTACCAGTGGTCCAAGGACTGACGTCCTCTCGTAAGATCCAAGCGGGCCACTTTTCTCCACCACCTCGACGAAAAAATCGCGCCTGCTTCGGGATTGCGCCCCTCGCGTCCCGAACATGCTATGGGGACGCCCATCATGGATCCGCGGCGTGTACGTGAACTGCTCGAACAAGTGCGCGATGGCAACGTCAACGTCGAAGCGGCCGTCGCGTCGCTTCAGGGATTGCCCTTCAAAGATTTGGGTTTTGCCACCATCGATCATCACCGGGCGTTGCGACAAGGTGTGCCCGAAGTGGTGTTTGGTGAAGGGAAAACGGGTGAGCAAATCGCGGGCATCGCAGAAGAAATGATGCGGGCCCAGACAAACGTTCTCGTCACGCGCCTCGATGCGGCCAAAGCAGCCGTCGTGTCGCAACGCCTGCCGCAGCTTCGTTATTCGCCGATGGGCCGCACGGGGTTTGTCGAAGTGGCACCCCCGGTCAAACGTCCGTGTGCTCCGGTTGCGGTCATCACGGCCGTAACGAGCGACATGCCCGTGTCGTAAGAAGCAGCCGAAACGTTGTACGCGCTGGGCCTCGAACCTCGACGCATGTACGACATTGGTGTGGCTGGGATTCATCGGCTCTTGCATCGCGTCGATGATTTGCGTTCTGCGTCGGCGGCGATCGTGTGTGCGGGCATGGAGGGAGCGTTGCCGAGTGTCGTGGGTGGTATGGTGTCGACGCCGGTCGTTGCTGTACCAACGAATGTTGGTTACGGGACGGCGCTGAACGGCTTTACGGCGTTGTTCGCGATGCTGACGTCATGCGCGGCAGGCGTCGTGGTTGTAAACATCGAGAACGGATTCGGGGCGGCGATGGCGGTACATCGGATGATGCCGTTGGTCTCGACCGTACAAGAAGATCGCCCAAATACCGCGAAATAGGACTTCAACAAGCGAGCGTAGCGACATGCACGGCGGACACGATCACGAGCATTCTCACGACCACGATCACGATCATCATCATGATCACGCGCATGACCACACGCACGATCACGCCCATGATCACGCTCATGAACATGCTCACGAGCACACACATGCGCACGCGCACGATGGGCAGACGCACACGCATCCGCATGCGCATCCGCATGGGCACGAGCACATTCACCCGGTGCGTTTGCCCTTGCTCGAACAAGGTGCGGGGGTCGGAAAAATTCTGTTTTTCGATGCGTTTAGTGGCGTTGCTGGAGACATGACGATCGCGGCGCTGCTCGACTTGGGTGTGCCGCTGCTGGTGATTGAACGAGCCGTTGCGGCGTTGCCTCTGGAGGGGGTTTTTCTCGAACGCGGGCACAAACATCGCAGCGGAATCGTGGCGACGTCGTTTGATGTGCATGTGGATTCAGCGCAACCGGAACGCACGTACGCTTCGATCGACGCGATGCTGGAAAAGGCACCTTTGGAAGCAGATGTGCGCACGTTGGCGCGACGAATCTTCCGTCGACTGGGCGAAGCTGAAGCGGCAGTGCATCGCATGCCGCTCGAGGAAGTGCACTTTCACGAAGTTGGCGCGGTTGATGCGATCGTGGACATCGTGGGATCCGCGGCAGCGCTCGTGTACCTCGGTGCGGAAGTTCGCGGGGCGCCGCTGCCGATGGGACGTGGGTTTGTCAAGGCGCGACATGGGATCTTGCCGTTGCCAGCTCCTGCGGCGATCGAGTGTTTGCGTGGCATCCCGACGTACGGAGTGGAGCTCGATGCGGAGCTTGTGACGCCAACCGGAGCAGCGATCGTGGCAACGGCGGCGACATCGTTCGAGCGTTGGCCATCGTTTGCCCCGGAACGAGTGGGCTGGGGAGCCGGTACACGCGAATTGCCGGACCGGCCGAATCTATTGCGGGTCGTTTTGGGAACGCGAAATGGTGCGTCAGAAGAAACCATTGTGGGAGCTTCGCACGTGGTGCTGGAAGCGAACGTCGACGATATGACGGGCGAAGTCGCAGCGCACGCGATTGAGGCATTGCTTACGGCGGGAGCGCTGGATGCGTGGGCTACGCCGATTACGATGAAAAAAGGTCGTCCCGCGTTGACGATATCGGCATTGGCCCGGGCGCCGGAAGCCGACGCCGTGGGAACGGCGCTTTTGCGGGAAACGACGTCCATTGGATTACGCAAGATTCCGGTGACCCGAACCGAGCGTCCGCGACGAACCGTCGTGGTGGAAACGGCGTTTGGCCGGGTACGCGTCAAAGTGAGCGAAGGGCCGTTTGGTCCGCCCCAAGTAAAACCAGAGTTCGACGATTGCGCCGCGGCGGCTCGGACGCATGGCGTGACGCTGCGGGAAGTGATTCAAGCGGCCATCTTGGCTTTGGAAAATGCGCCAGGATGAAGAGGAGGCGAACATGAGCGAAGAAAAGGAACTACGTTACGAATTGTATTATTGGCCAGGCCTGCCAGGTCGAGGCGAATTCGTGCGCTTGGCTTTTGAAGATGCGGGTTGTCCGTATGTCGAAATGGGGCGCCTTCCTGCCGATCAGGGTGGCGGAGTGCACGCGATTCAGCGCATGACCCGTGGAACTGGCGTAGGGTTGCGTCCGTTTGCTCCTCCGATTCTGAAATACGGTGACGTCGTCGTTGCGCAAACCGCCAACATTTTGCTCTGGCTTGCGCCGCGTTTGGGATTGGTTCCGCAGGACGAACTGTCTCGAATTGCGGCCAATCAATTGCAGTTGTCGATCATGGATCTCGTGGCGGAAGTGCACGATACGCATCATCCGGTGGCCTCGACGCTGTATTACGAGGATCAAAAAGCAGAAGCGAAACGGAGGGCAGAAGTCTTCGTTTCCAAGCGAATGCCGCAATTGCTGGGGTATTTCGAAGACGTTTTGCAACGCAATTCGTCAAGCCAACAAAAGCACATGGTCACGAGTGGTTTCACGTATGTGGATCTATCGATATTTCAAGTGCTGGAGGGACTGGCGTACGCGTTTCCCATAGCGTTTTCGCATGCGAAACCGTCGATTCCGGGGCTTCTCGCATTGCGCGATTCCGTTGCTGCCCGCCCGAACATTGCCGCGTACCTGGCGTCCGATCGTCGCTGCCCATTTAATGAACACGGCATCTTCCGCAAATATCCCGAATTGGATTTCCCCGCGTAACGGCCCCGCCGGGTTTCACCCGGACCCGACCAGGGGCTGTCCGCCCCTGGACCCGGACCAGCGAGCGCTGG
>JBGAOI010000331.1:0-7916 GCA_044221885.1 Polyangium sp. (in: bacteria)
ACGAGTTTCACGTGACGTACGCGAAACGCGAGAATTTTCGGGAGACGCTGGAGCAACGTGGTGCGTCTTTGGGAACCTCATCAACGTTCAAGGTGCGTCCGAGACTTTGGCACCTTTGTGCGGGCAAACCGAACACGGTCATTATGCAGTTCGGGTTTGTGCCTTTGGGCATGACCGGGCGGTACGTGCTGCGCGATCCTGGGTGGCGGGTGATGCTCGTGGTGGTGAATGAGTTGCCGGAAACGCGCAGTACGCTGCTGTTTCGGCTGCTTGGTCGCGGTCGGGTTCGTCGCGACGCATTGCGAGCTTTGCGTCTGTTGCCCGACGACGCATGGGAAAAACGGGTTGCCGACAAGTGGATTTCGCAAGTAAGATGTGAAGTGCGTGTGGATGGATCGATGACGACTGAGGATCGGGAGTTTGTCATGGACGTTGATGCGTGGTACAAGGAACACATGGCGAAGCATGAGCGCGAGGTTGAGGCGCGGGTGCTGCACGATGTTGAGGCACAACGCGCGGAAGAACGACGGCAGGTCGAAGCAGAACGCGCCCTGGCACAACGGCAGGCGGAAGTCAACCAGCTTGTGCACCTATTCCAACGCCGTATCGGTCGACAACTGAACCAAGACGAACGCGAAGCGCTTGCAGTTTGGGCATCCAAACACGGTTCGACCTATCTTGCCGATCTCGTGCTGGACCTGTCCGGCCCGGAAATCGCTGCATGGCTCGAGAAAAACGGCGTTGCCCGCAGCGATTGATCCCGTTTCGACCAGACCCCGCGCATCAACCCTTCTTTTTCGCCCCGCGTTTCTTGGCGGGCGCGGCATCCTGCATTTCCAGCTTAAACGCCGTTCCTTCCGCCGGCCCACCCGGAATCTGTAACTCGATCGCCGGCTTCGGCAAATTCTCGTTCAATGGTATGTCGTGGTACGGATCGTTCGCTTTGACGAACGCGTCGAGGCCGATTCGTTGCAACTCGTCAAACGCTGCAAGGCATTTTTCCGGCGCCTTGGGATAACTCTTGTGACTGAAGCTCACAAGCACGTGCACGTACTGTTCGCGCGACAAACCGTACGCTTCGGCCACCACCGCATCGATCGCCGCGAAAGTTGTCAGCTCGTCCAAACTGTCCAAGGGTCTCCTCGATCCCTTCCCGCCGTTCTGTTACCGCCATAGGATTGTAGGCATCGGCATCAAGAAGAATTGCGACGGGACCACGACGTGCGGCAAGTAGGGAACGCGCTGCAGACGTAGCCGCGGAGGAGCCGCCGGCAACAACAATTCGAATCGCATCCCGTGGCCATTGCCTCAAACCCTTGGACTTCGTTGCTTCAACGGAGCCACTCCGAAACTCCTTGCTTGGGCTTGTCTGGTTTTTGCTGCGCGCTTGCTGAAGGTTTGCTTTGAATCCCGACACCTCTGCGTGAAGGGTTCGCTCCATGAGCTTTCCATCCAATTCGCCTTCGACAACCACATAGCAATTCATAGCTCACGGTCCTCGAAATCCGGTATTCCAGTCTCGACCGCATAGTGCAACTTCCTCCGCAAATCATCCCACATTGGACGGTCGACGTTTGATGCATTGTCGCGGAAAACGTGGTCAAGATCAGCGCCGTCCCATAACAAGATCGTTTGAGGCACGGACGGGGTCGAGTTCGGGTGCGACGGGTTCGACCGGGTTGTGCTTCGAGGGCACGAGAGGGAGAACCTGCAAAAAATATGTTTTCAGCCTCGGCGGTCCTTGCTGGAGGGCAATGCATTTCGTTGTTCTTCCGCAACGCGCCTTGCCTGAGCGAATGTTTCCCAAAACAATGTCAACGCTGTGCCCTCGTGCAACAATCGCATCGCGCGATTGATCATCACTTGAATGATGCGCACTTGAAAACTCGCTCCAACCAAAATCACCAAATTCAGGTGATCCGTACTTTTGTTATTGATAATTTTCTTGCGCGCTTCAGGTGTGAACCCATCGACGGCTGATACGTCTTGAATGAGTGTCAAGTGATTAGCGGTCTCTGCCAGCAATTGAATCAACTCGGCGACAGCATCGATATCTTCGCCGCGCACTCTGCCCTTCCAGCGAACGAAGACGCAGTTCTTCGTTTCGGTCCAAGCTTCGTGTTGGTCGAAAAAACGACGATGGGCACATTCCGGTCCGTGATTGACCATAGCACTTCGAGGCTACGGGGAATGGGCCGCTCACTATTGAAGCCGAGCTGCTGTTCGTTGTTCCTGTTTATGCCGCGTGCATTGCCGCAGCAACTACCTTTTGGAGGTTTTCCTTTTTGCAACCCGTCACGAAACTCGGCCGATGGCGTGACGAATCCAATGCAGGTTTCCCAGGCGGTCCCAAGGGCATTACACACTTGCATGCCGGCAAGCATTCGCGCCATACCCGATGGATTCCTGCTTGAGCGGATAACATGACCCGATTGAATTGGGAACGCAAATTGCCCCCGAACCTTCTTCGTTTATGCTGCCATCGCAATCGTCATCGAAGGTCGTCAAGCACATTTCAGGGCTTGGAATTCGTTCGCCAATGCAGCCACCAACGGCGACGCCATTTTCACAAGTCTGCACACCTGTTTTGCAGTCGCCGAACAACTCGGCGCCCGACGGGCCCGTATACATCGTCGATGCTCGAACTTCGGGGGCTGTCGTCGCAAGCATCGAACACCTTGCCCAACACGGGCCTCACCGGTATGACCGATTCCGAAGCTTTCGAGGTATGGCCACGAGAATCCACGCACCTTCAGAATGGCTTTCTCACGCCGCTACGTCGATCCACTCGCATTTCATCTGGCGAAATCGCGCAGCACATTGCTGCGTTTTCTGGACGAAGCGCTATAACGCCGCGAGAACCTCTTTTGCCGTCGCGACGTCTTTCGCCCACACACTCACGAGCGTCATGCCAAGGAGCTTCGCTCGACCTTCCTCCAGCGCTTTCTGGTAATGAACAATGTCCAACACGACCGTGCCGGCGTCATTGGATGCAGTGCGATTGTTGAAAATGACGTCCGCATTCGTCGCCAGGGAACCGTTGCCGCTGCCCGCGGAAAGCCCCCACTTCTTGAGCGTCTCACCATACTTCTCGCTGCGGCCAAGGTCGTCCGTTGCTTTCTCCGGCGGAGTGATCGCAACGATGTCTTTGGCCAACCCCACGAGGTCCACCGCAGGCTTTGCCGCATCACGTGGATCCCAGACGAACCGGAGCAGAGCCCCTTTGCCCACCACGATATGCGGTTTTGGTTTGCCGCCAAGCGAAGTGCCTAGGTCCTCGATCCAAACCGTCGCGCTTTTGCTGACGTCGCCTTCTTCCTTCTTTACCTCAATCCGGCGCGCCGGCCACGCGTCGTTATTGTCTTCGCTCGAATCAAACGTCCACCCAGCTTTTTGCAGCTTGGCTTCCAGGTCTTTTACGGAAGCTGCGGATGCAGAATCCCCGCCCTTTTGCGCGGCAGGTGCACTCGACGATGAGGTCCCCTCGGACTTCGAACATCCCAGCGAGAACATGGTCACGACAAACACGGACAAGAGCCAGCTTCTGAGCTTCATGTGCCCGCATTACCAACGTTGCCAAGGTTCTGCAATAACAAAGGATAGCCATTTTCTCGAGCCTGTATCGACAGCGGTCCAGGCCAATCTCATCGATTGCGAGATTCCCCGGTGTCGCCGCAGAAAGTGACCGAGACCGTCGCCATAAGCGACACCACTTTCGACACCCACCAGGCTTCACGTCCTGGCCATCACGCGCCAAGCTCTTCGATGAATATCTTCTCGGTGATTTTCCACCACTTATCTTGCTTGCGCACAATAACAAACGCGGGTAGGCGGAAAAGCTTTTGGTACTTCACCGCATCGAGCGGATTTTGGAATTCTTGGGCCAACTCGGGTCGCTTCAGGTGTGAACGCAGAAAGTTGATATTGAACTTCTTGACCGACGTTGGATTGCTGAAAAAATGCGCCTCGCTGACGTATTGCCCGTCGTAGTCATAATAACGTACTTCAAGGAACGCGTGGCCATTCTTGTCCTGCCGCTCCTCAAATGTGATGCGATCCGGCGTCAAGACATGCGCGCCTTTGGAGAGTTTGGCTTGTTTCAACTTGCTCTCGGCATCAACCAGCACCGCTGCGCATTGCTCGCACGATTGCGCCGTCACATCATTTTCTGCACCACAGCTATGACAAACCTTGAACCGAAAACGGAATCCGCAACGTTTGATCTCCATCGTCACCGGATCCTGGTCGGCTCCCCGGCATTTCCTGCCAAAATGCTCGAGCACCACGCCATCATCGCCGGCATAACCCCAAAATGAGTTTTCAAAGCCGCATCGAGGACACGGAACGAAAACCGGCATGGTGTCTTTCTTGGGCCGTTTGTCACTGATTTCGGGCGCGTAGATATCATGCCCCATTCCGGTGTAATCGAGCACGTAACAATCTTTTTTGCCTTCGCACAATCGCAATCCACGCCCCACGATTTGCTGGTAGAGACTATTGGATTCCGTAGGCCGAAGAATCGCAATGACATCCACGTGCGGCGCATCAAAACCCGTCGTTAGTACGGACACGTTCACGAGATATCGGAATTTCTTTTGCTTGAATTCGTTGACAATTCGATCACGTTCGCCCATCTCCGTATCTCCGAGCACCACGCGGGCCTGACCTTTGGGGAGATAACCCATGATCTCTTCGGCGTGTTTGACGGAAGCACAGAAGATCATCACGCCCTGCCGATCATAACGTTCCGTGATATCGATGATATTTTTGATGATCAGGGGCGTGAGTCGTTTTTGGGTGTTGAGCAGCTCTTCGACTTCGGCCAGGGTATACATTCGGCCTTTTTCGCTGAGCTCTGAGAAATCGTAGCTGGTTACGGGAATGTCCACTTTGACGGGCACGGTGAGAAAGCGGTTCTTCACCATATAAGCGAGCGGCAATTCGTACACGCATTGCTTGAAAAACCGTGGCTGTTCGCTCTTGATTTCACCGGCGCGAGCGAATTCGTAGATCCATCCTATGCCCAAACGATAGGGCGTAGCGGTCAAACCCAAAATGCACAGATTCGGATTTCGCTCGCAAAGTTTGCGAATGACTTCCTGATATTGTGTTGCGGCTTCATCGGCGACGCGATGGCATTCGTCAATCACGAGAAGCGAGAAATTTTCAAAGAATTCATCAGGTGCGCGCGCGATCGATTGCACGCTGCCGAACGTTGCTTTGTGGTGGTGGTCTTTTTTTCCCAAACCGGCCGAAAAAATACCCGCTTCGAGACCATACCGGACGTACTTTTCGTGATTCTGCTCCACGAGTTCCTTGACATGCGCGAGCACCAGGACGCGTCCCTTGGCCACGCGTGCCAGTTCGGCAATGACCAAACTTTTCCCCGCACCTGTGGGAAGGACGACGACGGCGGGATCGCGGCTTTTTTTGAAATGACGGATGACGTTTTCGACCGCCGTTTTTTGATAATCGCGAAGCTGATACATACGCGGGACCAACCCTAGCACATTGTCGTCGAAATACGACTCGCAGCGTACTTGTGAGAAAAAATTTCGTGGCCGCCTCGCCAAACGTGTTAATTCTGCGGTGTCGACGAACTAACGTTTCGCCTGTTCGACCGATTCTTCCGGCAGCTTGGGCCACCAATGCAATCGCCCCGGCCCATCTTCGGTGCGATAACGCGTATGCACGAGCGGTCCTTCATCGCTGAGCAGCGGCGCGAGTTCCTCGTCTTTTAATACAGTTTCCATTTCGTGCACGTTCCCGTCGATGAGCATCTTTTTCGCGATCAGCCGGGTCCCGTGGCTATAATCGGCATACCAATCGCCATGGTAGGTGCTGAGAGGTTGAATTGGTTTGCCTTCGACCGTGTGCCAACCATAAATGGCGAGTCGGTGCGGTTTTTCCTCGAGCACATTGGACAGGACAATGTCTTTTTTATGTCCGGCAATCAATCGAAGTGAAAGCGTCGAATTTGTCGGGGAAGAAAGCTGTTCATCGATGGTCGCGTCGTGCCTCAGAAACTCGATGGGCCGGACCATCCAAGCACTTGGCGTAATGGGACGCGGAGGCAATTGTGTTTGGGCATGTTGATAAAGAATGTCGACCAATTTGGGCGTAGGCAACAAAGCGCCGACGTGATCGGCGACGAGCTGCGCGGTAATCGGTGACAAAGCCATACGCACGGAATTGATATCGCTTCCAATGCTCAAATAGTCCCAGGTTGCCCAGATCGTGACTTTTTTCTGGAGGCCCGAACGAGTGGGCGAATAAAAATCGATACGGGAAAGTTGGCGCAAGGAATCAGGGATATTGCCGCGCGTGAGTTCACGGAGTGCAGCTTGTTGGACCCGGTTTTCGTCGGCATTGGCGAGCGACGTGATAAAGGATTCACCGTCCGGGGCATCCTCGGGCCTAGGTGGAAAGGACAAACGTATTTGGATTTCGGGCGCGGGCTGGACGATCGTTGGCCTGGGCGCTGGGGAGGGAGG
The DNA here is from genome assembly GCA_044221885.1 of Polyangium sp. (in: bacteria). Lineage (GTDB taxonomy): Bacteria > Myxococcota_A > Polyangia > Polyangiales > Polyangiaceae > Polyangium. The sequence goes on from JBGAOI010000331.1 coordinate 6,495, forward strand.
TGTGCACGCGAGGGATGTGGCCCCGAAAAACAGGAGGGAATAGAGGTCGAAAATGCGAGGTTTGTTCACGTTTTTTTGCTAGAACGCGAAGAACCGCACGGTCGCGTCGTTGGAATCGTCGTAGTCGGACGCAAGCGCGAAGATCTCGCGGATACGTTGGTAGACGCGCGCTTCGCTCGCCCGAATCTCGCGAATCCGGGTGAGCAACTCGTCGAAATAGTCGGCCGCGCGATCCGTTCGCTTGAGCCGTTCGTCGTCAAGTACGAACCCCTTGACGATGTACTCTTTGAGCCGATCGCCCGCCCATTGTCGGAAGCGGACTGCGGCGGGGCTACGCACACGGAAGCCAAGCGCAATGATCATGTCGAGGTTGTAGAACTCGACGTCACGGCTTATTTCGCGATCTCCCTCACTTTGAACTGTTCGGAATTGCCGAACAGTTGCGGTCGGGTCGAGTTCGCCGTCCTCGAAGATGTGCTTGATATGCTCGCTGATGGTCCCTTTGGCCTTGCCGAAGAGCTCGGTGAGTTGTCGCTGGTTGAGCCAAACGGTTCCGTTGTCGAGGCGCACATCGAGCCTCGTGCGGCCGTCTTCGCTGCGATAGAGCAGAATCTGTCCGGTTGACGCAGGTGCATCCGTCATGGTCGCCACACCATGACCGAAGCTGGCATTGCTGACAAGGCCGAAGAAGGGTGGAAGAGTTGGTTTCTATGGTTGCGGCTGCTTGTTCGGATGGCGTTTGGCGCTCGTCGAGTTCGTCGGTGCTTACACCGGCGAACGAGGAGTGATTGTGTATATTGCGATGTAATCCGGGTACACCCCCATAAAATCAAAGGCAAAGACGCGCCCTACAGGCTCGTTGCGACGAGGCAACTACCATTTGTTCTTGCACACGGGAGTGACCATGTTCAACCGAGCCTTGACTCTTCGCACCCTTTTCCCATTGCCTACAAATCAAGGGACTCGCCAGCAATTCAGATAGCGCGAATCTGTGCAATGGTGCCGCGGCCGTGGTTTCACATGATTCGGTTTTACGGGGTATTGGCACCGAATGCTAAGCTTCGTTAGAAAGTGGGCTCCTCGAAATCAGATTCAATGTTGCGCGCAATAGAAGCACGCTCGTGTAACGTGGTCACGCGATAGCCGCAAGTTTTTTGCCTCGTTCGGAAGCGCCAAGGATATGGAAGAAAGCTGTTCATCAATGGTCGTGTCGTGCCTCAGAAACTCGATCGTCCGCTCATCACCAACAGGAACGCCAACGCCATTTCTGACCAGGCCTCGAAGTCGCCACAACGAGTCGGTCCAGAAAGTTCATTGGGCATGCGAAGGAGCCACCGGATGGATTCACCGCTTGTCTTTTTGACGCTCTGGAGAAAGCAAGATAATGCTGAAATGGCATTCGCCGCGCCTAAGCGAAATCAC
>JBGAOI010000332.1:0-7912 GCA_044221885.1 Polyangium sp. (in: bacteria)
CTTGATGTTTCCCCCGAGGAAAGGCACGCGTTTGAGTCCGTCGTTAAAACAATCGCTGAACTTTGCCGACGCTCGATCCAAGGCTCGGTTCACCTTGTTTTGATCCAACGCTCCGATTTCCGCGTCGAAGTTCACGTTTTTGTTTGCCGGCTCGTCCGTCGAACTGTTGGTCCCGGTATTCGTTTCTTTATTGTTTGCCGCTTCGCCCCCACATCCCACGAGCAAAACAAACGCTGCACCAGCTATTGCGCTACGACAAACCATTCGTTTCACCGTCTTACCGCTCCTAATTCTTCAAGCCTTCAACATCGTTCGAGCAATGATCGCTCGTTGTGTGTCCAAACCGTCTTCCGAGAGTTCGCTCATCCGGGCATCGCGTTGATTACGTTCGAGGCTCGGTGTTGCCAAGATGCTACGTACGCCGACGATTTGCATCGCCTTGTGCACCACCCGGGTCGACATCTCGAGCGCGAATAGTTTGGCCATGGATCGTTCCGAGCCAGAAACCAATTCGTTTTCCGCTTGCCGCGTGGCTCGCAGCAACAACAGTCGTGCCGCTTCGAGCTCCACGCACATGTCCGCGATCAACACTTGCGAGCCCAAAAGTCCAGGCTCTGTCGACTTGGGCAAACCTTTGATGTGCAAGACCGCTCGTTCATAAGCAGCTCGGGCGACGCCAATCGCTTCCGCCGCAGCCGCGATGCGCATGTCTGCGAGGACCGCTCGCGCCACATCGAGGCCCGCGTGGGCTGTACCGAGGATTGCGGATTCGGAAGCCACAACGCCGTCGAACGACAACGTTGCGAGGTTCGCCGCTCGTTTTCCGAACGACGCGGGCAGGACCGTCACGTACAAGTTGGGCGCTGCATAAGGAATGACAAACGCCGTCCAGGTCGAGTCCGTCCGGGCAAACACCAGCGCGTGGACAAACGCTCCGAAAACTTCGACCACGTTGGCTCGTCCGTGCAGTTCGTACGTGCCGTCGTCACGGCGTCGAGCTTCCACGGCGTCCGTGGGCAAACGTTCTGGATCGAGTGATGTGATGGCCATCGACGTGGCGCCAGACACGAGTCCTGGCACAAGGGCGCTACGCTGCGTTTCGCTGCCAAACGAGTGGATCGTTCGAGCTGCAACGACATTTGCCCCGACAAACGCGGCCGAATTGGCGCAAGCTGCGGCAAGTTCTTCGATCGCCAAGGCCAACGACGTGAGATCGCCCCCGGAGCCTCCACGCGCTTCGGGGATTGTCATGCCCAACCATCCCGCATCTCCGAGTTTCGCTCGCGCGTCAGCATCCAGTTGACCGTGCCGGTCGACGTCTGCCGCGTGAGGCGCAAGGACGCGTTCGGCAAAGTCGTGAGCCGCTTGCTGGGTTCGTCGTTGCTCTTCGGTGATGTCGAAGTTCATGGGAAAACCGTAGTGGATCGAAAGAGTTTTAGAAGTGCCCGACGACCATGACGCCGGCGTTTTGCGGCCCGACGGTAGGGACAAACCAAGCTTTTTCCGTCGATGATTTCGTGCCGGAAGGTCGAGAAACGATGAACAACACGACGCTCGTGGCCACGGCCGCAGCGCCAATGCCGATGGAAATGCTGGAAGCAAGCGCGCGGCTCTGTGCCGTCTCGATGTGGGTAAAACCTTCTTCGTTGCAGGATTTGTTGGGACACAAAGGATCGGCGGCACCTTTTTCTTTGATCGCCAAACCTCCAAAAACGCCCCCTACGCCAAGCGCGCCTACGCCCACGCCCGCTACGACAAACGCCGCTGTGCGGAGTGTTCCTGCTCCTGAAGAACCTCCGTTTCCGCCCGATTGAGCTGCTTTCAGCTCGGGAATGAGGACCGTTTTCAGGTCCGCTTCTTTGCCCAGCTCGACTTCGGTCGACCACGGTTCAAATCCGGGCGCTGTGACTTCGACCTTGTGTTTACCGGGGTCGACCGGCAACGGATCACCAAGCAACGCGAGGCCAATTTCTTCGCCATTCCGAAGCACTTTCATGCCGTCGACGCGTTTGGTCGCGTCAATGCGGACACGTGAAAGTTTTGGCTCCAGCGCTTTGGCAAAGTCTCGCGCTACGGTCTCGCGATCTGTTTGTCCGACCGAACGAGCCAATGTAGCGGCTTCTTTGTAGCGGACCCAGGCCGACGCCGTTTTTCCAAGCTGCTCGTAACAGCGACCCAGGTTCAACAGCGCCCCAACCGATGGATCCAGTCGATGACTTTCCTCGAATTTCGGACATGCCTCGGCAGGTTTGCCTTCGGCCATGAGTTCCTTGCCGCGGGTAAACGCGCTTTCGGCAATTGCCGCGTTGCTTGATTGAGCAAACACGATCGCCGAGAAGAGCGCGATCGACGTGGCCAGAAGTGTTGAAACGATGTGGTGCTTCATGAAAGTTGTTACGTCGTCGACCGGTGGTTTCACCGATCTTTGAGGTAGTCGTTCGGGTCCTTGGTCTTGGTCGACGGCTGCGTAGTGGGGCCTGTTTTCAATGTTCCACCAGGTTTGTACGGAACAACGAGTGGGCCGGCATCGAGCGGTATTCCCGCATCGGTCACGTCGACCGGCGCGGTAGGTTTGTCCGCGCTGCTGGCGACCGGCGGGGCAATCGTCACTGAAGGCGTTTGTGTGGGCACGGCGTGCGTGGACTCATTCGTTTGAGGTCCCACGACTCGGTTATTTTCCGGGCCGAGTTGCGCTTCTTTTCGTAAATACGACACCAAAAAGATGCCTGAACCGATCACGCTCGCGGCAATGGCCAGGGCGCCGATGATGAGTTTCCGGTTGCTCGTCGAAGGTCGTCCCGGTTTCGTGGCATTTGCAAAGGCTGCCGCTGCGTTCGTGCTGATGGGCGCGCGATAAGAACCGGGCTCGATCCGCATCTCAGACGGTGGAGACAAGTCCGGAATCGGCGGCATTTGCTCGACGAAGGAACGATTCGGCAGTTCGGCGGCGGTCGACGCGGCCGCTGTTTCCGCCATCGCTTGCGGATTGGTTTTCGACGCCGTGAGCGACGTGATGACCATCGGAGCCGTTCCTGCACCGCCATGAAAACTTGGTGAAGACGACATCTCGCTGCGTGGCGGGGGCGCAAATCCACCCATTCGAGCCAGCCGATCGACCATGCCGCGGGCTCGTTCCGGGGCAAACGGAGCTAGCGCCAGGGCAAACTCAGGAATGGACTGGTAACGCTTGTTCTTGTCCCGCTCGTATGCCTTTTCGATCCGCGTTGCGAGCTCCGGGGGTACGTCCGGGCGATACGCCGCCATGGGCGTTGGCGTTCCCGTGAGCACTTCGGCGCAAAGCTGGGGCAATGTTTCTGCGTAAAACGGTTGTCGACCGGCAAGCAGTTCGAAGAGGGCAATGCCCATCGAATAAATGTCGGTGCGATGATCAACGCCACGCGTCTCCTGCATTTGCTCGGGCGACATGTAGAGCGCCGAGCCCATGGCTGTCGTGGTTTTCGTCAGCGCGTGATCGCCTCCGCCAATCATCTTCGAGATGCCGAAATCGAGCACTTTGACGAGCGGCGAGCCATCAGGGCGTTTGGCAAGAAAAAGGTTTGCCGGTTTCAAGTCGCGATGCACGATGCCGTGACTGTGGGCTTCGGCGATGGCTTCGCAAGCTTGCAAGATGTAATCGAGGGCGTCGTCGACTGCCAAAACGCCCTTTTTTTGCAGCGTTTGCGCCAAATCTGCGCCGTCGAGAAACTCCATCACCATGTACGGCGCGCCTGTGTCGAGCGTGCCGACGTCCGATACACGCGCGACGTGTTCGCTCTTGATCTTCACCGCCGCGCGAGCTTCCCGGAGAAACCTTGCCGAAGCCTCGGGCTGTTTTGCGTATTCCGGCAGGAGAAACTTCAATGCGACACGTTCATCGAGCGTCACATGGCGGGCTTCGACGACATATCCCATGCCGCCTTGGCCAAGTATCCGTTCGACGCGGTACTTGTTCGCAAGCAGCGATCCAGGCGTGATGGTGGAGCCTGAAGAAGGATTGGCAGGTGCAGCCGAAGACACGGAGATGGCGCCAAGATTGCGCGTCGACGCGTCGCGCTGCAAGAGCGTTTTGGCCCTTGATCACGAACACATGGGGAGGTCGAACCGTACGGCGGTTCCTTTGCCAACTTCGCTCTCGATTTCGATGGTTCCATCCACCGCATCGAGAAGGGTCTTGACGACCCAAAGGCCCAGGCCCGTGCCTTTTCCAGCGGCCTTTGTCGTGAAATATGTCTCGAATACCCGCGCCAACACTTCGGGCGGCATGCCCGTCCCGGCATCTTCCACGACACATCGTGCGCGATGTTGCGTTTCATCCGCCAACACTTCGATGTGAATGAGGCGTCCTTCGGGCGGCTGATCCATCACGGCGTCGGCCGCATTCGTGATGAGATTGACGAAGATTTGCTCGAGTTTCGTGCGGCTCATCGCGACACGCACAGGCTTGGGCGGAGCGTGCGTCATGATGTTGACCCGTTTCGTTCGTCCCGAAACGTTCAACATTGCAATGACGTCTTTCACGACTTCCACGACATCGAAGATCTCTGGGCGATCTTTGGCGGGGGCTCCAAGGTGCAGCAAATTCCGCGCGTGTTGACCCAAGTGGGCGACGCCGCGATCGAGCGTGTTCAAGTCTTGAGCGTCTGGGGGTTTGCCTTCGGTTGCGTGCGTCCGGATAAACGTTGCCGTATGCGCAAGAATCGCCACGACGTTGTTCAGTTCGTGCCCGATGCTCGCGGCCATGGTTCCCAACGTGGCCAAACGATCGGCGTGCAAGAGTTGCGCACGCGTCTTTTCCAGCTCGTTTTCCAGGTACTTGAGCAGTTCGTCCGGGTCAGTCGGTGGCGATGAATCCCCTTTGCGCGATCCCGTGATCACCGCCGGAGGGGGCGACGATTCGTCGGAACGTCTGGGAAAACTAGCGCCGTCGCTCTCCTGCCGCGTGACCATGACCAAGCCTCGCCCCTTGCCGTCTTGGGCTCGGTCCGGGCGTTGGGTCACTTCGAGTGGCGATTGAGCGCCCAGATCGAAGTGTTTGTACTTTTCGACGTACCCGCGGTTGAAGTCCGGGATGCCTTCGGTGGTGCACAAGGGAATGTCGACGAGAAATGCGGCGGGGCGTTCTTCGCCCACGTCCTTGACAAACTTGCGAAATTCCGCGGCGATTTCTGTGTATTTGGGGAAAATTTGTTCGAAGTAGGTGTTGGCTCGACCGTTCGCTTGCATCACGTTGAACACGACTTGGTCGACGCCGAGGTTTCGGAGGAAGCGGTAGATGTCGAGCAAGTGGGGCAAGTTGCGGTCTGTCAGGACAGTCGAGGTGTGCAGTTCGATGCCGAAGCGTTTGAGTTGCGCGATGGTCTTGAGGCCGGCGACGGTTTGTTCGAAGCTGTCGGGTGTACGCGTCAAACCTTCGTGCAATTTTTTCGTATGTCCGTGGATGGACACGTAGAAACGATTCATGCCGGCTTTGGCGAGGCGCGCGGCGTAGGGCAAGTGCGACAAACGTCGGCCGTTTGTCATGATGCTGATCTTTTGGTACCCAAACGATTTCGCCATCGTCACGAGGTCGGGTAATTCCGAGCGGGTCGTGGGTTCGCCCGAGGTAAAACAGACTTCGCCTGCGCCGCGGCTTTGTTCCAGGATCCAGCGCACGCGATCGACGGTCATGGCCGAGTTGTTCACGTAGCGGCCGTCGCGATCTTCTTCCATGCAGAAGATGCAGTTGTTGTTGCAGATCGCGCCGATCGAGATGTGGATGCGTTCGTCCCGGCGTTCGAGACGTTCAGCAATGTTGGGCTCGATGACGGAAACGTCGGACACGAAAGCCTCGAACGCATGGTCGTCGACTTGTTGTGCGTCGTCAATGAGGGCAGCCCGCAAAACTCGCGTCCATGCGCACGGTTTGCGCCGATCGAAGCGAACATTTTGCGACATTCCGCGAAATAGTCGCTCGATGTGGGGAACGGAGGCGCTGGCACACGAGGTGCTTGGGGGCGGGTTGCCGTTCGGATCCTGAACGGCGCGTCGCGAAACAACTCGCACGCTCCGGAGGAACAGAGACGATGTCCAAGGCGATCCCGAAGATTCAGAAGTACATGACGACCGTTCCGATTTGCATCAACCGAACGGACACGGTGGCGTCGGCGCACAAGGTGATGCGTGAGCATGACATTCGTCACTTGCCCGTGGTTGATGGAGACAAACTCGTCGGTATCGTTACGCAGCGGGATTTGCATCTCATCGAGACGTTGAAAGACGTCGATGCTGAGAAAGTCAACGTGGAAGATGCGATGACGACAAACCCGTACACGGTTCATCCCGATGCGGAGCTTGACGAAGTGGTGGCAGAAATGGCCGAGCAGAAGTACGGATCGGCGCTTGTCGTGCAGAACCACAAGGTGGTTGGCGTGTTCACGACGGTGGATGCGATGCGAGCGTTTTCCGAGCTCTTGAAGAGCCGTTTGACGCATTGATTTGCGCGCTCCCGGGCCCTCAATCCAAGGGACATCCTTCCGATCTCGCAGACAAAATGGGGGGTATGGAGGGCGAAGCGACCGTCGCCGTCTGACCGTAGGCCAGCCGGCGGTCAGGGAGCGTAGCCCCCCATCGAGAACAAAGCTCTTCGCGAAGCGCGCTTGTTAGCGCGCGGAGCGAACGTTCAATTCAAGGCGTGCGTTCTCAATCCCCTTGCGGGCAAATCACCGAGTTTGTCCCGACTACACCTGCTGCGTGAGCGCCCAGCGCCCCAAGCCGCGTTTGTACCTACCTGTTACGCCAGCGCGAATCTCGGCACACGTCGATGCAGACGTCGAAGCGTCGTTCGCAACGGCGATACGCATCGCTCCAGCCATAACGTCGGTCCCACCTGTTGCCTCGTCGGCCGCGCCATTCGCCGTAACCGCGGAAATGGCGGCGCATGCAGTCGTCGCGAAGGTTGTCGCAATAGCCGTAACACCCGCCGTACCCTCGACGATTCCAGTCGCGATCGACAGAACGCAGCCTGCGTTCGGCGTCGTCGCGGCTCGGTTCGATGTTGATGTCGTCGTCGTTGTCAGCGGTGAGTGCCGCGCTTGTTTCAGCGGTTCTTTCTGCTTCTTCTGCGTGAGCGATCGAGTTGCCGAACGGGATGCTCGAACAACACACCACTGCGGCGATGACCGACGTGAATTTCGTCCATGGTCCCACAAAACCCTCCCTGCCGGCCTGGGCATACGCAGGTCGGCCGAGTTCAACGTTGAGCAAACAAGCTCGACGTAAAGGGCCGTCGAAGACGTTTGGGTGATTTCCTGGACGAGCAAGATTTGCGCCCCTATGTGACGTGCTGGAGGATTTTCGGCGTGTACCCGTGGCTCGTTTTGTTCGGAGTTTTGGCAGGAGCGCTCACGAGCATGGCGGGGCTGGGCGGGGGCATTTTGTTGCTTTTGGGTTTGTCGCTCGTGTGGCCGCCGGCGGTAGCTTTGGCGACGACGGCACCGGCGATGTTGTTGAGCAATTTGCATCGTTGGTGGCTGTTGCGATCGGAGGTAGATCGTTCGATCTCAAAAGGGTTTGCCCTGGGAGCGGTGCCGGGAAGTTTTGTTGGGGGACTTTTGGTATCGCGGATGCCGGATGCGGTGTTGCGGTGGCTCATGGTGGCGATGACGGCGTTTGCGGTGGGCCGAGCGTTGAAGTTGTACGAGTGGCGTCCGCGGGCGTGGGCGATGGTGCCAGCGGGGGCGGGCATAGGAGCGATCAGTGCGGCGGTGGGAGGAGCGGGGCTGCTTGTGGGGCCGCTGTTCATCGCGGCGGGTTTGACCGGGAAGAGGTTTGTCGCAACGATCGCGAGTGCGGCGGTGGCGCTGCATGTGGGGCGGGTAGTGGCGTATGGCTTGGGCGGACTCGTGACGAAAGAGACGTTGGTGTACGGGGTGGT
>JBGAOI010000333.1:0-7906 GCA_044221885.1 Polyangium sp. (in: bacteria)
AACTACAGTGATGGCGGCACGGCGGACTGGCCTACCGCCACGCCAGCGCCGCCTCGCGCAGCGCGGCGTCGTGCGGATGGCGGGCGAGCGCCGCGGTCACGGCCCGGCGCGCCTCGACGACTTTGCCGGTGTCATGCAGGGCGAACGGCAAGCATGCCTTGATGCGGGTGTGGACGAATTGCTCAACAAACCCATTGTATCGAACGAACTCACAGCGGCCCTCGGCCGATGCCTCCGTCTCGAAACAGAATCGTCATGATAGCGGGTTGATAGATCGGCTCGATCTCCCCACGTCTCGAGCCGCCGAGACACAAAGTCTCTTCATCAACGTTCCACCCAACGGGACAAACGGCTGACGGCGTCGACGACGCGATCACTTGCGCGTACAATCTTGGAAAACTGTTGAACATTGGCCGTTTTGTGAACGTGTTTTCCTACGCGCCGCATCCAGGCCATTTCATCGTCCGACAAGGGCCCACGATCGAGCGCAGCCATGGCTTCGTCGAGTTCAATTGCATTGGCGGGTCCGGTCAAACATACGTCCACATGGGGATTGGTCAAAACAAACCGATAACAATCGGACGCGCGCGGCCTGGGCTCGTCTGCCGGCAGATATTTTGGATTCAAGAGCGCTTTCCAGCGCGTTGCCGTATACGCAACCGTACCAGCTCGCCGTTGGACCAAATGCGGGAAAACCTCGTCCTCTGCGCCGGGATGCGCGGCATTGTACCGAACCATGATTCCGTCGTAAGCAGCGTCGTTTATGTACTGGACAAACGTAGGGCGATGATGGCAGGAGATCAAGATAGCCTTCGTCAAACCAATTCGTTTCAACTCGAGCGCTGCATCGACAATTTTGCGTGGCGGCGGCTCATTCCACCAGCCAAGAAGCAACAGATCGGTGTAATCGGTCCCAAGTTCCCGCAAGGCCCGTTCGAGCGATCCCCGCATGAACGCAGCCGCTCGCGTGTAGGATTGCACGACGAGCACCAAACCGTCACGCCGCGACGAACCGATGTTACGCACGCCCTCGGCAAACGTCGGAAACCGCCGAGATCCCCAATAAAGATAATTGATCCCCCGGTCGACGGCTCGTTCGACATCCCGCGCTTCCACGCCGTACGCCGAACCAAGGCCCAACGGGGTCACCTGTATGTTCGTCGATCCAAATGGAACTCGTTGCCAACTGCAAGGCATTGTATTTCTTTGCTCCTCGTGCTCGCGGGATGATTGTACCGCATTCGTGAGCGAATTCCAGGCTGTTGTGCGATCATGATGCAGAATAGGGGAATTCGGGTGTCGATTGCGTTGGGCGAATTTCGTGGAAGCGGTCGAGGTGAAAGGTGATGCTTCCATCCTCTTCGATCACGACGGTGTCCGCAGGTTCGGCTCCCCAAACCACTTCATGGTCTTCGTAACGTTTTACGGCCAAAACAGGTTGCATGGATGTATCATCCAGCCCCGTGACGGATACGACTAATTCGATTTCTTTTGTCCTGTAGGTGTCCGGGGTCAATCCAAAGAGCGGACTTTCCCGCGTGATCGGATGCATCGCATTCCAAGCATTTCCAAGCGCTGGGACACGATTTCGCGTCATTGGCAATTCGATGAGGCGATAAAACGTCCGACCTTCGCGGGTTTGTTCGGTTCGATAAATCTCCATACGAACCTGAGCGTCCATGATGTGATTTCCTCGCTCGTTGCCAATGCGCACCATCAACGTCGGAACGCCGTCCATAGGACCGATGACGGCTTGGCGACTAAATACCAATCTCGGTCGCAAAATGGAAAACTTCGAGAAGAGAAGTCCTGTTGCCAATGCGGTAACGACCAATCCCGTAACGGATTCAATGGTCACGAAAAAGTTCGCAACAGGCGTCGAAGGATACATGTAGCCATAACCAATGGTGCCCATGGTTTGCACACTGAATGAAAACGCATCGAACAACGAGCCGGGGCGAGCGTTGACGATCCCTCCGATATACAAATAGACTATGGCAAACACGAGATTGAGTCCCATGTATGCCGCGACGATGGCAACGATTGCCTTGGGCCAACTCGTGCGCAAGAATGCGTGATGAAAATCGCGCATTCTCCGAGGTTGGGCACCAACAATGCGAACCGGGGGCATTTGCGTCATGGCGGACCATCGTGGCATCCTGCGTTGCGTGGGGCCAAGAAATGTGTTGCTTTTGGCCATTCTGCACAGGAAGCCCAGGCAATTGCGGTCAAGCAGGCGAAATCAATTCGTCGGTGGCAACCTTAGCTGTAATCTTTTCAGCCCGTGACAACCGAAGCTCGTCGCCCACATTGTTGGATGCGCAATGATGACGGGCTGCTCGGCATCAACGAAGCCGTGCAATGGTGCTTTGTGTAGCGTCTACCGCTTTCCCGCATCAATGAACGCTTGATTGAGCCGCACCACGAGTTCTTCTCTCTTTTCGATTTCCGAGGCGGAGTACTCTTCAATGGGTAACATTGTTTCATCCTCTAGTTTCAATGCCAAGGCATAATCTTTCCCATCAAAATCATCACGCGTATGAATCGTGGCCTCTTTGATTTGATCAAATGGAATGGTACGAACGCGTGTTCGCAGAATTCGCTCCTCGATCTGAAAAACGCGATGCATTTGATCAATGATATATGTCGTGCGTGTTCGCCACCAAAAAAACAACACCAATACCGAGACAAACATGACGGCATCGATCGGCCACGTACGACCGTAACTTACCCGGAGTTCAGCCATCGATGGATCTTTCAAGAAATGATTGACCTGGGCTACCCACTCCAGGCGATCCTTCTGGGTGCCCATGATCTGATATTGCCCAAGTGTTTTGATGTTGCCACCAACCACGAGAGCAACCTCGGAATCGTCCGTGGATTCATGAATGAGTGCTTGCTGAATGAACTTACGCTCGAGTAATTCTCCTTTTCGCCAAACCCCGAACGCGCGGCGCTCTTCGATCGTGCAGACCGCATGACTGCGCAAGCAAACAAGCTCCACGCGACCAAACATCAGGGCCGCCATGAGGGTCGTGATCCAGGTTCCCGCGAAAATACCCACGGCGTTGAGAAGCGAACGTTTCGCGTGAATAACAATCGCCGGGCGCGGGTTTGGCGCGGTACGGTACGAACTCACGGAATTAGTTTAGCAGAAGTATCTTCGGAGATGAATCAAAACTCTGCCCGTCTCGCTCGATTCCTTGGTTGGTGCGATTCTCACTCCCGGACTCCCCGAGCGCGGTTGAACTTGGATTGCGACGTCGCGTCCGAACCGCCAAACTCGACAAATTTTTCCCCGGCCCCTCACCGCCTGTGATATCGTCTGAGGCGACCTCTCTTTCGGAGCATTTTTCACCATGTTTTTCACCTCGACCCAACCCCCGCGCGCGAAACGGGCCCTTCGGGCACCGGCACCCACCCTGCACCCTTTCAAAACTTCCGATGGCCTCGATCTTCTGCTCACGCGTTACCGCGGCGGCGACAAAGGTCCGGTCATGCTCGTTCATGGCCTTGGCGTGTCAAGCCTGATTTTCTCAATTGATACGATTGATACCAATTTGCTCGAACATCTCCTTGAAAAAGGATTCGATGTTTGGCTCCTCGATTATCGTTCGAGCATTGGTTTGCCCGCTGCACACACGCAATATTCTGCCGACGCCATTGCCAAGGATGATCTTCCCCGGGCTGTCGAAGAAGTCTGCAAAGTCACGGGGTCGAAAGGGATTCAAGTCATCGCGCATTGTTACGGCGGAACAACGTTCACGATGGCCATGCTCGCCGGTATGCAAGGCGTCCGTTCGGCCGTGATTTCCCAAGTCAGCGCACACGTGAACACACCTCCGCTCGTCGGAATCAAAGCCGGCTTGCGTACGCCTGAAGCCCTTGAAAAGATTGGCATTTGGTCATTAAATGCTTCCCCCGCCAAACCCGAGCGTTTGTCTGATCACCTACTCGACGCCGCCTTGCGTCTCTACCCGGTCGAATTCGAGGAGCAATGTTCGAGCAACGTTTGTCGCCGCATTACGTTCATGTATTCGCTTCTCTACGAACATGATCAATTGAACGACGAAACCCATGGAGCCCTTGGCGAAATGTTCGGCGAAGCAACGATGACCGCATTTGATGGATTGACAAAAATGGTCCGTGCTGGACACGTCGTCGACGCCAACGGTTTCGACGTGTATTTGTCGCACTTGGATCGCCTCGCGATTCCCATTCGTTTCATTCACGGCGCGGAAAATCAATGTTACTTGCCAGAAAGTACGGCGCAGACCATGGCCGCTTTGCAAAGTCGGAATGATCCTTCCCTGTATTCGCGGGTCGTCGTTCCCAACTATGGCCATATCGATTGCATTTTTGGCAAAAATGCCGCCCGCGACGTTTACCCCCACATCACCGAACACCTCGAGAATACATGAATACGCATTGGGATGCCATCGTCGTTGGTTCGGGTTTTGGCGGCTCCATTGCAGCGCTTCGTTTGGCGCAAGCAGGAAAGTCCGTCTTGGTTCTCGAACGGGGCAAACGGTATCGCCCGGGGGAGTTTCCGCGAAATCCGAACAATGCCGACAGCCTTTTTTTCCGCCCGCAGAAACGTCCCAACGCCCGCGGGATTTATGAGATCCGCAGTTTTTCCGGGATAGCGGCCGTCGTTTCCAGCGGCGTTGGAGGCGGCTCGCTCATTTACGCCAACATCCACGTTCGCCCCGATCCCATCATTTTCGATGACGCTCGGTGGCCGCGAAGTTTTACACGCCAATCGCTTGATCCATATTACGACCGCGTCGCGAGCATGCTCGAAGTTGAACCTCTACCCACGAACATTTCGCTCCGCAAACGCGATGTTTTTCGAGATGCCGCCAAGAGCCTGAATCGCGAAGTGTTCGACCCGGACGAAGCCGTCGCCTGGACGAATGCGCCTGGCCCCGGACGTTCCGCCTGCAAACTCTGTGCAGAATGCGAATTCGGTTGCCAACACGGAGCGAAAAATACGCTCGATTTTACCTATCTGGCCAAGGCCGAATCGTACGGTACCAAAATCCAGCCCGAAGTCATGGTTTCGCATGTCGAACCCGTGAGCGACGGTTACCGTGTCTTTGCGAAAAACCTCGCGACAGGTGAAGAAGTAAGTTTTGCCGGACGGCGTGTCGTGCTTTCGGCTGGAACACTCGGCACGAACGAAATCATGTTTCGCTCACGCGACGAAGCGCGCACGTTGCCGAGCGTGAGTCAACAACTGGGCACGGGTCATTCGGGCAACGGCGACTTTTTGGGCTCGCTTCAAAACAGCGCTCGCGATCTCGAACCCTGGCGTGGCCCGGACGTCACATCGGTCATGCGCTTTTTTGACAAACTCCCCGGTTTTACCCTTGCTGCCCCCACGTTTAATCGTCCCGTTACTGAAGTGCTCACGTCGCAAGGTCAAGTGAATGCATCCTGGGCGCGCCCGCTCGGTCCCCTGGTTTGGCCCAATCTCGATCGCATTTTGCCTTGGCTTTTCGATAAAGGACTTTTGTCAAAACCCATGAAGCGACCAGGCCCTCATGCCGGACCACCCGAGCGTATGACGAATCTCTTCGCCATTGGTCAAGACAATGCGGGCGGACGGGCGGTTTGGAAACGCGGAAAGCTCGACATTCAATGGGATTACGCGGCGGAAAACGCGGATCTCGTCGAGCGAATGATGACGGCCATGCACGACGTGGCCGGCGCATACGGCGGCCGATTTGCCCCGTTACCGACGTGGGACGCATTCAAACGTATCATCACGGTGCACCCGCTCGGAGGTTGTCGCCTGGCGGAATCTCCAGAAAAAGGTGTCGTTTCGACAAACGGTGAAGTGTTTGGACATCCGGGTCTCTTCATTGCGGACGGCTCGGTCATTCCCACGTCCATTGGATTTCATCCCGTGATGACCATCTCGGCCGTTGCCGAACGAATTGCCGACGCGGTTGTCGCGAGTTACCCATGACTGCCGACAATGGCAATCGGCCTCATTGGCGAGGTGAGCCAAAGTTTTTCGAGATTTGGTTTCTCGTGGTATTCGTACCGGGGAAGCAACGCGCGTTGTGGCTGCGTTACACGCTGTTTTCCCCTGCTCCCGGTCAACCAGGACAACCTCGAGCCACCGTCTGGGCAGCCGCATTCGATGCTCGCGCCGACGAACCACGCTTGGCCATGAAGTCCATTCTGCCCATTGACGCGTATGCCTCACGTCAAGACGGCACGTTTGGCATTCACCTCGGCGATGCCGAATTTGCAACAGGTGTTTGTCGTGGCCGCGTTGAAGAGAGCGGGCATTCCATTGCTTGGAATTTGTCGTTCGATCCCGCCCCGGTGCACGAAGAACGTTCCTCGGTCATCTTGAGCCCCCGTTTGCCCCTGCCCACACGGGTCATTCACGCCCACGAAGGGACAATGTTTCGCGGGACGTATTCGGTCGATGGCCAAACCTACACGATTGAAAGTGCACCGGGCCTCCAAAAACATCTTTGGGGGGACAAACGAGTCGAAGAGCTTTTTTGGCTCTATTGCCCCTCCTTCGAAGAGGACACTTCTGCGCGCCTTGAAGTCACGAGTGTTCGGCCAACACGAACGTTGATTGGCAGTGTTCCATTCCCAACGTTGGCGCCCATTTGGTTCGACAGTGCGTCCGGTGCGTACGATTTTTTTGCCGTGTGGCATCTCTTTCGCAACGTCGTGAAATTGGTTGGTCCCGGGAAACTCGAGCTTTCAGCAAGTTCCCTCCTGCAATCCATTAAAGTCGAGGCGGATTGCAATATGAATACCTTGGTGGGCTACGTGTACCGTGATCCACAAGGCATGGACCTGTATGTAGCTCAAAGCGACATCGCGAGTTGTGAAGTACGTCTTTACGAACGATCGCATCCGTTTGCTTCGTTTCGCCAAACCAGAAAACTCACCTGCGCGCATGGAGCCGCCATCGAGTTTCACTTGCCGGAACCCTTGGATGGCGTCGACTACATCGGGTGGGACGCGACGAGTTTGTCACAAAAAAATTAAGTCCGGGTCACGTCTTGAGGCTCACGCATCAAACGCAGCCAAAATGCGAGCAGCAAAAACGCGCCGAGTGTTCCAAAACCGATGAACAACGTCGTCGCGTGTTCTGGCATTCGCAGGATCGCTACAGCGCCGCTTAGAAAAACAAGGCAGAGCCAAACCAAACGAGGAAAAATGGCAATGGCAAACGATACCGACAAGATAGCGGAAATCACCATGTCGGTCACCAACATTGCTGGTACCGAATGTCCCAAGCGCATTGCGAAGATGCGATGACTGAGCAAGGCAACGGGATACAACAAGAGCATTCCCATGGCCCGACGACTGATCGAGGTCGTCAATCGGCGGCGAAAGAAAAGGTAGGCTATCACCATCGCCAGGATCAAGGCAATTGGAAATACAATGAGTTGCTGCATGCCGATTTCGTGAGACTGGCTCTTGAAGCGCAAGACAAACCACGACAAAATGGCGCCAATCGGCAACACGGAAAACACAGCAAGTTGAAACCTCGCGCCAATACGCAAATCCGCGTCGCGTTCCATGGCGTGAAGACGTTCTGCATCGGCCTTTTCACGGGCAACGACACTCGCCAATGCATCGATTTTTTCCGCCAGATCCAACCTTTCTTTTGATAACTCTGCCCAAAGTGCTCGGGCCCCTTCCAAATCTCGACGCGCGATTTCGTGCATGATCATCCGTTCGAGCACTTTATCGAGTCCTTCGCGGGCAGCTTCATTGCCAGGCCAAGACTCGAGCGCTTGCATGAAAGCGAATCGACATTCGGTCATCGCCTGTTGCATTCGCCGTTCGTCCATGTCTCCCGCAGCTTCGATTTCCGCCATTTTTTCAATTGCTTTCGACGACAACGCCAAAGATCCGCGAT
>JBGAOI010000334.1:0-7883 GCA_044221885.1 Polyangium sp. (in: bacteria)
GGCGTGGGTGCATGGGTTGGATCGAGTTTCTTGGGTGTGCTCATATTGGTTCAACCTTTCCGTGAGGGAACGCGGGACGAGATAGCAATACCGATGCCAAACGACGCTGCACTTCGTTGCAATGAAACCTTCTACGCGCACGTCGACGGCAAGGTCCGCATTGCCGCCGTGTACGCAAATCGTTACGGGAAACCGCAATCCCGCCGCAGCGAGCAGCGGCAAGCCCGTCCGTCGCCTTTGCCTTGAATCGCAACGAAACCCCAGAACGCAACGTGGCACGACCATTGCTGTACTCGTCGCCGATTCAACGAATCGCGATGCACGACAAACCAACATTTGTCGCGAAAACTGTCGCGCGAAACAGGGAGACCATCATGAGCACCAATGACAAGACAAACTTGAAAATCAACAAACAGAACAAGGACGAAGCCATTGCTGAAATCTCGGCTGGCGAGGCCGAAGCCATTGCGGGTGGAATGAAAGCGCCGCCCATTCTTTCGGATCCCAACGGCCCAATGGCCCCACGAACGCCGCCTCCTCTCAAATGAACACCTGAGTCGAGCCTCGCACACGCATTCCCCAAGAACTGTCCACTGGCGCAACAAAGTGTCTCGTCCGCCGAACAAAGCGTTACGGCGGCGAGACAGTTTTGGGCCAAGGCCAGCAAACGTTGGTGATTTGTAGAGGCGCCGTCGAGCCTTCAACCCATTCGCTGCGCATCGAAAAAAGGCAAGTCGAGGAAATAAATGGTTTCGTAGCCATCGACCTGGACGCGCAATTCTTCGCGAAAATAACCCGTCGATTCCGAGACGCGTGCTGGGTTTTCCCAAAATGCGACGTTCGATTTTGCCATTCGCCAAGCTTGGAATCGATCGATGGTGGTCCAATACGCAATCAGGACATGATTTACTTTCCCCGCGGCGTCGACGAACCGGACCATATCGTGCGCTTCGGGTCCTGCCACATGGGCGAGCGCCGCGTTTTTCCAGGCTAAAAATGGCGATGTTTGAAGGGCTGCGTCGTCGGCGCCTTGAACACCATGATAACCGACGACGAAATCGGTCGTATCGTCACTGAATCTCGCCGACCAGCGCTGCACAGCCGGCTTGAAGCCTTCGGGTTTGCGCATGGGAATGGTGCGGAGGGTGGGCATCGCGCGGGTTCTTTTCTTGATGTGGCGTTGCCAAATGCTCCGGCGTGCGAGCAGAAGTCCATGCATGGTCATGGTTTTCCCAACGTCTCGTCGAGCAGCGATGGGACCGTCATCCGCTCGTCATCGATCCATGTTGCCACGGACGATCGTTTTCGGTTGATCCGCAGCTCGAAGACGTCGAATCGATTGTAGCTCCCGGCGATGTCGTGATATTGCTTCGGCTCGACGCAAGCCTGGAGGTCGAAATCGGCGTAAATGATGCCTTCTTCGTTCTGGAGGCATTCGCCAATTTGCGCACCAGTCGGATCCACGAACATCGATACAGCACGCGGCGTCTCGTCGACGACCGCAGCAATGGCTGGATCCCGATTCACGAGGAAGTCGCGGATTGGTTTGTCCAAAAATCCCGACGAGACGACGCAAAATGCTTTTGCTTCGAACGCATGAGCTGCGGTGCGCGTGCGATTGGCCGCGACGTTGTCGTAGTTTCCACGTGTTTGCGGGATCTTGGTCGGCCATATCGCCGGGTACGTCGAGATGTGCACCTGTTCGCCTTGCGCCATGAGCGCGTACCGGGCCAATGGATTGGTGTTTTCTCCACAGATGAGCATTCCAAGGCGCCCGATACGTGTGTCGCACACGCGCAGACCCGCACCATCCCCTGGTGTCCAGACGAGTTTTTCAAAAAAGGTCGGCACCAATTTGCGGTGATGGTTGATGAGTTGCCCCGTGTCGTCGATCAGCAAATTCGAATTCCAGATCCCGCCGGAACTCGCGGGGTTTTTCTCGTTGATCCCCATCGACACGAAAACTTGCCTCCGTTTCGCCTCCGCTGCGATCATGGCGATCTCGGGCCCGGGAACCAAAACGCTGCTATCGACGATGGCCCGAAACAAATCGTGGTTGTACATCGGCGCCCATAACGCCGCCCAATACGGAAATGCGGGAATGAATGCCTCTGGGAACGCTACGAGTTCGGCACCTTTCCGCGCCGCTTCGGCAATGAGACTCACGGCCTTCGTTGCCGTAGCGTGTTTGTCCAGGAATATAGGCGCCACATGGAGCGCCGCGACCTTGCATTTCGAATGAGAATTCACCTATCACCTCGATCGTGGATGTGTCGCCAATGTGCGAATGGATCAGAAAGAATAAAGCGCACCGAGTTCGACGCCGTACGCCGTACGGTTCGGGTTATGCGTCGATGCCGCATCGAGTCGAAATCGCGTGCGATAAAGATACGGTTCGAGAAGGAGCGAAACGCCTTTCATGGGTGAATACGAATATCCCACGTGAATCGTGGAGTTCCATTCGATACCCGGATTGGCGATCGTCCCACGGACAGCAGGGGATGCCGGTGTCGTCGCCGTTGCGGCTACGGCAGGGGTATAGCCGGGAGCCATGACGCTCGGATCGAGAATGGCCGCGGCACCGGTGGACAAATACACCGCGTGAGACTTCATGTTTACTTTTACGGAAACGAGCCCGCCGGCGTCCCGAACGTCTTGACCAAAACGACCTCCGGCCAGCGTCAGCATCCCCATGTTGGCTGCGTTTTGCGCCAAATAAGCTTTCGCCCGAAGATTGACCTTGCCAAACGTCAATTCAGCAAACACACTGGCCGCCCAAGCCGGTCGGCGTTCGGCTTTCGCCGTGGCGGTAGGCACTGCCGGATCGGTGAATCGCAATGCTGTCGCGATACCCGAGGCACCGAACCAGCTTTCCGGATTCATACGGTATCCGACGCGTAATGCCACGGTCGGAACGCCACCGAATTCGATGTTCCCAACGCCAGGGTTGTTGTTCGCACCTTGCATGCCCAATGCGAATTGCGTTTCGACGTGCCCGAACGTGCCGGCATACCCGATTTGGTCCCGCATGAATCCTCCATTGCCGGACAAATTGAGGAATCCAACCAAACTCGCGATGTGCGGAGTTCCCGTCGTGAGTGCAGTATCCCAATTTTGTCCAATGAACAATTTGTGCCCAGGGGCCACGTTCCAATCGATGTTCGCAATGCGGAGACGAAACAAAGACGCAGTCGTGGGATTCGATAGGTTGAACTGGATGAAGTCGCCTTCGATTTTTCCGGTAATGACCTTTCCTTCGCCAGCCACGAGGCCAAAACGACTTTGTTGACCCTGAAACGACAAATACCGCGCATCCGGATTCAAATGAAACACCGGATGAGCAGCGGCGGTGATGGCGCTCGAGTTTTCATTCAAGAAACTCTCGACACCATTGCTCAAGTTGAACACCGCACGAGCAATGCCATACGCGCGCACGAGCGGCGGACCGTCGTTTTTCGAATTCGAAGCATTTTGCGCGGCAGCAGCTTCAACAGGAGCGACGCCAGATATCATCGCAACCAAGACAAGAATCGAACACACACAGGTCTTCATTTTCGATTCCCTTCGAATCGGCAAAGGCACAAAGGCATTGGGCGCATGGGCACTCATCGCGAGCCATGGCCCCGCGCAACCTCTACCGACACGCTCAGCACGAACCGAGCCAACCCCCTACCCTCCAATGGGCTTCTGGGTTCGACATGAAAAATGGCTTGGCACGATTTCCGCTAAGGCCACGTCAACGTCAGCGTCTTTGCGGAATCCCGCAACCGCTTGCGGCACGAACCTCGTGGGCATGTGGTCAATCATTTCGACCCGACCCAACGGTCGCCATTCGAATCAACGGAGCGACGATGAGCGATGAATCGAATCATGTTGCGGAAACAGTCCCCATGTTCGCGGGAGACTCCGCACTTCAGTACCTGTCACGATCGCTGCGTCTCAACGCCGTACTGCTCGTTTATCACCGTAATGGCGTCGAAATGGCGCGGCTCAACCCGGGAACGAGCCTGGTGGTCGGGCGCGAGCCACCCGCAAACATCGTGATTCAGGATGGTAACCTGTCCCGGCGTCACGCTTCGTTCACCATGGAAAATGGCGAAATCGTCGTGCAGGATCTCGGATCGAAAAACGGCGTTCGTGTCGCGGGACAACGCGTCGAACGAAGTGTGATTCGCCCGGGTGACGAGGTGCTTCTCGGAGCGCTCACGGTATCGATTCACATGACGCTCGGTCATGAAATCCCGTCGTTCGACCTCGAGAGCCACGACACATTACGCACGGCCCTCGACTTCGAAACCGTCCGAGCCAAGTTTTTCGGGCAAGCGTTTGCCATGGTGACTGTGCGGGCATTACGACACGCGAAAAGTCACTTGCAGCATTGGTGCCCGCGGCTTCGGCCCCTTTTGCGACCCGTGGACCGAGTTGCGCTTTACAGCCAGGAAAGCATTGAAATTCTCCTGCCCGAGATCAAGCCCGAGAAGGTCGAAGAGCTCGTCCGGATGCTCGTGACGCCACAGGACGGCGAAGCCATTTTGGTGGCCGGCGTCGCTTTGTATCCCAGCATGGCCACGTCCCCGGACAAACTCATCGCCGAGAGTCGAAACGCAGCTCGACATGCTTCCGCTGACGTGCCCGTGCGTATCGCCAATGCGGAGACATCGACGACGTGGCTGGCCACGACGGCATCTGAAGACGATAATCTTTTCACGGCCACGAGCCCTGCGATGCGTTCGGTCGTCCAAACCGCGACGCGCGTGGCCAAAGCGACGATTCCGGTGCTTTTGCATGGAGAAACCGGAACAGGCAAAGAAGTGCTCTCGCGATTGATCCACGACCATGGTCCACGGCGAAACAAACCCATGGTTTGTATCAATTGTGCAGCCATTCCCGCCACGCTCATCGAAAGTACGCTTTTTGGTCACGAAAAAGGTTCGTTCACGGGGGCAAACCAGACGCAAAAAGGCGTTTTCGAAGCCGCCGACGGCGGAACGTTGTTGCTCGATGAAGTCGGTGAATTGGCGCCCGCGACCCAAGCCGCTTTGCTCCGTGTTCTCGACTCGAAACGCGTCACCAGGGTGGGATCGACGAAAGAGATCGACGTCGACGTACGCGTTCTTGCGGCAACACACCGCGATCTCGAGGCCATGTGCGAAGCCGGGACCTTCCGCCAAGACCTCTACTTTCGTCTGAGCACGATGACCATTGCCATTCCGCCCCTCCGAAACCGCCGCGAAGACATCGCTCCGCTCGTGGGCCGATTTCTGAAGCAAGCCGCGAAAGTCAATGATTCGCACATCCGTGGAATCTCGCGCGAAGCAATGGATCTGCTCGAACGATACGCTTGGCCCGGCAACATCCGCGAGTTGCGTAATGCCATCGACCGAGCCGTCGTCATTGCCGAAGGGGACTCGGTCACCGCACGCGATTTGCCCGATAGAATTCGCGTATTGAAAGTACCCCCCGCGCCGAATGCCGCTGCATTGCCGCCGCGGGTGGTGGAAAACCGCGATTCCCCGTCGAGTCCCGACGTTACAGCCTTACCGGCAAAAGAGCCATCCGCAGAAGACACCGGCAAAGGACAAGCCGAGAGCCTAAAAGAGCGCCTGGAGAACACCGAAGCGCAATTCATCCTCGAAGCGTTGCGGGCTGCCGGTTGGAATCAAACAGAGGCGGCCAAGCAGCTCAACATGCCGCTGCGCACCCTGCAATACAAGATCAAATCGTTTGGAATCACAAAAGCTGGCTACAAGCTGGGCGAGTCCAAACCGGGCGATTCGTCGTGACTCGGCGTATGCATTCCCGGCGTGACAAAGTGACCGTCGAGGTGAACAAAGTGTTACGCCAGCGAGACACTCGCCTCATTTCGCGCGCTACACGCCCCGGACGCCTCTGCAATGACAGTTCGCTTCGTCACCCTTAGCAAAACCATTTTGGACTCGAGACGATCACCATGACCACTTCTCCCCGCCACTTGCCTGTCGTTTCGGAAAGCCCCTTGCCGCAACTTTATGCCCGATGGATTGAGCAGCTTCTCGGGGGGCCCATTCCCTCGGAAAAGGACGCCACGTGTGGCAATTGTGCCATGATGTCGCCCGCCAAACCGCAAGGAGACGGCCTATTCTTCAATCCCCAGACGAAGTGCTGCTCCTACGTGCCCAAATTGCCCAATTTTCTCGTCGGTCAATCGTTGGCCGACGAAGAAGCTTCGACAGCCCATGGGCGCAAGACGGTCGAAGCCCGACTCGAGACGGCCATTGGAGTCACACCTCTGGCAATGAACAAATCGGCACTTTTTGAACAGCTTTATGGTCCGAATACCTTCGGCCAAAGCATGAAGCTCCGCTGTCCCCATTACCTCGAAGAAGCCGGCGGGCTTTGCGGCGTCTGGCGTCATCGCAATGCGATTTGTTCAACCTGGTTTTGCAAACACGTCCGCGGCGCCGTCGGACTCGAGTTTTGGACAAACTTGGAGCAACTGTTGACGTTCGTGGAAGGCGAACTTTCTCGCTGGTGCGTGCTCGAGCTTGGGCTCGATGGCTCCGCATTACGTGCAGCATTTCCCAACGAACGCAAGGTGATCAAAGTGCCGCTGAACGCGCATGATGTGGACGAGGTCGTCGACGAAGAAAAGCAACGGCTTCTCTGGGGTGAATGGTACGGACGAGAAAAGGCGTTTTTCCTCGAATGCGCGCGGCTCGTGAACGGACTCGATTGGCCGGCTGTGGTTTCGATCTGCGGACCGGCATTACGTGCACATACGCAATTCGTCGTCGAAGCCTATCGTCGGCTGATTTCACCGGAGATTCCCGAATACCTCGAAGTGGTGGAGCTACAATACCAACCCGTGGGCAAGGAAACTTGCCGCGTGACGGTTTACCGATCGACTGACCCGCTCATCATGTCGCATAAGGTCATTTCCGTGCTCGGCTATTTCGATGGCCGCCCGACGGAAGAGGCCTTGCAGAACATCATCGAGGAAAAACGCATTCGAGTCGAACGAACGCTTTTGCAGCGGCTCGTCGATTTCAAGATTTTGGTGCCGCGTTTGCCTCGAGGGTCGACACATGCGGCCGAGTCGAGCAAGATCAGCGAATGAACCACACCGCCACGATGTGTTGGTCACGTACTTCGTAAATGGCAATGGCGTCCTCATAGGCGACGTTGGGCAGTCCCGTGACATGTTCGTCGTCGACGACGAAGTTTCCTTGGGCGATACGACGTTGAATGACGACATGCACCTTCGGGGCCTTGGTAAAGAGGCGCGTGTAGGCTTGCCGCACCTCGTCCAATCCCGACAACTTCAACTCGTTGGGATGCATGTAAAAGCGAACGTCGGGCGCAAACGTGGCGATCATTGCCTCGACATCGTGGGCGTTGTAGGCAGCCACTTGTTTCTCGACGACCATTTCCGCGGACGTCCGTGGAGCGACCGCGGCAGGCGACGATGGTCGTGGCGGCGATGCACAACCAGCCAAGAGCAGAGCAATGGCGCAAAGGAAAACTCTCGTTGTGGCAGCTCCCAAGTATCGGCGAGTTTGTCGTAGCTGTTCTGTTCCATTTGGACGATCACCGTATCGGAGGTGAGGCACGTGATGACGGTTTCGAGATCCGCCAGAGGAAATGCATGAGCCGCCGCCCGGTTTTGCCAGGGGTGGGACATGAATGAGAGCTAGGTAATAGCAAGCGTCGTGCCGTGCAGCCGATGGCCTCTCAATGGGCGGCTCTGGTCCGTATCGAAGGAGTGGAACGATCCGCGAGGCGCTCGGGCAAGTTTCGCCGCATGCGGACGCGATTTTTGCGGTGCAGGGATTGGGCGCGTATCCGATTGTGCTCGGCGGTTCGCAGGACTTGATTGCGGACGTTTTGCCAAACGTGGTCCGGGG
>JBGAOI010000335.1:0-7879 GCA_044221885.1 Polyangium sp. (in: bacteria)
AGCGTGCTCGACCGGACCAAGGAACTCTCACAACAGCCCGCCGCCGCCGAAGCACCGGTCGAGGTTCCACAACCTGTGCTTGCGGCTCCTGAACTTCCCTCCGACATGCGCGTCGTCTTGAATGCCAAAGGTGGCGTAAAGCAGTTGACCGTCGTGCATCAAGGGCACTTGGTTTCGCTACGCAGCGCAGAAACGTCCGTGCTTGGTGACAATTCCGCAACGATTCCTTTGAAGGGTGACACGGCGATTGCCTGGGAAAGTTCGGATCGTAAAACCTTCGCGATGCTTCGAGGCGTTGTGGAATGGGACCAGAGTCAAGGGACAAACCCCAAGCCTCAACTGCGTGCAACGTCGCAGGTTATGCCCACGCGCGAGATCTCTTCGCAACGTCACGATTGTCGAGCCTACGAAGGGCAAGACGAAGTCGTGACCGTGTTGTGTCGCATTGATTCTCTGGCTGTTGGCGCAGCCCGAACACTCAGCGCCAAAGCGCAAGAAGGCATCACGATGGCCGAAGTTGGCGAGCGCCGATATTTCCGCATGGACCTCGATCCCACCAAAAACGAAATCGATGCGGTTGTGATTGGTTATTCCGATGGAGCCCGAGGACACGTGATTCGCGCGGAAGTCAGCAAATTGCCCGGAGAAACCAAAGCGTCATTTTCGTTTCTCGCTGCGAATCGTCATCAGCCGATTCCTCCGATCCGGCGCTTTCACCATCCCCCTCACCGGCATTTCGACATCGATATCTGAGCCGGCCCTCGGCGTTATCGCGGTACCAATTCGATCCCGCGTAACTCCCAGCCTGTCCCATCGCCGCAGTCTTCCGCCGTTCCCTCAGGCAAACCATTGGGCCCAAGGTTTCGAAGGTCGATGGGACCTGCGTGGTTATGTGGGATTGACAAACCGTGCGCGGTTCTCGGCGCAGCCAACGTTGCCGTCGTCTTTCGTGGATTGGCGCGATTGCGACTCAATCGCGGTTCAGCCATGAACACCGGCCAAGGTGGCACGCGTTCGAGATCGCTTTTCTCCCAACGTCGTCGTTTGTCCATGCGCGTTTGTCCTCGGATACCCGACGAACAAGCATCGGTCAAGAAAAACTGGACGCCCGGTAAAACGAAACCTTCGAAGCAGGTTCGTCCCTACTGATATCCCGCTGCTTGCAACGCAAACATCTTCGCGTATTTTCCGCCCTGCGCGATAAGCGCATCGTGCGTGCCTTCTTCAATCACGCGTCCACCATCGAGCACCAAGATTCGGTCCGCCATACGTACGGTGGGAAATCGATGCGACACGAGAAAGGTGGTTCGTCCCTTCGAAAGCTGTCGAAATCGCTCGAAGACGGCGTGTTCGGCTTCCGCATCCAGAGCGGCGGTGGGTTCGTCCAGGACGAGCACCGATGCTTCTTCCCGCATGAACGCTCGCGACAACGCAATCTTTTGCCATTGCCCGCCGGAAAGTTCCGTCCCGTCCTTGAACCATTTGCCCAATTGCGTATCGACACCCTGAGCCAACGATTCCACGACTTCCGTCGCTCCACCACGCTCGCTGGCTCGTTTCAGCCGTTCGTCGTCCGTCAAATATTCGGTACTGCCAAACCCGATGTTTTCCCGCACCGTTAATTGATAACGATTGAAATCTTGGAACACGACACCGATCTGTTTTCGCAATTCCTGGGGATCCCATTCTCGGACGTCCTTGCCAAACAGTGTAATTCGTCCTTCGTTTGGTAGGTACAAACCCGTCAAGAGCTTGATCAACGTGGTTTTCCCAGCGCCATTGTGCCCCACGAGCGCGATGCTTTCGCCCCGGCCAACCGACAAATCCAGCTTTTCGATCGCCCACTGCGTTTGTCCAGGATATCGAAAACTCACCCCTTCAAATTGGATACCGTCATTGGACGTCGGTGCTGTCGCATTGGTTTTTCCTACGTCCACGAGGTCTTGCGTCGTCGGTATGGCTAGAAATGTAAATAAATTCGACATGTACAAGTTGTGTTCGTACATGCCCCCAAGCGACGAAAGAATCGATTGAAACGCTTGTTGTCCCTGGCGAAACGACACGCCGTACAACACCAAGTCACCCAATGAAATCTGTCCCCGCGCGGCAACGACCGCCATCCACGCGTAACATCCGTAAAATGCACCCGTTCCCAGGAGCGACAAAAGCCACCCGATGCTGGCGCGTTTCATGGCCAGCGCGCGGTCTTCCTCGTAAAACTTTTCTCCAAGCGTTCGATAACGTTCGAGCAAAAGCGGACCGAGACCAAAAAGTTTGACCTCCTTGACGTGTCCGTCATTGGCCAAGACGTACTCGAGATACGTCAGTTTTCGCGTATCCGGCGAACGCCAATTGCGTAGTCGAAAGGCCAAATTCCCGAATTGCACTTCCGCGATGGCACTCGGAAACGACGCCAACGCCAACGCCAATACCGCCCACCCATTCCAACGGAGGAGCAATGCGCCATACCCGACCAGCGTGATGAGTGATCGCGTCATGCCCAGCGTTTCCATCACCATCGCCAAGGGCCGTGACGATGCTTCACGCCGCGCGCGCGTGAGCTGATCATAAACATTTGGATCCTCGAAATGCGCCAGATCGAGCGTCAACGTTTTTTCGAGAATCGTCGCGTTGATGTCGAGCGCCATCCTCGCGCCCATCAACGTTCGTA
Source organism: Polyangium sp. (in: bacteria) (assembly GCA_044221885.1). Taxonomy (GTDB): domain Bacteria; phylum Myxococcota_A; class Polyangia; order Polyangiales; family Polyangiaceae; genus Polyangium. The sequence goes on from JBGAOI010000335.1 coordinate 2,672, forward strand.
ACAGACCCAAACCTCGATCCACGAGCGCCAGCGCCGCCACGAGTCCCAGTTCGACAAACACCCAACGTAGCGTTTGGTCTGGCAAACCTCTCACGACAGCATCCACGAGCGCTTTGCCCACATACGCAACGGCCAGTGGCAGTACCGCGCCAATGAGCGTCAGGACAAACAGGGCGACGGTCTTCCCTTTCGCCGATCGAACAAGCAACGCAAACGCTCGAGGGACAAACTCGAAACTTCCGCGGACGCGATCCCGCATCGACGTCGGTTCACGTCGTGTCCCGCGCGCAGGCGCATGCATCGGGGGCAGCGCAGTCATGAACGACCGCCAATACAGGTCATTTCTTATCTGGTTCGGGAGCGACCTTGCCCGGAACGGCAATCGGTCCCTTGTTTGTCTCGGGCGAACCCTTGTCGCCGTCTTTTTTCGGAGGACGATCCGCGAGTTCCTTCGAGCGACCCTTCACGTACGGATCGGCATCGTCTTTCAGTTTGTCGAGGAACTTCTTTGCCTCGGGATCATTGTCCGCCACGAATTCGAGCGCCCGACCTCGAACCATCCCGTTGTTGGACGTGTTTTCGGCGATCATTCGCGCAATCTTGAGCGCCCGCTTCTTTTGCGCCTCCGAAGCTCCGGGTTGGCGGTGCAAGTACGACATCGCCGACGCCATTTGCGTCGACTTGATCGATCCGGCTTTCGCCTTTTTCTCGATGTTGTCGAGCAGTGCATCCCATTCCGTCTTGCATCCACCGTTTTGAGGGTAAAACGCGGCGAGATACGCTGCTTCTCCAGCCACGTCTTCCGCCGGATCATCCATGAATCCCAGCCACATTTTACACGTGTCGCCGGACTTGTTCGGAGGCGTGCCCGTCCAGAATGCCGAAATGGCGGCTTTCCGTACCACGATGTCCTTATCGTTCATCGCGATGTCTTTCACGAAGTCGTACAGCGTCTCGCCATTCGAAAACAGCATTCGCGCCATCAGACTCGTGCGCATCTGCTGCACTTCGTGGCTTTTCGCCATCGTCTTGATGCGTTCGCCCAGCCCGGTTTCCGCATGCTTGATGCCTCCTGCGACGCCACCAAGCTCCTGCGCGATCACTTTTGCTTTCTCCGCTTCGGCAGCTTTCACGATTCGTTCGGCCAATTGTTTGTCCGTACGAAACGTCTTGCCCCGTTGCGTGAGCGCACGTGCGCCCAGCCATCGAACTTGCTCGTTCGAATCTTCCAGAAAGTTCACGAGCGTGCCGTCACCTTTGCCGTCACGAATCGTTTCACTTTCGATGAGCGTCTTCAGCTCCGGGCACTTTGCATCAAAGCCAAACGCTGTCCACTTGCAGCCCAGCGTCTTCTTCGCCAAATCGACGATGGCTGCATCGTTTGTCGCGGCCTCAATGCCCTTCGCATCTGGTTTCGCTTCCGATGTCGCCGTTGTTGACGCTGATGCCGCAGGTGCCGGTTGTTCCGACGAACTCTTGCTACATCCCAGTGAAACAATCGTTGCTGCTCCAACGATGACGAGCGCGCGGGCAACACCAAGCGAGGACAGGGCGGAATGGCTCATGGCTCATCCCCATACTCCCACAACGGCTCACGGCCAAGCTCCTCGGGCGATGTGCACGGGCGGAACGTACGCGTCAGGCCGCTTCCGTTTGTTCAGTGTTTTGTTCAGGTGTTTCCGATGTCCGAGCCGGTCGTTGAATCGGTCCAAGGTTGGCCTTCATCATGGCTCGGCCCATGACGAATCCTTGGAGTGACAAACGCATCCGCAAAGCGTCGACAAGTCCCTGCTGATGCAGAGCAGTCACGGTTTTGCGCACGTCCGCCTTACGAACCTCGATTTCTCGGGACAAATTTTCGAGGTCCATGCAGCGACCTTCGGTCTGAGCTTGGGCCAACGCGCGGAGAACATAGGGAGCGATGTGTTGCGGTGTCATCATGAGGCGACCCTACACCAGCCACTGAACGAGTGCATAGTTTTTGGATCATTTTGTTCAGGCCCATGTTCAGGCAGTTGTTCAGGGATGTTGTTCAGGTTGAAAGGACGCACGCGCCGCTTGTGTTCCATCCGCAAAACATGATGCGTTCCTTTCGTGGACCTGGCATCTCGAGTTGAAAAAGTCATCCAGTACCCGCTCGTGACGTTGTCGGGTACCCCCGTGACACTTGCGGCGATTCTCATCGCCTTCCTCATCTTTTTCGCCTTTCGTTCAGCCGCGCAAATCATCGGATTTGCCATTCGTGCTGGACTCAAACGCCACGGACAACCCGACGGGGTCGCGGCCGCGATCGCTCAGATCACCCGCTACGTGCTCATCTTCTTGGGCCTCGCCATCGCGCTCAACACGATCGGCGTGAACGTCAACGCGCTCATCGCCGGCTCTGCAGGGCTCCTCGTTGGCGTCGGGTTGGGCCTGCAAAACGTCACCTCGAACTTCGTTTCCGGAATCATTGTGTTGCTCGAGAGGCCGGTGAAAAAGGGCGACGAAATTCAAGTCGGTGATGTCAGTGGAACCGTCGTCGACATTGGTCTACGCGCGACTCGAATCCTCACGCGCGACGAAGTGACGTTGCTCATTCCAAACATGGAGCTCGTTTCGGGACGCGTCATCAACCAATCCGTTCCAAGCCCGCGTCTGCGTATGCATGTAAAGGTGGGCGTTGCTTATGACTGCAACGTCGATCTCGTTTGTGAAACGCTGATCGAGGTAGCGAACGAGCATCCCAAGGTGCTCGAAGAACCGTCACCGCTGGTGCGTCTTGAAAAGTTCGGCGACTCGAGCCTCGACTTTTCGCTTTTGTGTTGGGTACCCGAAGCCCCGCTTGATGAAGAAGTCGCGTCGGATTTGCGGTTTGCGATTCTTGCTGCGTTCCGCGAAAAAGGGATCTGCATCCCGTTTCCACAACGCGATGTGCATCTCATCTCGGACAAACCCACGACATCCGAAGTTGCGAAGTCGTCCAAGTCGAGTTCGTCAAAATGAAACGGCGCAGTCCTCGGGGGAGCGAGCCCTTCCGCTCCGCCGAGGGCCATGCCGTTTCAGCTTGTGCATGGCGCAGCGAATAACAAAGCAAGGACCGCGCCAATGACGTATGGGCCAAATCTGTAACGATTACGGTCTTCACTGTATTGAGCCACGTGCGTGACCTTGCACGAATGAAAACCATTCGCAGAAACCATTGCGATCCCGCGATTTCGACGTTTGACCACAGCGGATCTTACTTGCTCACGAACGGCAGCGTTTTGATGCGATTGAAGTTCTGGGTCGGGTCGACAACCTTGACCTCACCGAATCTTTGTAACTCGGAACCGATGCTGTTCGAATCTCCGGATACGACGATGGTCCAATGACCGGGTCGAGCGAATTCCGCGAATGCTTTTCGAGCGTCATCCGGCGTTGCTTTGAGAACCGCGCGTTCCAATTCGGCATTGGAATCTTCGGATTGACGCTGCACCCATGATTCCGCGAGTTCTTCCACCAAATACTGCGGCTGACTCCGGTCGATGGAACGATTGCCAACGTAATACTTCGACGCGATGTCGACCTCGGCAGCCGTGGGTGATTCTGCCGCTAGAGTTTCCGCGTGATCGAGCAAAACGCGGAGAGCTTTGCCTGTCGACTCATTTTGCGTCTGTGCGTACAGGTAAAACACGGAAGGGCCATTGGCATACGTGTCCAGTGACGAGAATGTAATGTATGCCAAGCCTTGTTTTTCGCGAACGTCGTTCCAGAGCCGCCCCGAATAAATCCCACCAATGACTCCACCCGCGACAACAAACGGAGCATACGCGGTATCCGTTCCTTTCGGCCCCAGACAACCAATCGCCACTTCGCTTTGCGTACTTCCCGCGCGTTCTACCAACGTGATTTTCTGTCCTGCCGTCGGCATGGGATCCGTGAATGACCCGCTGGGCGCAGCTTTTTTCGAAAGCGAACCAAATCCTTTGGCCGCGAACGTCTTCAATTTTTGAGGATCCACATCGCCGCCGGCCGCCACCAAAACATTCGAAGCGGTGAAATACTTGCGGTGCCATTCTTTGCAATCCGCAGGTTTGAGCTTCCGAACATCGAGAGCGGTGGCGTCATACGACGCATAAGGGTGGTGTTCGCTCGGCAAGTCAAAAAGATCGCGATGCATCATCATCATCACGCCCCAGTGTCCGTCACTTCGAGCGTTTTCTTCCAATTCTTCGGCAAACTGCTTTTGCACCCGCTCGACGTCTCGTTCCCCAAGCCGCGGTTTGGTCATGAGTTGCGACATCAAATCGACCGCATCTCCCAATCGCGAACTCACGACGGACAAACCATAAACGACGCGATCCGAATTCACATCCACGGAAAGACTGGCCCCGAGCGCTTCCAGCTTTCCTTGAAATTGCATGTCGTCCATGATTCCTGTGCCCGACGAAGCCATCGCTTTGGCACACAATGCAGACAAGCCCGTTGTTTCCCCGTCGACGGACGAACCAGCGAGAACCGCGACGCGTAATTGAACCACCGGAATCGAACGATTGGTTCGACTCACGATTTTCAAACCATTGGGCAATTCGGCCCAAGTTGCGGGCACCGACGCGATTTGTCTCGAAGGCAGCGAATCGGGCGGAGGTTCTTTCGGGGCTGGAGGGTCCGCCGGCGAAGCCGTAGGCAATGGTTTTTCTTGAACGACCTTGCGCGGCGGGACAATCGACGTTCCTCCGCAGCCCAATGCAAGAAATGTGGTTAAGACAAACGACGCGCCGAGGTGATTCATAACGCACCTACCATGGCCGTCGATGCGTCATTTTTCACACGCGGGCGCGTTTCGATGACCGATCGGCGCGTCTTGTCCAAATACTTGGCCGCCGCTTTTTGCACGTCGTCGGCCGTGACCGCCGCAATGCGATCAAAGGCTCGGGTGAGAATTTTCGCGTCGCCAAACCCAAGTTCGTACTGACCCAAATCAATCGCGCGATCCCGCGTCCATGCGAGGCGCAACGCGAGCGCCGTTTCGAGTCTTCGTCGGGCGCGGAGCATTTCTTCGGGGGTTGGCGGTTTCGTCGCCAAGTCGTTCATGGCGCCATCCACGAGTTTTTCCACATCAGTCACCTGAGCAGTTGCTGCAAGACGCACCTCCATGCGCAAAAGCCTGGGGCCGCGATAAAAGCTGTATTTATCGATTTCTGCTTTGGCCAAAGTGGCCACCGCTTTGTCCCGAACGAGCAGAGC
>JBGAOI010000336.1:0-7876 GCA_044221885.1 Polyangium sp. (in: bacteria)
CCCTTCTTCAGGATGATCTCGACCGCTTTTTCCATGTCGCCCTCAGCTTCGACGAGGGCGTTTTTGCAATCGCTCATGCCCGCCGAGGTTCGCTCGCGGAGTTCTTTGATTGCTTGCGCGTTGATGCCGGACATGGCCCGTATTCCTCCAGAAATGTGATTCGCTGTTCTACTGAGAAAAACCTGAACGACAAGGGACGTTGGCTGAGTTTGGCAGCCCAAACGTCCCTCGATGAACGGAGTTCGATCGAGCCGGCGTTCGTGTCGCGTGTCGACGGCCGGCTCGGATGAATGCGACGGTTACTCGCTGCTTCCGCCGCCGCCAGCAGCACCGCCACCGGCACCGCCGCCACCACCACGACGACCACCGCCACCGCGACGGCCACCTTGGTAAACGCTGATTTCGTCGCGACGACCACCACCGCCACCACCGCCGCCACCTTGTGCGGCGCCAGCATTCGGTCGCTCACGGTCTTGGTCGCGATCCGAATCCTTACGACGTTGCATACCTTCCATCGCCGCATCGGCAATACGTGCCGTGATGAGACGAATCGAGCGAATGGCATCGTCGTTGCCGGGAATCACGAAGTCGATCTGATCGGGATCGCAATTCGTGTCGGTGATTCCAATGACCTGGACGTTGAGTTTGCGGGCTTCGTTGACGCCGATCGCTTCTTGATGCGGATCGATCACGAAGATCGCCGCGGGAACGGACGCCATGCCCTTCAATCCGCCGAGGTACTTCTCGAGACGCTCGCGCTCCTTCTCGAGCTTGACGACCTCTTTCTTGAGAAGCTGCTCGTACGTCCCGTCTTCCTTCATGCGCTCGAGCGTACGGAGACGGTCGAGGCCCTGCTTGATGGTGCGGAAGTTCGTGAGCGTTCCACCGAGCCAGCGGTTTGTCACGAAGTACATTCCGCAACGGCGGGCTTCTTCTTGAACGATGTCTTGCGCTTGGCGCTTCGTCCCGACAAACAGAATGTGGCCACCACGAGCGACTGCATCGACGACGAAGTCGTACGCCTTCTTGAAGAGGCGCACCGTTTGATCGAGGTCGACGATATGGATTCCGTTACGCGCGCCGTAGATGTACTGGCGCATTTTCGGATTCCAACGCTTGGTCTGATGACCAAAGTGGACGCCGGCATCGAGCAGCGAGCGAAGCGGGAGAGGGAATTCACCAGCAGCGGGCGGGACAAACGCGCCGGCTGCGGCAGCACTGGCCATCGAAGAATCAGACATGACACGCAATCCTTTCGGTTGTTGCCTCCGCTCCCCATCCCCGAAACAACTTCCTCCGTCTAAGGAGCAAGCACCGATTTCGAGGTCCCACCTGCGTGGGCGCATGCCGGGGGAACGTGTGGATTCCGCTTGACCGAAGTACCGGCCAAACGGGGCGCGCATCCTGCCTTGCAATGTTCACCTTGTCAACGCCACAGCGGGAAATTCATCCGACGCAACGTTCCTTCGTTCCACGACATCACAACGATTACCGATGGCGAACGACGGATCAGCTCAACCCACGGGCGAACGAATTGGAACGGGTATGCGTGGTGTCGACCTCATCCTCGCGGGCGGGTTCATGCCCGGGAGTGTGCAGCTCATCGTGGGTCGTCCTGGTTCGGGAAAAACCATCTTCGCCAACCAAGTGGCATTTCATCGAGCCGCCTCGGGATTCAACGCAGTCTACATCACACTGCTCGCCGAATCGCATGCGCGCATGTTGACCCATCTCGCGAGTTTTTCCTTCTTCAACGAAGAACTCGTCTCACGACGCATCGTCTACATGAGCGGTCACAGCGTGCTCGAACAAGCGGGCCTCGATGGCTTGCTCGACTTGCTCACCCGGACCATCCGCGAGAACTCGGCATCGCTTTTGGTCATCGACAGCCTCAACACGGCGAAAGAGTTTGCCTCGACAACCACCGCGTTCAAACGATTTTTACTGCGCTTGGCGACATCGGCGAGTTTGACCGCGTGCACGACACTCCTGCTGTCCCTCGTATCGCGTATCGCGGAACCCGAACCGGAAACGGGAACGGTCGACGGCATTTTGCGCTTCGACAAACGTACGCATGGGTCGCGCGTCGTGCGGGAACTGACGGTCGAGAAGATGCGAGCGACATCGTATGCATTGGGCATGCACGCCATCGAGATCAATGCGACTGGCTTTCATGGTCATCCGCGCGTGGAATCGCTCCCGCTTCCGCCAAGTTCAGCACCAGAGCGGCCATTTCGACGCTTGGCGTTTGGCGTCGCGGGGCTCGACTCCATGCTGGGTGGAGGTGTGCTCGAGACGTCGACTACGGTGCTCATCGGCCCCTCGGGTACAGGAAAAACCCTCCTCGGTTCGAGTTTTTTGGCCACGGGGCTCAGCCAAGACGAACGCGCTCTTTACGTCGGTTTGCGCGAAGGTCCCGCACGGTTGATACAGCAAGCCGATGCCATTGGTATGAACCTGTCCCATTCGTTGGCTCGTGGCGCGTTGGACACCTTGTGGTTTCCCGCCATCGAAACGTCGATCGACGGGATCGCCTGGACTCTGCTCGAACATGTCGAGCGTCATGGTGCACAGCGCGTCTTTATCGACGGAATCGAGGCGTTCTCCGCGATGCTCACGTATCCCGATCGTTTGCCGCGTTTCTTTACCGCGCTGCTTGCTCGCCTCACGAGCCTTGGATGCACATCCGTGCTGACTGAAAGTTCGACCTCAAAACATTCACCACGCGAAACCATCGCGCCGGGTTCAGCCGACAATGTTTTGCTCTTGAGCGAATACATCTGGGCAGGGCACGTGCGACGTTTCGTGACGTCCCAGAAAGTCCAAGCAGGACCACATGCCTATTCACCGCAACGGCTGCGCGTATCGAGCGACGGATTGAGGGTGTATCCACGGTGGTGGTGCAGAATTTTTCGCGAGGACAAACCGTGAAAACCGTTCTCATCGTCGACGACGAATTCGACATCGTCGACGTGCTCGGTGATCTGCTTTCGTCTGAAGGTTACGAGGTCATCACGGCCGCCAATGGCCGCGAGGGTCTGGCAAGGCTGCGCGAGAGACCCGTCAACCTGGTGTTGCTCGATTGCATGATGCCCATTGTCGATGGGCCCGAAATGTTGCGACTCATGCGCGAAGACGAGCGTTTGAGCCACTTGCCCGTGGTGATGATGAGCGCTGCAGAGATGCGGCAACAAGTACGAGAACTCGGCTGCTCGGCGTTTCTCAAGAAGCCCTTCGACCTCAATACGCTGATCGACACGGTGGCTCGAAGCGTCGACGACGAACGAAACAGGAAAAACCCGACATCTCCGTGAGTCACCGACGAACATACGCAAAGCCATGCGGCCCCCTTGTCAGGACGCCCGATCGCGCGGGATGATGTCCATCACGTGAGCGCCAGTTCGTCGCGCGAACATGCCAAGGTGTTGCTGATGAGCGGTCATGATCCTGAAGTTCACGCAATGAGCTCCGAACCTCCGCCGCCTTCCGCGTCTGATCGGCGAATTGCGCTGCGTCACCAAGCGTTTTTCCCGGCGGAAGTGGATCTGGGCAACGGGATCAAATGCCCAGCGATGATCCGCGATCTGAGCGTCACGGGCGTGCTGCTCATGACCGTCGCGCGTTTGAACATCGGCGACGACATCACGCTGCATCTGTATCTGACGGGAGACGTTGGCCAAGCGCGGGTGACCAAAGGGCGTGTCGTTCGCGATGAAAGGCGCAGCGTCGAGATGTCCGATATGTGGCCTTACGCCGTTGCGGTGCAGTTCGCCGAAGCGTTTCCTGAACAAGAACTCGAAGACGTCCGCGCCCTTGCTGAAAAACAAGCGCGTCTCGTGGGTAGCAAGAACGTTTGAGCTCAACAGGGATGTTGGCTCCAACGTGTTGCCGAAGGGTCGCACGAAGGTCGGTCCGCGCGTAGACTGAGCACGTGCGCTCAATATCCTCTCGCTTCGTAAAATTCGCCCTTCCCTTTGGAACAACAGCGTTTGTCCTCGGAGCGTGCATCGCTGGCGCGCCGGAGGGTGTTCGGCGACAAACCGACCAGGACAATCCCGGAGAGCAAATCGACTTCGGCGATGGCGGGTTCGTGATCGATGCGACCCCGGACGCGAAGGTCACCGACCCTTACGCGATCATCGGAGCCGATCCTGCGCATGGGCCGTTCACCGGTGGCAACCGAGTTCTCCTTCGCGGCAATGGTTTTACTTCGAAAACACGGGTCTGGTTTGGCGAAGTCGAAGCGGACGCCGCGACCCTCGTTCCCGTCGACCCGACGCGCATGCAAATCAGCGTCCCTCCGAGCAAAGCCGGTCCGGTGGTCCTCACGGTGCAAAAAGGCGACGACGAATCGACAAAGCGTTCGCTGCCCGGTGGATATGCCTACGACGCCCTGCAAGCGACACCTGCAACAGGTCCGGTCGCGGGCGGCACGGTGATTGAAATCGCCGGCGAAGGAACGAATTTCACAGCCTCGACCGTTGCGAAAATCGGCGGCAAAGCCTGCTCGACACTCACTGTCAATTCGCCCACGTCGCTCACCTGCACCGTGCCCAAAGGTACACCGGGCGCCAAACCTATTTCTGTCGATCCTGGCGACGGACAAACCATCACCGTTCTCGATGGGTATACCTACGAAGACAGCTCGAACGGGTTCAAGGGTGGTTTGTCTGGAGCACCCCTGGCAGGAAACCTGAAAGTGCTCGTGTACGACAACTACACGGGAGACGCTGTTCCCGGGGCCGTGGTCATCGTGGGTACGGACATGGCAAACGGCATGACGACGCTTGCGGATGCGACAGGCGTCGCCGTCTTTTCGAGTCCCCTCTTGAATGGCCCACGTACCATTACGATTGCTGGTCGTTGCCATAGCCCCATTTCATTCGTGGACGTGCCCGTGGATACGGTCACGGTGTATCTCGATCCGGTCCTCAGTCCCACGTGCGCCACGATGGGCGATCCACCGCCCGTTGGGGGCAAACCCTCGACGCCTGGCGGGATACGTGGAGAACTGGTTTGGCAGGGCGGAAACGAATTCAAAAAGGCCGCGTGGCTCAACATCCCTGCCCCGGGTCCGAATGAGCGCGAAGCGGCGTATGTTTTTCTTGCCAGTTCGGATCCAACGGGCACATTTCAGCAGCCCAATGCATCCTCTGCCATTTTGCCCGATGCACCGGGAGAAATTGGCTATCGATTCGAACTTTCGAGTTACGCTGGCAATCGAGCGCTTTATGCCTTGGCGGGTCTCGAAACGACAGGCAATTCGCCGAAATTCACAGCCTATGCCATGGGAACGGTCAAAGGGGTCAGCGTCAAACCCGGCATTGTCACGCCAGACGTTTACATCACGATGGATCGAACGCTTGATCAAGCCTTGACGATGGACGTGAATCCGCCATCGCCGGGTCCCAAGGGGCCGGATCGCATGAAAGCCACGGTGACCGTCATGCTCGGCAACGATGGCTATGCGCTTTTGCCGGCGGGATTAAAGACGCCGCTGTTGCCTCTCGCTGGCCCCATTTCGTTCGTAGGTTTGCCCGCGCTCGATGGATCGCTTGCAGGAAGCACGTATTATTCGTCCGCGCGTGCGGTCACGGGTGCGCAAGGCTCGGCGCCGATGTCCGTCGTCGGTCGCGTCCTCACGACGAGCACCTCCGTCAATCCTTTGATCGAAGGTTTCGTGGGCATTCCCATTTTGGAAAAACCCGTCTCGGGTGGCGGCTGGGATGGTCGGCACTTGACCACGAGTTTTGCCAATGGCGGCTCGCCCATTGATTTGTCCGTGTACAAGATATCGAGCGGCGATGGGCTCATCGTATGGACCGTGGTGGTTCCTCGAGGTTCGCATGCGATCGAATTGCCGAGTTTGTCGCTACTGACCTTCCCCGATGGCGGTTTGCCCGTGGGTCCCATCACCATTGGCATCTATGGCGCGCGCGTGACGGGATTCAATTACGGATCGCTTCGATATCGTGACATCCAGCCGTCCGGCATGACCGCCTACTCGCTCGAGTACTTCAATTCGTTCCTATGAAAATGCAAACCGCACCCCACGTATCGACGCGGCTTGTTCGGTACGCCATCACGGCATTTTTTGCCGCGGCCGTCGTAAGCTGCTTCGATAAAGCTTCGCGCTGGGAACCCGTTGATCCTGGGCCGCCTCCACCGCCCAAGTGCACCGTTGGACAACAACGATGTACACAAAAAGGCATTGAAATTTGTACCGATTATGGCGGGGGGACCGGAATCGATTGGGCGGAACAAAAGAATTGCGCCGATGACGGCTTGATTTGTGTTCCGGTGCTTTATCAATGCAAAACGTGCATTCCGGACCAGTCTTATTGCGACGGACAAGACGTGGCTCGTTGCGATAACACCGGAGATGTCAGCACATTCGTCGAAACGTGCGAAATTGCCAAAGGCAGCGCGTGCCGCGCCGGTACGTGCGTGGACCTCTGTGGGCAAGCGGCCGTTGAAAAAAGCAATGTTGGGTGCGAATACTGGGCCGTTGACCTCGATAACGCGATGATCGATGCAACGAGTAATGCCGCAGCTCAACAATTTGCCGTGGTCATCTCGAATCCGCATCCGGATGTCGCCGTGTCCGTGCATATTGCCCAAGACGACGGCGTTCCTGGTGCTGCACCGAAAGTCAATGAAATCGCTTCGGCAATCATTGCGCCATTAAACTTGGCCGTGTTCAAACTTGGCCCGCGTGAAGTCGACGGAAGCCCAGAAGGCCAATACGATACAGGAACGCACACCGCGCTCACACGGCATGCTTTTCGAGTGCGCACGGATTTCCCCGTCGTTGCCTATCAATTCAATCCATTGGAAAACGTAGCGGTTTTCTCGAATGACGCGTCGCTCTTGAAACCACGGGAAGCATTGTCCTTTGGCAGCGATGGCAGCCTCGTGACGTCATATGTCGTTGCGGGTTGGCCGCAAACGATTGCCGCAACGGATGATCCCGACACGAATTTCAACCCGAATTTTCCGACAAACCTTCGCGCGTTCTTGACGATTGTCGGAACCTTCCCCGATACGACCGTGCGCGTAAGAACGAAAGCAAGGGTCGTTGGCGGAGGGCCCATTCCGGAAACTCCCATCAACGGGATTGTTGAAGCGAAACTGGATGCCTTCGATGTCTTGAACTTGGAAACTGCGGATTTTAATGCTGATTTCACAGGTTCTCTGATCGAATCCGATCGTCCCATTGCGGTTTTCTCAGGCGGCGAAGCTTCCGATTCGCCCCATTTCCCGAGTTTGTCGCAACGACGTTGTTGCGCCGATCATCTCGAAGATCAGCTCGATCCGGTACGCACGGCAGGAAAATCGTTTGCCCTGGCGCACAATCCATTACGATCACGCATGGTGACGGCCGCTGGAGCCCTTACAGCAGAAGTTCCCGAACCCGATTACGTGCGTTTCATTGCGGCTTCTAAAAATGGTGCCGTCATCAAAACGACGCTTCCCGCGCCGGATGATGTCATCACGCTCAAGTGGCTTGGTGATTTTCGCGAAGTCATTGCGTATCGCGACTTCATGGCCGAAAGCACCGAACCGATTCACGTGGCGCAAGTCATGGCCAGTCAAGACGCGGTGGGCGTAAAACGAGGCTTTCCCGGGGGCGACCCGAGTATGCTCATCGTACCGCCCTTCGAGCAAGCGCGCGCGGATTACGTATTTCTAACGCCCGATAAATACGCCTTCGATTACATCGCGGTCGTCGCGCCCGTTGGAGCAGGGGTTTTGCTCGACGAACGATTGCTCGGGCCAGATGTGTGCGAAGTCGGTCCCGCCGATGGACTCACGACCGCGGAACGAAAAGGCCAAGGCCCATCGCATTACGTGTATCGCTGCCAGCTCAGTTTCC
>JBGAOI010000337.1:0-7789 GCA_044221885.1 Polyangium sp. (in: bacteria)
TTGTTCGCATGCGGCAAAAATGTTTGTAGTGAAATGACCTCGAGTGTCGCCTCACGGGGTAGCTCGTGTCGTGCGTGGGTCATTCGACTTCGGCCAAGTGGGACCTACCACGACGCGAGTTGATCAATACCGACACGGCGATTGCGAATCGCCATGAGGGTCGAAAAATTGGTTTTACGAAATCAAGAATTGGATTCGATACCAAGGCTATGTCGTCAAACACTGTGAACGCTGCCGGTGAATCGAATACGTTTGTCAAGGCGTTAATTCGAGAATACTTGATGGTTGCGTTTGTCCGCAACGCAACGGTTGCGAGTCTCCGCATTCCGGATGCGTCATTTATGCGAAATCACGTCGAAATTTAGCCGCCCTCGTTTTTTTGCCCCAATTCTTGGCCCACGTCCGTGCACCTCGTTATCGTGCGCTCATGCTCCGTTTGCGCTCGACCCTCGTCATTGCCTCATTTGCAATGCTCGCTGCCGTTGCTTCCCCAACTGTCGTCCATGCCAAACCCAAGGCTGATGTAGAATGGACGCGTGTGGAAGCCTCGCCCACGCACAAGGACGGAACGCGCATCGCCAAAACGCTTCGCGGACTCCTCAAAGAAGCCAGTCGCAAAGCAGATTTCGGCAAGTCGGGCAAAGTGCTCCTCCAAGCTCGAATCCTCGAATACGTCGTCGAAAAACGAGGTGACGTGCTCAGAATTCGTTGCACCGTCATCGGGCGACTCGAAGGTGGACCCAGTGCAAAGAGCCGCATTGCGTTTGGTGGAGACCCCAAAGACCCAAAAGCTCTCGAAAAGCAAGTGCTCACCATGGTGGCTCACGGGGTGACCAGTCGCCTGGCCGCGTTGGCGAAGGCCAAAGCCGGCGACCAAAAAAAGTAGCGCATGGCTGAACCGCACACTCTCCCCAACGGCTCAAAAGTGATCTACGCAAGTCGTGACGACATGGAATACGACCGTTTGCTCGCAGCCCTCTTCGAAGAAGAAGATCGTGCGCGCGAGATGGCTAGTCGGCTGATGAAAGTCGCGCAGACATCGCGAGATGCAGCCCTTGCTGAACGCGCAAGTCTCGTGGCTTTTTTGTGCGGCCCGATGGAACGACACATGGCGTACGAAGAGCGCAATGTTTTCCCCGCGCTCGAACGTCGTGGACTCGGCGCCGAAGTCGGTGTGGCCATGCGGCACCATGCGATGATTCGCGAAGATGCCGCCAAACTCGCTTCTGCGAGACCAGGCGACGACGTGAGTCAACTCATTTTCGATGTCGCTCGGCGCATGCTTCATCACACGAATTTCGAGGGCGACTATATCTATCCGGAGCTGACCTACGAGGCTTGGCGAGATCTCATGAAGGAGACCAAGGGGTGATTCTCCGCGCCCCACTCTCGACAGATAGCCTCGTGCCAAACTACTCTACGGACCCCTGATGGACCTCGAGGCAGGCCGAGTTCTGAGCGATCGCTATCGGCTCGTCCGACCTCTCGGGCAGGGTTCGCAAGGCGCTGTTTGGATTGCCGATCATCTGGCGCTGAATACGCACGTCGCCGTCAAACTCATCGATCCCGAACTGGCGAAACGTGAAGATGCTCGCGAACGCTTCAAACGTGAAGCAACGGCTGCTGCTCAACTTCGCAGCGCACACGTCGTGCAGATCCTCGACCACGGCATCCATGACGGCCAACCGTTCATCGTCATGGAGCTGCTCGAAGGCGAAGATCTTTTCGAGCGTCTCGACAAACGCGGACGACTCTCTCTTCGCGAGACATCCAAGATCATCACGCAGGTTTGTCGCGCTCTCGCCCGCGCTCATGCTGCCGGCATCGTTCATCGCGACCTCAAGCCGGAGAACGTTTTTCTCTGCAACAACGACGATGAAGAAATCGTCAAAGTGCTTGATTTCGGCGTCGCCAAAGTGACCGATCCGGCCAAAGCCACGATGCAAAAAACCGGCATCGGAACGCTGATCGGCACACCTCACTACATGAGTCCCGAGCAGGTCAAAGGTACGACCGAGGTTGATTCTCGGACTGATCTTTGGGCCATCGGCGTCATCGCCTACCAGTGCGTCGTTGGCGATTTGCCTTTCGACAGCGAAGGCGTCGGCGACCTGCTCATCAAGATTTCCATCGCCGATCCGCCCGTTCCCTCGAAGGTTTTTCCGGGCGTATCCACTGCGTTCGACACGTGGTTTGCCAAAGCCTGTGACCGCGATCGAACCAAACGATTTCAAAGCGCACGCGAACTTGCC
Organism: Polyangium sp. (in: bacteria); assembly: GCA_044221885.1. Taxonomy (GTDB): domain Bacteria; phylum Myxococcota_A; class Polyangia; order Polyangiales; family Polyangiaceae; genus Polyangium. Next base: position 2,253 of record JBGAOI010000337.1, read on the forward strand.
GAAGCTCTCGCCCGCGTCGTTGCCTCAGTTCCCGAAGCGATGCGTGGTGCGCCTCCACCACGTCCCACATCGGTTCGTCCGCCGCCTGTTTCCACAGGTCCATCATCGGTTCGTGGAACCAAACCCGGACTGAGTCCGTCGCCGGTTGCACCAGCGTCCGTTCGCCGTCCGCCAGCACTGCCGCCTACGCAAGCCGCGCCGAAAGTTGTCGAAGCTCCGCCGCAACAACTGGCCGAGCAGGAAATCGATGACTTCGATTTCGACTTCGATGAAGAGCCGCCGGTTGTCGAGACAAGTGCATCGGCACCTGCTGCTGCTCCGCCGCCTGCAAAGCCTTCCTCGGCCGGTGCCGTTCCTGCAGCAACTCCAGTTCCGCCGGCGCGACCCAGCGGTCCTTCGACAAGGCTTCCCACGCCAGGTTCAGGTGTAGAGGCGCTACCGCCTACGGCGACGCCGATGCCTCGTGCGCCAGCCGCAGCTGCGCCTCCGCAACCGGCAACCACGAACCTTGGCGCTCCCGTTTTCGATCCAAACATGCTGGCACCAGCAGCGGCTCCAGCTCCCGCTGCGGCCCCTGCGCCAACACAACCCGCTGCCGTGCCTGTCAGCACCCGCGAGGATCGGATCTCTCCGCCTCCGGAACTCGATGGTTCGCGCAAGAGCAAAACGCTCTGGTTTGTCTTGGTGGTGTTTGTCTTGGTTGCAGGCGGCGTTGCTTATGCCGTCGTGCAGTCGAACATGTTGCCGCCAGACTCGCCGACGTTGCCGTCGGCTTCAGCCGTCAGCATGCCCGAACCTCCACCCGTCGTCGTCGTGCCGTCACCATCGAATGGGTTCGCGGAACCCGCGACGAGCAAAGCTCCGACGCCGAAGTACACGGGCAAACCTTTGGGCCCGAACAAGTCCAAGACCAAGCCTGGAGCATCAAGCGAAAGCGCACCTGGCCCCAAGCCCGCCGACACTGGCAAGTCCAGTGGCGAAATCATTATCGAAACTCCGACGCCGCCTCCGGATGACGATTCCGTCCCGCCCGCGCCGTAATCGATGCAGGTTCGTCTTGGCGTAAACGCCGCGATGCTTGCGGCATGAGCTGCGTTTTGTGTGGGGTTTGTCAAACGACAACGCGCTCGAAACGTAGCGTTCGAGCGCGTTGGTTTGTCGCGGGAGCATCACGTGAACTCAGGCGAGTCGCGATGCTCCCACGGCTCTGGATCGATCACGATCCTTCTTCGAACTCGGCGTCGATCACGCCGTCTTTGCCCTTCCCTTTGTCGCCTGCAGGGGGCGGCGCAGCACCACCCGGCGCTCCAGGACCAGCACCAGGCGCTCCGTCCTTGCCGTACATGACGCTCGCCACGCGATGCATTTCTTTCTCGAGCTTCTCGAGAGCTGTTTGCACCGCACTGTCGTCCTGCTTCTCGATCGCGGCACGACCTTCCGCGATGAGTCCAGTGAGCGTCGAGACGTCTCCTTCGGGGAGTTTGTCTTTGTTCTCGCTGATGATCTTTTCGATCTGGTAGCACTGGCTATCGAGCTTGTTGCGACGCTCGATCTCTTCGCGACGACGCTTGTCTTCGGCCTCGTTCTCGGCTGCTTCGCGCACCATTCGTTGAATGTCCTCTTCCTTGAGGCCACCCGACGCGGTGATCGTGATGCGTTGATCCTTGCCCGTTGCCGTGTCCTTCGCGTGCACGCTCAAGATGCCGTTGGCGTCGATGTCGAACGTGACTTCAATCTTCGGCATGCCACGCGGCGCCGGCATGATCCCTTCGAGGTGGAATCGACCGAGCGTGCGGTTGTACCGAGCTTCCGTGCGTTCGCCTTGGAGGACGTGCACTTCGACCGACGGTTGGCTGTCCGTTGCCGTCGAGAAGATCTCTTTCTTCTGCGTCGGGATCGTCGTGTTGCGCTGAATCATCACCGTCATGACGCCACCGAGCGTTTCCACGCCCAGGGACAACGGCGTCACGTCGAGCAGCACGAGATCCTTCACATCGCCCGAGAGAACACCGGCTTGCACCGCGGCACCGATCGCCACGACTTCGTCCGGATTCACGCCCTTGTGCGGTTCTTTTCCGAAGAACTTCTTCACCGTCTCTTGCACGAGCGGAATACGCGTCGAGCCACCGACGAGGACGACTTCGTCGATCTGTTGCGCCGTCTTCTTCGCGTCCGACAGGGCCTTGCGCACGGGTTCCATCGTGCGATCGATGAGCGGACGAATCATCTGCTCGAGTTTGGCGCGGCTGAGTTGCTTCTGGAGATGTTTCGGTCCCGAAGCATCGGCCGTGAGGAACGGCAAGTTGATCGTCGTCTCTTGCACGTTGCTGAGCTCGATCTTCGCTTGCTCTGCTGCGTCCTTGAGACGTTGGAGCACCATCTTGTCGTTCGCGACATCGATGCCCGTGTCCTTCTTGAACTCGGCGATGAGCCAATCCATCACCAAGTGATCGACGTCGTCACCACCGAGGTGCGTGTCGCCGTTTGTCGAGATAACCTGCACGACGTTGTCGCCAACTTCGAGGATCGAGATGTCGAACGTGCCACCACCGAAGTCGTACACGGCGATGATCTCGTCGCTCTTCTTGTCGAGGCCGTACGCGAGTGCGGCGGCGGTCGGTTCGTTGACGATGCGCTTGACCTCGAGACCAGCAACGCGGCCCGCGTCTTTCGTGGCTTGGCGTTGCGCATCGTTGAAGTACGCAGGCACCGTGATGACCGCTTCGGTGACCTTTTCACCAAGGTAGTCTTCGGCGGCCTTCTTGAGCTTTTGCAGCACCTTCGCCGACACCTCGGGCGGCGAATACGTCTTGCCGCGGATGTCGATGCACGCGTCGTTGTTCTTGCCTTTGGTGACCTTGTACGGAACGCGCTTCGCTTCTTCCTGGACCTCGTCGTAACGACGACCCACGAAACGCTTGGCGGAGTAGACCGTGTTCGTTGGGTTTGTCACGGCCTGACGTTTGGCGATTTGACCGACGAGAACTTCCCCCTTGTCGTCGAAGGCGACGACGGACGGCGTAATTCGCGATCCTTCATCATTGACGATGACCTTGGGCTCCTTGCCCTCCATCACAGCGACCACGCTGTTCGTCGTGCCCAAGTCGATGCCGATAATCTTGCCCATGGAATCCTCCGAAAGAGTCGACCGCGGTCTGCCGCGGCGCTGGCTAGCCGGGAAAGCCAAACCCCGACGTAAATAACTTCATGAGCCGTAACCCTGCGGAATCATTCCGATCTTCGTGAGCTTCCGGCTTCGCGGCTCAGTTTCGGGCACGAAACTAACCACAAGCGCCCCGGCGTCAACGCTGAGGTGGTGGGTTTCTTCATCAAGCTGGAAAAAATCGTGCCGACCCAACCCGGCTCATGGACAAAGTGAAACCGCGTCAGATTTTCCTTGCGATCTCGAAAGGGCGCGTGCTACTAGCTCCGGCCCTTCGTTCCGACCCAAGGAGCCCACGATGAAGCAGAACATCCACCCCAACTACGTCATGTCGACGATCAACTGTGCATGTGGCTCGGTCGTCGTTACCCGATCGACGCGCGGTAGTTTCACGACCGACGTGTGCTCCGCTTGCCATCCGTTCTACACGGGCAAACACAAGGTCATGGACGTTGCCGGCCGTGTTGAACGCTTCCGCAAGAAGTACGCGACGCCGCAAAAGTCCTCGTAGATATTCAGCGCCGACCCACCTTTCGTTCAACGAACACCCTTTTCGTGTTCTCCGTGCACTGACCACCTCGCGTCAGTGCACGATCACGTCTCCATCCCGAGCCTAATGAGCCGCTCGATGTCCGAGACATTTCGCAACGGCATCTCTTTGCCGTGTCCCTCCCGCACGACCTACCTACGCGCTACATTGGCAGCCTCATGAGTCAAGACGCCGCACGCCCATACATTGGCGGACAAGCCGTCATCGAGGGAGTCATGATGCGCTCCCCTGGATCGCTCTCGATCGTCTGTCGCAGACGTTCAGGCGAACTCGTGGTTCGAGAACGAGCCATGCCCACACTCGCCAAAGGTGCACGTACGTGGCCGTTGGTCCGTGGCGTGATGACCGTGGTCGAGTCACTGAGAATCGGTTCGCAGGCGCTCAAGTGGTCTGCGGATTTGTTCGAGCAGGATCTGGAGGCGGAAGATAAACCGAAGGACAAACTGCCGCCGCCAACCAATATGCTGACGGCATTGTCCCTCGGGATTGTCGCGCTCGTGACGTCCTCGGGTGAGCCTGCGCCAAACAGCGGCAACAGCAAAGGTGCTGGAGGCGTCGGTTTTCTATCGATCCTCTTTGCGATCGGGCTCTTTGTTGCGCTTCCTCAAGTTGGTGCTGAAGGCATCAACAAACTCTTTGGGCTTGGCCTCGATGTTCAATCGCCAGGTTTTCAAGCGATCACGGGCGCGGCAAAACTCATCATCGTGGTCGGGTACATGCTTGCGATTCGTCAAATCGCCGAAATTTACCGCGTGTTTCAGTACCACGGGGCCGAACACAAGGCGATTTCGACCTACGAAGCCGGCGACGAACTGACGGTTCCCAATGCCGCGGCCAAAACGACGCTGCATGCGCGATGCGGTACGACCTTCCTCGTGATGGTCGCGCTCGTTTCGATCCTCGTGTTTTCCGCGGTCGGATCGCTCCTGCCGCAATTGCCGGGAGGCCGCGTGGCCCAAAGCGTCGGGTTTTTCTTTATGAAACTCCCGTTTCTGCCGGTCATCGCGGCGATCACGTATGAGCTCCAAAGGTTTTTCGCCAAGTACTGCACGACGGGGCCTTTGCGCGTGCTCCTTTGGCCAGGCTTTCTCGTGCAGAAAATCACGACGGCCGAACCTGAACCCGCGCAACTCGAAGTCGCCCTGGCTTCGCTTCAAGCCACGCTTTGGCGTGAAAAAGCAGCGTCTGGCGCACCGAGCGAAGTGCCCGATAGGGTTTTTCCGGATTATGGCCAGCTTCTCGCCGATCCTGGTTACGTCACCGCAAGTGCTCGCTAAGTCGCGTCGGCGGCTTGGCCCTCAACATTTTTGAAAACACACCATCATTGATCATGTTGCCCATCGAAAAGCTCGAAGCCGTTGCCCGTCGATTCCGGGAGCTTGAACATCTCCTTTGCGCTCCCGAATCGCTGTCGGATCCCAACAAACTCCAAAAACTCAACAAAGAACGCACGGATCTCGAACCGGTTGTCGTGAGTTTTTCCCGTTTGCAGGACATTGAAAAACGAATCGCCGAGGACAAAGAAGCGCTGGAAGATCCTGAGCTCGGCGAATTGGCCCGAGAGGAACTTCCTGGGCTCGAAGCCGAGCGCGAAACGATTTCGAGCGAGCTCGAGCTCTTGCTGTTGCCAAAAGATCCGAACGACGCCCGAAATACGGTGCTCGAGATTCGAAGCGGCGAAGGTGGCGAAGAAGCGGCGCTGTTTGCAGCCGATATTTTCCGAATGATTTGTCGTTATGCCGAAACGAAGCGCTGGAAGGTGGAAATCCTCAGTTTGAGCGAAGCGGCTGCCGGCGGATACAAAGAGGTCATTGCGCTCGTGAC
>JBGAOI010000338.1:0-7758 GCA_044221885.1 Polyangium sp. (in: bacteria)
GGGCCCCACTGTCTGAGCCCGAAGGGCGAGTTTGGGGTGCCGCTTGTGCCGAGAAATCATGCCTCCCGAAGCGCCCCCCCCACAACCCCTGTCCTTCCATCCACTGGCCCGTCCAGTAACGGCCGCTGCATATTCCCCAATCGACTCCACCGCGCCTGCGGAAGCCATTCCTTCATCTGCCCCGCCAAACCAATTTCCGCATTCGCCCCCACCGCCGTCACATACCGCTTCCACGGTTCGATCAACAAACGCGCTCGCGCTTCGTCCACCGCCACGACATGTACGATTCTGGCCGCGGGCGGCAACAGCAACGCCCTCGGTTCCGGGTCAAACCCAATGCCGTGCGCAAACCCATGCCAATACGTACCAATCGCTTCCTCCGTCGCCTGATACCGCGCGACATCCGCCCGCAAACCTTCGTCCAATGCGCCTCGCGGAACCCGCAACGCGAAACGCGTTAATGCCTCGTCTAATTTTTCACAAAATTGCCGCGCCCACGCTTCGTCCCCTTCGACAAACACAAATCGCGGCGACAAACATCCTCGTTGATCAAAAATTCCGATATCCCGCGCCAAAGCTTCTGCCACCACTCCAACATCGTCGTTCGCCCCGACAATCGCGAGACCCAATCCAGTGCCATGCGCCCGCACGAGCACGCCTTCGGGCAAATGCGCCAGAATCGTCGATATCGTCTCGTCCGAACCGTAAATATGCAATTCGTGGCCAGGCTCGGGATTGACCTCGTCCACAAACAATACATTGCCGTCCAAAGCTGCAAACAGGCCATCACACGCCAGACAACGAATCAACAACTCCGCAATCACCGAATCGCGACGCGAACGCCGCACATAAACACGCGGAGCCGTCGCCACGGCCAAGACCAACGCCCGCAAGGACGCCGTGAACACATTCGCCGATAGAATGACGTGACAAACGTCCGAGAGACCCGTCGATTCGAGCAGCGCGTCCATTTCTGCATCAGTCGGATACGTCTCGAAATGATCCTGTAGGGCCAGTTCAATGGATTCGATCGACAAACCTGTTACTTCGGGCAATCGTTTTCGCGCTTCGATTCCCAATTCGTCCGCGGGATCCTGAATTCGTCGCGCCGCGCGCAAAACGCATTCCACACGCGCTCGCGCCCGATCCGTATTCACGACGAACCTTTGACAAATAGATCCTCGACGGCCAACGAACACCCGCGCAACATCGCTCCGGGCGCTCGACCAAACAACTCGACACCCATTTCCGTCACTCGACCCAAATCCATCGTTTGAATCGCCACTGCCGAATCGACATTGGCCAAATCCACAAATCGCAATATGCCTTTTTCTCCCGCAGGCAATGCTTCGAGTGTCACGGGATCCGCTGCCGCAACTGATAACCACGGTGGAGCAAGAAAAACGCCGTGCGCACCATGGGATCGTTTCCCCAATGCCGCCGCCAATGTGCCTTCATAAAGCTGACTAGACAATTCCGTCATGCCGTATTCACCGACAACATGCGATTCGGGTAACCCAAATATCGTCGACATCTGCCGACGCAGTTCTTCCGGACGCACCTCGCGCGACCGCCCTTTGAAGCCACCCGTTTGCATGAGCCGACTGCCTGGCGAAAGCCGCAGATCTCGACCGCCACCGCGATCCATCAAATGCACGAACGCAAACGACGTTCCAAGTACAAGCACCGGCACCTGCAAAAACCGGGCTTCTCCGACGGCTCGTTCCAATCCGTCCAAATCGAGCACGCCCGCTTGAACAAGGTACCTGGATGACAAACCAACGGTCGCGACAAACTTTTCAATCATGAACGAAAGTGACGAATCCAGGACTTCGTCGGCACTCGGCGCCAACACGAGCACATGAAAGCGTGCGTTGTCCGGCCATAACATCGGCGCCGCCCAACGAAGCGCACCAAGTTCGTACGTGGCCGTCGTGCGCATGGGATGTTCACCCCGTGCTTCGGTTCCTTGTGACGTACCACTCGTGCGAAAGACGCGGTGATCTTCCGAAGGCGGATGCGCTGCGATCCGGGCCAATCGGAACACATCACACGGCAATGCAGGAATCGCATGCGCGTGAGTTACAGCATTCAGATCGACGCCGCGCGCTCGACAATACCGCCCAAACGCCGGCACGTGAGCTGCCTGAAAGGACGCCAAATCTCGGGCCAAATCGTTGAACGATTCATTCGTTTGACCACCAAGGGATGCTTCGATGAATCGACGAACGCGAAAATGCAGTTCGTCACTTTTTGCCAGGGCATTCACGGGGCGGTTCGTAGCAGGCGGATATGCGTTTGCACGTCAAGCAAGCACGGTCTTCATCGCGTTTGCTGCTGCGTTGAGTTGCTCTTCGGCAATCGTGAGCGCCGGCGTCCAGACGATCACTTCGCCTTGAAGACCTCCAGTTGTCACGACGTACCCAAGTTCCAGCAAACGTTGCGACGTTCGCAAAGCAAGCGCAGCGTTTTCGAGAGCGATGCCGAGCATGTAGCCAGCGCCGCGTACTTCCACCACGCCTGGCAATCCCGTAAGCACCGCCTGAAGATACGCTTTCGTTCGAGCTCCAACTTCTGCGGCATTCGGAATCAGGCGCCGAAAACGTAGTGAATCGAGCACTGCAATCGCGACAGCACACGGTAGCGGAGCCCCTGCATGCGTCGACGTATGCACCACTTGGCCACCTCGCGCCCATGCTTGCATGATCTCATCCGAAGCAATGCAGGCCGAGATGGACAAACCTCCGCCCATGCCTTTTCCAAGGACGAGAACATCCACGGGAGCGCCCACCGCGGTGGTTCGAAGCAACGAACCGCTTCGACCAAGCCCCGTCCAAATTTCATCCGACACGACAAGTGCACCGTGACGATGCGCCAGCTCGGACAAACTCGACAAGAAGCTGTCTGGTGGGACGACGATGCCTCCACGACCTAGGATCGGTTCGACAAGAACTGCGCCAACGTCGCCTCGTTGCAGAGCTTTTTCGACGGCCGTCAAAGATCGATCGAGGTCAGCTTGGTTTGTCGGGTACGGCGCGAAGGAAACATGTGCGTTGAGCTGTTCAGCAAAAGGGGCTCGGTAACTTTCACGCAAACCACAAGCGGCGAGAGGTCCGTATCCAAGCCCGTGGTAACAACCTTCGAACGCCACGATGCCAGGTTTGCCCGTGGACAAGGCGCATGTCTTGAGGGCCGCCGAGATCGCATCACTTCCGCTTTGGCAGAGAAGAACGCGCGGGGATTGTCCGGGATGAATCGACGCCAAACGTTCGAGCAGCGCGACTTTGATGTCGGCCGAATAAAGATCACCCAACGCTTGAAGCATGCGATCGGTTTGCGCTTCGATGGCCCGACCGACGGACGCAGCTCCATGGCCCAGTAAAACCGAGCCAAATCCCGCGGCGAGATCGACGTACCGATTGCCGTCGACGTCGAACAGGTTTGCTCCTTTGCCCGATGTAAAAAACACAGGCGTCATGTCTGCGCCGCTAGCTTCTTCTCGAGCGTCACGACGTTGAGCAAATGCCGGACACTCGATGCGTTCCATTCGGCCAAACAGACTGCGTGATGCAGGTCCGGGAGGCGTGATGCGAATGTCGGGGAGATCGTTTCCGGACGCTTCTTCCGCAGGTTGCGGAAACTCGCTGAGCGGCATGTCTTGTTGGTAACACGGTTACGCGTCGATTTGATCAGCCGTGACGTCGCGTTTCACGTGCGTACAAACGTCTACGCGACCCGTCACGCGCAGACGCGATTACGACCCGTGCGCTTGGCTTGGTAGAGCTTCTCGTCCGCGCGTTTGATGAGATCCGATGCGGTGCGATCACTCTCTTCCATCAGCGCTGCACCAAGACTGATCGTCACCTTGATGCTGTCCGCCTGAAACACGAACGAATTGTCCGCGACTTTTTGACGCAACGTTTCTGCAAGCGCGACAGCGCCACTGATGGGCGTTTCCGGCAAGATGATCGCGAATTCTTCACCGCCATAACGAGCGAAAACTTCATCACGACGGATGCGCGCTTGAACGACACGCGCGACTTCTTTGAGCACGTAGTCGCCGGCGAGATGACCATGCACGTCATTGATGCGTTTGAAGTGATCGATGTCGAACATGAGAATGCACAACTCACGTTCGTGCCTTCGACCGCGAATGATTTCTCGTTCGAGCGCTTCGTAGAGGTACCGCTTGTTGTAGATCTGCGTGAGACCATCGATGATGGTCATGCGATAGATTTCTTCGTGGTACTGCGCTTCGACGTCGGCGCCGGAGAAATACTTGAAAATCGTCGGGCCAACCTTGACCCGATCACCGTTTTTCAAGACAACCTCGCGGGTGATCTGTTCGTCGTTACAGTACGTTCCGTTGGTGCTCCCATCATCGACGATGAGCCATGCGTCTCCCTTTTGTCGGAACTGTGCATGGCGTCTCGAGACGCTGTCGCCGTCGAGTACGATTTGGTTGTCGGAGCCTCGACCAACACGAGTCGGACTGCGGTCGAGCACGAAGCGTTTGCCCAAGAGCGTCGGCTCTTTGGTGTAGATGACGACGAGGCAATCGTTGTTCTTTGCCGCAGAACCTTCGGCAGGAACTACGGGGTTGACGACCTGCGTAACGCGAGTCTTTTCGTCGAAGTCGTTCACGCGTGTTCAGCCCGGTGTGCCTGGGTCATGGGTCGAATATTCGAACGCTCGCAGCTCCGCCCCCAAGGACGATCGACGGCCCATGAGGCGTATCCTCGATTCCGGATCAACCTCCAGATCCAAGCGTATCCATCCTGCTGCACAGACGTCAAGCTGCTTCGCATACGCCAGTCTCTCCCAAATATGATGGGCAACGATCGCGCATCTTGCCTTTGACGAGCGTGACAACGCAAGAAAGCAGCCGAGCAAAATGTTCACGCGAGTTCGAAGGATTTCTTCGGTCTTCGCCAGGCATTCCACAATGCTCGAAATCTTGCGGGTGATCCGTTCAGCTTCGCAAGACGAGCGCCGCGGCATCGTTGGCTTGCCGGACACAATCGGGAATCCCTACGCCTTCATACGCAGCGCCCGCAAACCACAACCCAGGATGACGTTCCGCACGTTGACGAATACGTCGCACGTGATCGGCGTGACCCACAATCGGCTGCGCGTTGGCCTGTTCGTAACGAAAAACGCGATGGAAGAGCGGCTCACCGCGCACGTTCACAAGCCGTTCGAGTTCTTCACGACCAACCACCGCCAGCTCTTCGTCCGTCGACGACAAGCGCGACGGATCCCTATGACCTCCAACGAACACGCGCATCAGCACCATGTCTTCGGGTGCGCGACTCCTCCACTTGCTCGAGATAAACGTGGCCGCGAGGATCCGACGTCGTTCATCCCGAGGAATGATCACGCCCACAGCATCGAGCGGATGCGGAACTGCTGATCGCGGATACGCAAACACCACCGTTGCTGTCGACAAGTACGGAATGCCGCGGAGCATATCGCCAAGTTCGGCATCGAATCGTTCACACACGGAAGCAGCCACGTGCGACTGCGTCGTCATGACGACACCGTCGACAGCAAGCGTTTCTTCCGCACCATTTGCCGGCGTAAAACGAAGTGTCCAGCGACCTGAAGATCGTTCCGTTGGAGGTGCAAGGGAATTGATTGGTGCTCCAACGATGATGTTCCCGCCTTGCTTGCGAATGCTCGCCTCGAGCGCATCGATGAGTTCACCCATACCTCCTTCGAGCGACTGAAACGGACTTGGTGGGGGCGTACCTGGAGCCGTTTTCTTGCGTTGCGAAAGGGCACCTCGGATCAGGCTGCCGTGTTTGTCTTCGAGCTCCGCAAGTTGCGGAAACGTGCTGCGAATACCAAGTTTTTCCACGTCGCCGGCGTAGATCCCCCCAAGCAGTGGGTCCGCCAGAACGTCCACGGCTTCACGTCCCAAACGTCGACGCACAAAGCTGCCAATCGATTCGTCGTCTTGAGGGTTTGCTCGTTTTGGCAAGAGAAAATCGAGCGCCATGCGGGCTTTGGCAGACCAGGAAAAGATGGGGCTCGTGGCGAGCGGCATGAACCGCGTCGGGATGGTCAAGACAATCCCTTCCGGCATGGAATGAAGTTTGTCATGACGCAGGATGTAGACACGTCGGTTTTTCTCGGTCGTCGTGATGAGGCGATCGCCAAGCCCCAGTTCTTTGCACAACGCTGTCGCTTGAGGTTTCGCAGCGACAAACGAATCGGGGCCGCCATCGATGACGAATCCATCACGACGTTCCGTGACGATGTTGCCTCCAAGACGCGGTTTGGCTTCGATGAGCGTGACGGACAAACCATCACGTTTGGGCGACGAAAGAAGGCGATACGCGACGGTCAGGCCCGTGACGCCCCCACCGATGACGGCGATGTGACGACTCATGATGCTTTTTTGCTGCTGTATTCGTGAACGACGTCGATGAGCGCTTTGACGTTGTCGACAGGTGTTTGAGGAATGATGCCGTGGCCGAGATTGAAGATGTGGCCGGGGCGTCCGCCTGCTTGATCGAGAATCGCGCGCGCACGTTGGGCCGCAATTTCGCGAGGCGCACAAAGCAACAGCGGATCGAGGTTTCCTTGGATCGCGTGGTCGTAACCAATGCGTTTCCAGGCATCATCGAGCGGGGTTCGGAAGTCCACACCGATGACGGTTCCACCAGCATCACGTTGCGCTTCGAGCAACGTGGCGGTGTTTGTCCCGAAGTGAATGACGGGAACGCCTGTCGTTTCCAGGTCTTTCAGGATGTGCTTCACGTGCGGCGCGACGTGTTCGCGATAATCCATCGGCGAAAGTGCTCCGGCCCAGGAGTCGAATAGCTGCACGGCTTGCGCGCCGGCTTCAACTTGCGCGCGCAAGAAACGACGAACGACTTCCGCGATCTTGCCCATGAGCTCGGAGAAAAGCGCCGGGTCGCCCCACATCAATTGTTTGGCGTGAAAATAATCGGACGAACGGCCGCCTTCGATGAGGTAGCTGGCGATGGTAAACGGCGCTCCGGCAAACCCGATGAGTGGGGTTTTCCCATCCAACTCGCGCCGAATCAAACGCACGGCGTCGAGGACATAGCCGAGCCCTTCGTGAGGTTCGATGATGCGAAGTTTTTCGATGGCTTCGCGTGTGCGGACGGGTTCATGAATGACGGGGCCTTCGCCTTTGGCGAACGTGAAAGGTGCGCCCATCGGTTCGAGCGGCAGGAGGATATCGGCGAAAAGAATGGCGGCATCCATGCCGAGACGCAGCGGTTGAAGGGTGACTTCGAGGGCGAGCTCGGGGGTGCGACACAATTCGAGGAGCGTGTGCTTTTCGCGTAGGGCGCGGTATTCGGCCATGTATCGGCCGGCCTGGCGCATGAACCAAACGGGGGTGACATCTGTTTCTTCTCGGCGACAAGCGCGCAAAAACCGGTCGAACATGGGCGCAAGAGTGACGGGAATGGGGGACAAGGGCAATGGGAAGCGTGACTTTTGGTTCCGAGTTTGGATGGTCTGCTATAAGGGCAGCGTATGGGCGAGCGATTCCGGCGAACAGTTGCGGCAGCCACGGCCAAGCGAGAGGTCCTTCGTGTAAAACGCATTCAGGTGGAAGGGCTGTTCGGCCTGTACAATCATGACATACCGTTAAACGCGGACGATCGCGTCACGATCATTCACGGCCCGAACGGGGTGGGTAAAACGGTTTTGTTGAAAATGATTGCGGCTGTGTTTGGGGGCAACTTTGAAGAGTTGCTATCCGTTAGATTCAAGAAG
>JBGAOI010000339.1:0-7749 GCA_044221885.1 Polyangium sp. (in: bacteria)
AATTCGTCTAGAATGTCCTCATGCACCCGACCCTTCGACTCATGTCTGGTTTTCATGATGTCACTCCGCATTTGCGCGAAGACGTGAAAGTCTTGCAGCGAGCCTTGAGCAACTGGGGGTTTGGCGTGACGCCCGACGGTTTGTTTGGGCCAGGTACGGATCGGGCTGTGCGTTCATTTCAACGGCGCCAGGGCCTCATCGACGATGGTGTCGTCGGACCTCGAACGTGGGAGGTTGTTCTCGCCAAACGTACGACGGACATCGGCACATCGGTACGTGACGCGCCTGTCGTCACGGGTTCGGAGAACTTTCCGTTTTCCCGTTTGCCGACGGCGGATTGGACGCACGCACCACGAGCATTCGGCTCGAATCGCAGCAGCGGTCAGCGAGCCCATGCGGCTTGTGATCTTTATGCTCCTTTGGGCACCTGGATATACGCCATTGCCGATGGCGAAGTCATACGCGGCCCCTATCCATTTTATTGCGAAACCTACGCGCTCGAAGTGCACCACGGCACGTACATCGTGCGTTATGGCGAGATTCAACGCCGCACGATGGTGCGTGAAGGTGAGCGCGTCAAAGCGGGGCAGCCAATTGCGAGGGTCGGGCATTTGGTGGGCATCAATGTGTCGAGCGATATGCTGCACCTCGAGATGTACCGCGGCACGGCGTCTGGCGAATTGACACAACGCAACGGTGGCGCTGTGCGCGCGGACGGAGTCCCGTACCAAAGGCGCTCGGATCTCATGGATCCCACACCCTACCTGAACCGTTGGTCCACGAATCTGCCGTACGAATGAGTTTTTCTCGTCAACCTACTTTCTCAATCCTTGCCAAGCAGGTCACCATGCGCCGCCCTTCTTCATCGTTTGCTTTGCTTTCCGCAGTTTTGCTCGGACCAACGCTCGTGGGATGCGGTGACGTCGAGCCCAAACCCGCGCCGGCACAACCGGCCGAGATCGCCGATGCCGAAGGGAAATCGACGAATTTGAGCTGCCCGGGAGCGCCCGGATGTGAAAATGGAACCGGGGATCTTTTGGTTGGAGCTGCATCGAAAACGATTACGCCGACCATTGAAACCTGGACCGACACCAATACCAATGGCGTGTGGGATATGGGCGAAGCGTTTGTCGACGCCAACAAGAATGGCAAATGGGACGGAGTTTGGTTGGCCGGGTTTGGCATGGGACGTGCTGCTACAGGTGTACACGACGACGCGTGGGCTCGCGCAATCACGTTGGAGCAAGGGGATGTGAGCATCGGCATGGTATCACTCGATTGCGTGGGATTTTTCCAGCAATGGGTGATTGACATTCGCCAAGGTGCCAAGGCCGCGGGACTCGATTTTGATCACGTACTGGTGTCATCGACTCATGTGCACGAAATGCAAGACACCGTTGGGCAATGGGGAGCCAACGCGAGCAATTCCGGTGTTGATCCGGCGTACATGGAGTACATCATTTCGCAAGCCGTTGCTGCGCTGAAAGAAGCCAAAGCGGCCCAGAAAAAAGCGCAAATGGTGGTTGCTCAAGGCCAACGCCCGGATCTCATCAGTGATCATCGTCCGCCGGAAGTCATCGATCAAAACGTCAATACGATGCAATTCCAGGATGATTCTGGGGCGCCCCTGGCAAACGTCGTTATCTGGGGAAATCATCCGGAAGCGCTGGGAAGCGACAATCAACTGTTGACGTCCGATTACCCGCATTACTTGCGGGAAGCGCTCGAGGCGAAATGGCCGAGCGCTCCTGCTATTTTCTTCAATGGTCCTTTGGGAGGTCTCACCACGACGATTGGCATCGTTGGATGTCCTGATGGGAATGGCAAAGAAACCTGTCCCCAAGGCACGTTCGAGCGAGCAGAATACGTTGGAAAAGGTGCGGCCGAAGCCGCCATTGCCGCGATTGAAAGTGCGAGCGCCATCAAGGACGCCGCGCCGAAACTCGAAATTCACCGACGATCCATCTTGGTTCCGCCGACGAACGTGACGCTTGCGCTCGGCGTAATTTCAGGCCTCATCGTTCGCGACATTTATTGGGCGGATGGGCGAAAGGTCAAGGACGAAGAACGCACAGGGATCAACGTTTCGCTCATTTCGTCGGGCGAAGTGGTCGTCGCGACCGAACTCAACATGCTCAACATCGGGCCGGTATCGATTGCCGGAATTCCTGGAGAATTCTACACCGAGCTTTGGCTGGAAAAACCAGGCGGTGGGTCCTATGTCGAAAAGCCCGAAGGCGCGGATTATCCCAACGCCGTTCCGGAGACACCGATTCAAGCCTTGTTGCCGCAAGGCTCGGTCAAGATGATCATCAACAACGCCAACGATTTTTTGGGCTACATCATTCCTCTTCCGCAATGGGACTTGGTAGCTCCCTGGACCTACGGCGACCAGCAATACGGCGAAGAGAATTCATCGGGGCACAATACCGCCCCGATCATCGCTTCCGAATTCGCCACCATGGTTGGAAAATAGTTTTACGAGGCGGATTCTCCGGGCACCCACCACGCATGATAACCGGTCGGCACGCGTTGCGGAATCTGCACGCGTGCAATCGGGGCTGCTGTCATGTCCTGCGCATTCATGATCCACGCTTCGCTCGTCCCCGTCGATTCTTCGACCACGAACGTCACGAGATACCCATCGTCTTCCGCCGTCGAACCAATGCGTGGCGCAAAAACCACTTCCCCGCCAAACCATCCTTGGGGATAAACATGTGTCGACGACGAATTCGACACCACGTCATACTTGATGACACCATCGAAAAGCATCGTCGGCATCGCCGCCAGCCGCTGATTGTAGCAATAGCGCGACTTTCTCCCGAGAATTCGATTATCCATGCGCGGAAATTCCGAGGCAGCATCGTCCAACTTCGATTCCCGTACGGCCCCTGTTTCAAGGTCGAGCTCCCAGCGGTACAAGAATGGTTCCAGACGGAGAAACCCAATCGACGGAACCTGCCGCGACGAGTTCAGGGGATCACCAACGAGCGGAGCTTCGATCTTGCAGCCGATGAGCACGATTTTGTGTCCTTCTTCCCACGCATTGACGGCATGGTACATGTAGAAAGACGACGTTTCGAACCAACGAATCTCCGTCCCCGGTGCGTGACGTGGCAACACGCCAATACGCCCTGGTTTGTCTCGAAAATACTTGACGCGCGTTTTCCCGGCGCTGAGTAATTCCGGATCCCACATCATCGTCATGTCGAAAAACAACGTGTAATGTTCGGTGATCGCCAGATCGTGCTGCAATCGAGGTCCCGGGAGATCAACCGTCGTATGGTGCAAAAGTTCGCCGCCTGGTGAAATAACGGCATACGTCAAATAGGGCGGATAGGGCTTGTAGTCGAAAAGAAGCAGCTCTCCCGTGACCGCATCCACTTTCGGATGAGCCGAAACGGTGGGCATTTTCCCGCCCCACGTTTCAGTACCGCACGTCTCGAGCGTCGGCAAACGAACCACATACGGCGTCCCACCGAGCCACCATAATGACAACAAGCGACCGGCGTGATACACGATATCTGTATTCGATGAGTCCTTGAATGGCCCAAGCGGATTGGTAAAATCTGGTCGCTCCGTGACCCCTCGCCATAGTGATTTGCCAGCCTTTTCTTCTGCAATGAACGCAGCCGTGCGCACCCATCGATTCATGTAGGACGCGCGGCCATCTGCGAATTGCATTGCGTGCAACATCCCATCGCCGTCGAACCAATGATGTCGACCTTCTTGGCGAAACCTTGGATTCGACCCATTTCGGACAAACGTCCCCGCAATGTCGCGCGGAATCTCTCCAATGACGTTTAAATCACGGAATGACGACTCCACATCGGTTGGCGCATAATTTCCTGACAAATAGGGTGGCACATCCGATGCGTTCGACACGGGCCGCAAGTCACTCATCATGGATTTTACCTCGTCGCCGGAGCATAGAGAATCATTTCCAGATCCGCAAGCATCCGTCTGCACCCGCGCAATTTGTTTTCTTTGCCTGTCCCCATGGCGCAAGCGCCAATCCATGCTACGCACTCGCCCCCGTGGCCAAATCCGCTCCCCTCCCCGAAGCACGCACACCGCACATTCCCGTAGGTCCGCGCCTCGAGGCCGTCCTCGAACTCGCCTACCGGGCACGTCGTCCCGTCCTGTTGGAAGGACCGACAGGTATTGGCAAAAGCGAAATCGTTCGCAAGCTTGCGGATCGTTTGGGAATCATGCATGTCGTTCTCGACTTGTCCTTGCTCGAACCACCCGATCTCGTAGGTTTGCCCGTCATTGATCAAGGTCGAACTCGATATGCCTTGCCCGACATTTTGCCGCGAGACGGAGCCGGCATTTTGATGTTGGAAGAACTCAACCGAGCCGAACGCTACATCCAGCAACCAGCATTGCAATTGCTCAGTGCTCGACGCTTGCACAATTACGAATTACCTCCCGGCTACGCCTGTTTTGCCGCAATAAACCCCGAGAGTGAAGGTTATCACGTCACGCCGCTCGACAAAGCCTTGCGGGCACGATTTCTCAATTTGCCCGTGCGTGCCGACCGGACAAACTGGTTGGCTTGGGCGCAAATGAATGGCGTTCATCCGGGAATCATTGCCGTCGCCCAAGCCCACGAACGCGTGCTCGATGAGATACCCCCGCGCACGTGGACTTACGTTTCGCAAATCTTAAGCGCACTTCAACCCAAAGAAATTGAAAATGTGGGCCTTTTGCGCGACGCGCTCGGTGGGTACTTGCCGCCATCATGGGTTGAGATCGTTGTTTCGAGCCGCGCCACGTGGGCATCCTCGCTGCCGTTCGACGTTCGAACCTTGCTGCACGAATACGACCGTCGAGCCGATCTGGCGACGACGGTACGAGGGTATGCATCGTCTGGACAAACTGACCGAATCGACGAAATCACAACCCGGTTGTGCCGATTGCTCGAAGGGCCGGAAGCCGGCGTTTTGCTGGGCGAAGGACGGATTACCCTTTCTGCATTCGAATCGCTATTGGCGGACGTCCCCGGAGATCAACGCGAAAAACTGATTGAGTCGTTTGGGCGCAATCCTACGGCCACTTCGCTCGCCGATGTGCGTCCAGAAGAACTCACCGAACGCTACATGGGATCGAGCGCGCAGCGGAAAATCAAGCAATTGGCAACAGAACCGTATAAACAACACCGCATTGCCTTCGTGGTAACCGCGTTGTGTTCCTTTCTGGAGCGCCATCCCAAACTTTCCGACATCAAACGGAGCAATCCCGTTCGCGCGAGTCTTGGCGGGTTGCTCGTCGATTTGCCCGAACGTTGGGCGCTCGATGTGGTGGGAACATGCAAACGTCTCGGCATTACGTCGATTCGCCCGTCGTGACGGTGAATCATGGCTGATGCGGTGCGCGCATTTTTGGATGATTTCATCGCACAAAGCGATTTTGCCGTTCGATATCCATATTATGCGGCCGTGTTGGGAAACATGTTTCCCGTGGCCGATCCATCCGTACAGCGAATGGCCGTATCGCTCTACGAAGGAAAGTTTTACCTGCACATCAACGTAGATTCGTTTCTCCGAGAACCGCAATATCTACGCGGCGTGCTTTTGCATGAAGTGCATCATGTCGTCCTCGGGCACTTGAGTCATCCCAAGTTCGCGGACGTGGCCGAGCCGGAAATATGCGATTTAGCTCTGGAAATGAGCGCCAACGAATACATCGAAGAACCGCTGCCCAAACCCATTACGTGGCAACAATACACACGTTTTGGTTTACGAGCCGGGCAAAGTTCGTTGGAGCGTTACGAAAAACTTCTCGAAGCCATGCGCTCGGGAAAACTCGGGGCAAACGTCGGCGATGGCGAAGTCCTCGACGATCACCGACGATTCAAAAAGACCGCAGGCGAACCTGGAGCCATCGAGCAAACGCGGCAACTCGTGGCTGCAGCCATTGAAACCGTCGGAGATTCGGATCATTCAAGCGATCCGCGACGAAGCCTGTTGGCGGGCCAAGACCTCGGCAAACTCATTGAAGAACTCGACGCTTGGTTAGGACCGCCCACGTACGACGTCGACTGGAAAACAGCGTTATCCATGTTTGCTTCCTATCGACGCACCCCAGTCGGTACGTTCACGCGTCCGAGTCGCCGTTTTCCCGGACGAATCGGTGAGATTCCCGGACGAACCTGGTCACCCCGCGACATGAACAAGCCGCGGCTTTTGATGGCAATCGATACGTCAATGAGTATGACCACGGCGGAAATTGAAGAAATCGCCAAACACTTGCGGTTGGTGCATGACTTGGCGTTCATGACCATCGTCGAATGCGACGCCGAAATACAGCGCGTCTACCCTTTCGACGGCAAACTCTCGAACGTGATGGGCCGCGGCGGAACGGATTTGCGGAAGGTTTTTTCCGACGACTTTCTCCGCTTGCATGTACCTGATGGTATCGTGTATTTCACAGACGGCGATGGCCCATTCCCGGACGAACCTCCGCGAATTCCAACGTTGTGGATTTTGACGAAACCCGCTGCATTCGAATGTCCATGGGGCAACCGCGCAGTGTTTGAACGAAAGAAACGGCGGTAGCACCACGAAGGCTCAGAACCCCGTCAACTCTTTGCCCCCACCGTTTAGTCCCCAATGAAAACGACCGAGTCAACGGAAGTACAGCCGGCGCCCCTCAAGGAATCATTGGGCACGATTTGGTCTCGACGCGCACTGACCATTCCCGGAGCGTTTTTCTCGACGGCACTCGTCGTGGGCCTTTATCCAATCGTTGTTCCCATTCTAGCGATATTAGATATTTTTCGGCGCCAAGACTTTCGATGGGTTCGTTTCTACACATCGATTGTTGTCTTGATTGGGCTCCACCCGATAGGTCTCGTGCTGTTGTTCATAGCATTTTTGGGCGGAGGACGACTTTGGGGGGCTCCACGTGCGCGCGAAATTCGATTGACGGCCAAATTCGAAGCTTGGTGGGCCAATGCCATGGTTCGCGCCGCAATCTGGATTTATCGCATGCGCATGGTCATTGAAGGATCCGAACACGTATCCCCAGGCCGAGTGCTCATTTTCATGCGCCATACGAGCATTCTCGACACAATGTTGCCTTTGTCCGTCATTGGTCATTCCTTTGCAAAGCATGTTCGTTATGTCATGAAGCGCGAAGTCATCTGGAATCCGTGCGTAGATGTCGTTGGTCACCGTATTCCCACAGCCTTCGTTCGTCGCGGCGGAACACGAGATACCTCGGACATCGAACAAGTCATGTGGCTTGTGGAGAATCTGGGTCCGGAAGGCGTAGTCATCATTTATCCGGAAGGCACGCGTTTTACGAAAAAGAAGCAAGCCAAACGATGGGCAGATTTGGAAAAAAACAATCCCGATTTACTACCGCAAGCCCGCGAGCTACAAAATGTCCTGCCTCCGCATTTGGGCGGTTCGCTCGCGCTTTTGTCTCGTAAAACCGACCAAGACGTCGTGTTTTGTGCCCACGTGGGTCTCGAAGGCGCAGGCGAAATGAGCGATTGGGCCGGAGGAGCGCTCTTGGATCGCACCATTCGGATCAAGTTTTTCCGGGTACCGAGCCGCGACGTACCTCGAGACGATGCTGCGCGCATTGATTGGCTGTACGAACACTGGCAAGAGGTCGATCGCTGGATCGAAGCCCAAAAGGATCCAGCACTTCGTTAACAGCTCGTTGAATTATCGTCGCGAGCGCCCGAAAGCTAGGGCGACTGAGCGAGGGATACGCAGGTATTTTGAGCGATGTCGA
>JBGAOI010000033.1:0-25339 GCA_044221885.1 Polyangium sp. (in: bacteria)
TAATACACCAAACCGTTTTCGGTGTGAAGTGCGAGGTCGGTCAAACCGTCGCCATTAAAATCGCCGGCCGTGATTTGCGCGGCGGGAGGTAGATTGGGCACTGTCGTCAAGCCGACGTGTCGATTTCCCCTGGCTGCTGCCGAATACGTACCACTTGGTGAAACCACGTAGAGATGACAACCATCGGCTTCAAAGACGCACGTGAAGCCACCAATGCCTCCAGGCACCTGGACGATCTCTGGATTTTCCGCGGCTAAGTTGCCGGATCCGTCGCCCCAAAAAACCAGCAATGGTCCTGGCTCCTCATGGCTACCCGTGGACAATAGGCCATCCAAGTGCCCGTCTTTGTCGATGTCATGGAGGGCGAATCGGCTGTCGATCGTCAGGCGAGTCGTGAATTTCTGTTCATTGCGCGGGACAAACGTTTCGTTCAAGTGATTGTAGTCGCCGATGACGATCGCCATGCTGTCGGTGGTGGTTCCATAAGGAGCAATCGCGACGACTTCGTCCGTGCCGTCTTCATTGAGGTCTCCGGCGGCGATGAACGCTCCATAACGGAATGAAATATCGTCCGCACCGCCGGCGGAATGAAATCCCGACGGCAAGTCCATTCCCACACGTGCAACGTCGGCTTCGTCTCCCTCAATGGTCCAGAAGTTCAGTATGCCGGTGTCGCGGTTGACGCCCAGCGCCGCTATTTCCGGACCCTCGCCCGCGGCGTGTGAAATCGTCACGGCTATGGGCAACGCATGTTGGGTTTCGTTGAGCAAGGGACGCGATGTAAACAGCACCCGCGAACCATTTCCCCGAAAAACCAGCGCATGGCGCACGGCTGTGGTCGATTCACTTTCGGTCAGCAAATGTTCATCGACAACGATCAAATCGTCAATGGCATCCGGCGTCGTCACATGTCCTTGTGAATCACGTACCTGGGCGCTCGACATCTGCGAAACTTTGTCCAGTGCACCCAGCGTTCGCAAGGTTTCTGGGGGGCCGTGCGTCTTTCCAAATCCAACCGCCAACAAACTCTTGAATTCAGTCCCGACGTTTGGAAATGTTTCAATGACGGCAAGGTCATTGACGAGGTCACCATCGAAATCACCCGTCGCAAGAAATGCCACGGTACCTTCTGTCGCCAGGGTTGCAGCATTAAAAACCCCATTGCCGGTGTTGTTCAAAAATGTGCAATCGATGCTCTCCGATGATGCGGCAACGACATCGAGCCAGCCATTGGCATTCAAGTCGGCAATGACGCCCGCCGACCACGCGCCGCCGATATTCTCATATGCCGTCATGTACGCGCCGTCGTGCGACACAATGAAGCGATGCGGAAGCAGGAAATCCACCTTCGCGTCACCGTTGACATCGGAAATCGCCAACGGAAATTCCGCCTGCGCCAGGTCCGGCAAAACATACGGACCCGCTGCATTCGTTGCACCGCCGCCTTTGTCCGATTGAAATGCTCCCGTTCCCATGCCCCAGGCCACGTAGGGAACGGCATTGGTTTCAATGAGAATGTCCAAGTGGCCGTCCACATCGAGATCCGTCACCATGACGCCAGTGTCCACCGTAAATCCTGGCGGCAATGAGATCTTGTTCAGCGTCGCAGACGTATTCCAGCCCGATGTCCCATCCGTCCGGCACGGTGAAAACAAGAAAATGTCCCGACTTCCGCGCTGCGCAAACACAAGGTGATTGCAGGGCGCGTTGGCGTCGAATCGCCCTTGTTGCACGTCTCCCGCAAATGCGTCGAGACCAAAAGGAAGTTCCAAAAGCGATTGATTGCCGCTTTCCTGCAATGTTCGTAATGAAGTGATTCCTTTCGTTTCTTCGATGAAAGCCATGAGTTCGTCGCCTGGAACCTCGGCGAATACATCGGCTGGAATCACACGTAGTGTGGAATCAGCAGGCGCATTAAAATGGGGAAATACCGAAAATTCCGTGTCACGTGTTTCCGAACCGCGCAAAAGGGAGATACCGTCTTGTGTTGCGAAGGCGACGTCGAGAAAACCCCCGTCGTCGTCGGCTTCGCCGAGCACGGGTGAGAACATGTTCAAGTTCAAAATGCGGAGATCTACCGACTGATCGTGCTGGTCCGAATAGGCAACTCGTGCCGGACGAGTACCGACGGCATTTTCATGACCGAGCAGCAAAATGTCGGTCGCGCCGTCTTCGTCGAAATCCGCCGCATACATTTGGTTTGGCGTTGCAAACGGGATCGGATTGCCATACGGCTCGAATGTACCTTTCGGCTGCCGGCAAATTCCATCACCGCCACATCCCCAGCCGGTTGGGCAAACCGCAAGTTCCTTGCAAACTTGACGACAAGCATTGGGTTGATTCGACGCAACACACGCCGTACCTTCTTCCAAAGGATGCCCGTCGCAATCTTCTCCCGGATCAATGACAAAATTGCCACAAACGCCGGATTCGAGAAGTTGCAACTCACCGCACGAAATACTCGAAAGGCCAAGCCCGATCAGCAAGGCGGCGTTGGTGGCGAGTTTTGGCATCCAACGCATGGCCATCAGAACCCCTCGAGCTCCTTCGGAAGTTTGCGCTTGACGGGTGCGGTATTCGAAGGTTTGGCGGACTTCAACGTAACGGTTACCGTTTGATCCACGTCCGGAATCACCTGCATTTCCGTCGATTCAAACGATTCCGCGGAAAACCGCAAGGTCACTTTTTCCGTTTGTCGAGGCAACCGCAGGGGCGTGCTTGTCGAGCCAATCTCGGCATCGCCGCGAAAAACCTTCGTACCCTCCGGGGCTCCCGTGAACGTAATGGTTACATCGCTCGAAAGCGCCGGTTTTTCCACGGTTGTGGGGGTTGGAACCGAGGTTGGGGCCACGGAAGGTACAATCGCGGAATTCGGAACAACCGCCTCACTTGGTAGCGATGTTGCCGCATTCGGCGTATTCGAACGCGAAGTTCGACCCTGAAACACGATGCCTACAGTAGCCAATGCTGCAAAGCCGACAAACGCAATCATGAACGTGCGATGTTTCGAGTTTGTCTGGGCATTCTCGCGTGTATGCGCAGCCCCTTTTAACGATCCTGGACTTGATTCGGCCCGCGGCCCCGACTTTCGCCGATCCGATTCGCTGCCACTCGATGAGCCCTTCTTTGCCGGCTCGCCCAAACCACTTTGCCCAACGCTGCTTACCGCATTCAAATCAGCGTCGGCAGCATGCGCCAAGATCTGATAGATGCGATTGACCGTGTCTTCTGCACCTTTGCCGCAAAAAGGTGCGATCGCCTCCGCCAAATCAATCACCGTTGCATAACGGAATTCGCGATCTTTCTCCAAACATCGCGCCACGACTTCTTCGAGGGCCGCGGGGACGTCGGGACGAAGCGAACGCAATTTTGGCGCCGGATCCCGAAGAACGGCACTCATGATGTTCGCACTGGATTTACCTTGAAATGGCGGCTTGCCCGCAAGCAATTCGAATAATACCACGCCAAGCGCCCAAATGTCCGTGCGCCCGTCGACGGAAATGGCTGAATCGAGCTGCTCGGGCGACATGTACAAAGGCGACCCGAACACTTGTCCGGTTTGCGTCGCGCTGCCATCGTTTGCCCCGTTGCCGTTATCCGATATTTTCGAAACACCGAAATCGAGAATCTTGATCGTATTGGGTCGCCCAGGTTGACGCGCGACAAATAAATTTGCCGGTTTGATATCGCGATGAATGATACCTGCGGCATGCGCCGCCGCAATCCCTTCACAAGCCTGCAAAACATAATCAACCGCCGCCGAAATGCGGACCTGCCCCTCTTGCCGCACGAGATCCGAAAGATCCGAACCTTCGAGGTACTCCATGACGATGTACGTCAAGCCATCGTCGAGCTTTCCCACGTCCATCACCCGCGTAACATGTTCACTGCGAATTTTCGCCGCCGCCCGCGCTTCGCGCAAAAATCTCGCCAATGCGTCCGGACTCAACGCAGCCGACTTCTGCAAGATCTTAATTGCGACGCGCTGATCCAGGTCGACATGTGTTGCCGCAACAACCACCCCCATCCCGCCCCGACCCAGTTCTCGCTCGACGCGGTACTTTCCAGCGATTAACGTACCTGCCGTCAGTACCTCGTCCGCCGCCCGAATGTCTCCGTCCATAAGCTCGCTCACGCTTCGGCAATTCTCAAGTCTCTCGTTCGGCGCATTCTGAAGCTACCACTGCTTTCGCGTTGACTGCAACTCAGGAATACGCGTCAGTTGCGCTTTTTTTGGCAGATTTTCCTTCCGTGCTTCAGTTTTCCAAATCAAGGTGCCTCGAGTCGACCTGGACGGCTCAGCCATTTTATCGTCGCATACGACGCGCGGATCGTGCGGTTTCCAATGATGTGGGCTAAACCAATGAACTACTTTTCAGCGCAGCATCCGTTCCTGGTTCATTGAACGTTTTCGATGCGATCCACCTTGTGATCTCATCTTGAGCAGATTGCGTTTTTTCGGCGAGCCTCTCGACTTTTTGTTTGGCGGCGCCAAGGTCGCCTGCTTTTCCGAGCATCTCTATTTCTTTGCTTGCCGCCATCACGCCCATCGCTCCAACTTGTCCGCTGCTTCCTTTGAGCGTATGGGCAGCCCGCGTTAAACTCGACGCATCACCTTCTTCGAGCGATCGCCGGATCGTTTGCAAGAGTTCGGTCGACGAATGAATGAAATCACCAACGATCAATTGCAAGGTTTCATTGTCGTCGCCCGCCAAAATAAATAGTTCTTCCAGTTTTTGTCGATCGAATTCCACTTCGGAAGCGCTTGACGGGGAAGGTTCCATACGCGCGAGATTGGCGCCAACCGCGCTCAGTGCATGGCGCAGGTCATTCACCGCAATGGGTTTGGCCAGAAAAGCATTCATTCCTGCCGCCAGGCATTTGTCGCGATCCGCGGCACTTGCGTTGGCCGTCAGCGCAATGATGTAAGGCCAGCGTTCTTTCGGCAATACTTCATGAATACGCACGGTAGCCGTTGTTCCGTCCATTTCGGGCATGCGCATATCCATGAGCACGACGTCGTATTCACGTCGCTGCACTTCGCGCACCGCTTCCGCACCATTGCTCACGACATCTGCTCGATGCCCGTCGCGTTCCACGAGCAGCTTCGCCACGCGCTGATTCACCGGATTGTCTTCGGCGATCAAAATACGCAATCGCTGAAGAGCCAATGTACCTGTGTTCGTCGGAGCGAACACTGTCGCCTGCAATTGCCCCAATGCTCCACCGGCCAAAACTTCCGCCAGTTGATGGCGACGCAGCGGTACGATGATATGCGCAACACGGCCAGCATTTGCAATTCGTAGTTCTCGGCGATGAGCAAGCGGCGACATCAAAACCACGACCGCCGCCACTTGAAACGGGAGATCAACGTCCACATCGTTGGCAAAAAAGTTTTGCTCGGCAATCACGATATCTGTTGGATCCACAGTCGTCGATTGCGCAATCCGCTGGAGTTCATTCAGCGACGCATAACCCATTCCGACAAACCCGAGGCGCTTCAATTGTCCAATGAGCGCATTTCGTGATTCCCGGTCGGCCATCACCACGCGTACGGTTTGTCCCGACGAGGACACGTCGTGGGAACCTTCCAAGACGGATGCGTCGAAGGTGAAATGAAACGTCGAACCTTCGCCAGGCGTGCTTTCGGCCCACGTCGTGCCATTCATGAGGCTCGCGAGGCGTCGGCAAATGGCCAGCCCCAATCCCGTGCCCCCGAACTTGCTCGTCGTTGACGCATCGGCTTGGGTAAATGGTTCGAATAGCCGCGACAATTGCGCGGCCGTAATTCCAATGCCCGTATCCGTTACCGCCAAATGAAGCGTCACTTTTTCCTTGTCCGACGCTTTCGTGACACTTACCCGCACCGTTACTCGCCCACGTTCGGTAAACTTTACGGCATTCGATACGAGATTCAATAATACCTGACGAACCCGTCCGGAATCCCCAAGGATCTTCGTCGGCACGTCCGAATCGATGAAATAACACAAATGCAGCGACTTTTCTGCTGCGGCCACACCCACCAATTCCAAAACGTCTTCGACACATTCGATAACATCGAAAGGATCGCGCTCCAAGTCGATTTTACCGGCTTCAATTTTCGAAAAGTCCAAAATATCATTGATCAAAGCCAAAAGCGTATTTCCGCTCGATCGAATGGTCGCTGCGAATTCCCGTTGCTCTTCGTCGAGCCGCGTGTCGAGAAGCACGCCTGTCATGCCGATCACGGCATTGAGCGGCGTACGAATCTCATGACTCATCGCTGCAAGAAAATCACCTTTGGCCCGAGACGCATCCAATGCAGCGTCGCGCGTTTCCGACAATTCTCGATTCTTGGCCGCCAACCCCAATAACAAATTCCGGACAGCCGTTTCTCGCAGCTCGAGCGATTCAATTTGTCGCGCAGCTTCGCGGTCCAGCACGAGCGCTGCGGCTGTCGAGGAAAGAATGAAAATCGCCACGAGGATAAATCGGACCATATTGCCAATATCGGCGTTCGGAATGCCAAAATTGACGAATTCGACAATCGCCAGCATCACAATGCTTGATGCCGTCCACACGAAAATCGTCGTGCGACCTAAAAGCGCGCCCGATAACAAAGGCATCGCAGCCAGGAAAAATGAAACGGAAATCCCGAATGCTTGGCTCATCACCGACGTGTAACCCGTCGTCAGAAGCGCCAAACCCAGACATCCATGCGCCAAATCCAGCGTTCGATGCGGCCACCTTCGACTCGCAAACCACAATCCGCCTTCAACAAACGTCGCCGCGAAATTCAACCAAGCCGGTCGCAATTGCCCACATAACAACAACGAGGTCCCGCAAAGAAATGCCGTACCGGCGCAAAGCATCATTACAAGACGCCCACGTTCAGGCTCGCTTCTCCTCACGGCTTTGGTCGGACGAGGCATGCCCGTCGCAATGGTCACTATGCCGGGCGTATTGGAGGCTTCCGAATCTGTGGCAGAAGACGACACCGACGGAAGATAACCGCGCCGTCATGGGGTTGACAAGACAAAACCGCAAAACGTGCACATTCGCTTCAATTGCATTTGTATGCCAAATACGTGCTTTCGCGCGCACGCTGCACATGCCGTGAATGTGTAATGTAATTTTAGGTTGTTCGAATCTATTGGAATCCGCCGAACATGACAGTTTTCCCCAAATGCTTGCGAGCAATCGCGGCGGTCTTGCTGTCTTTCGTCGCTTCGGCCATTTCCAGGGTTTTCGACCAATACGGTTGCGCCTCTTCACGCCGACCCGCTTGCTCGAGCGCCATAGCCAGTTGAAACGTTGCCCCATAATGCGTCGGGTTTTTTGAAAGCACTTCGCGAAAATATTTCGCGGCTCCCAATGGGTCCTTTTTCTCGTAAAGCGCTTCAAGCCCAAGACGCATGGTCTCTCCCAGCGGATCCGTCACCACGGCCGATGTTGCACTCGTTGCCGGTTGCGCAATGGTTTGAATCGCGGTGCTTGGCTCGACCGTCCTTGCTTGTTGGGCCACGGGCAAAACCGGCGCTGGCGCTGGAGCCGTATTACGTCCTGCGAAAAACGCAGCCACGAGACCACCCACACCCAAAGCCACCCAGCCCAAAGGACGCATTCCTGACACCGTTTCCGCTCCTTCCGAGCGTTCTGTCATCATCGCCTTCCAGATTCCCACGACAATTGCGCCAGCACCACCGAACGCCAATATCGCTCCAAATGCCCAACCATGCGATCCCATTGGCAAAAATGCTCCAGGAATGGCCCCGAGAGCACTCGAAATGTCGTACGTCGTCGGATCGTAGACATTTCTTTGCCGAAACACCGTATCGAACAAAGAATACTCAACCCACCCATTCAAGACCAGAAACATGCCCGCAAGGGCCGCTTGGGTTTCTTTCTTTGCGCTGACAAACCACGCGTGATGCAGGACGAACCATGCGCCAAGAAGCCGTAACACCGGATCGAGGATCACGACAAATCGGAGGTTCTTTGGCAGACCCATGAAGGCTGTGAGCGTCAAAATCAAAAAACCCACGAGCCATCGTTCGGGGCCGCTTTCTCGAAGGCGTTCCGAAATTTTGGCCACTGCGGCTGTCGCCGACAAACACACGATCGGCGCGAGCAAAAACAAGTCGAACAGGGGTCGATGGGCTGGCCCGGATTGGTAACGAACGCTGTAATCGCTCGAAAAAGACGCTTCGTTCAAGCGCACGAATTCGTACAGTGCGGAAGGATTTCGTCCAAGAAGCACAAACCCTGCGCAAAAAAGAATCGGCGGGGCGACGAAAAGCGCCGCGCGTTTCAGCGGAGATGCTTGACCCGATTGCGCCAAGAAGTACAGCAAGACAAACGCCGCGTAAGGAAAGACAAACGCTTCCTTGATGGCAAACGCAAGGGTGGAAGCCGCGACAAACCCCGCCCACCGGCGTCGGGCCACGATCGAAGACGAGTTCACTTCCGGATCGAACAGACGCATCAACGTCCAAAACGCCAACAGGACCGAAGCGCAGTACACTTCGTCTTGCAACGCGCGCCGTCCAAGCGCCAATTGCAGCGGCGACAAAACCGAAAGCGCTGTGGCCAAAAGCGCCGATTTTCGTCCCACGAGACGCAAACCCAGCAGGTACGTCAGGACAAGCGAAAAGACGCCGGCGATCGTCGACAGCCACGCGATCGCCCGTCCATCACACGGCGCATGCACCGAACACGTCAACGTCGTCAGCGCAAAATAACCCCAACGCAAAGGCGTTGGCGAAAGCCACATGCTGGGATGCTCGAGGTACGTGGAGACAAACTTCGGATACGCCGTCAGTCCTTCCCGCGTGAACCAACGTGTGATGTCGACGTAGTGCGCTTCGTCCGCAGGCGAATACGCCGTCACGTCGTTGACGATCACCCGCACGATCACGCCCACGATCATGAGCAAGCCGATCGGCAACCAAGGCGGTGTTTGTCGTTTCTTGATCGTATCGAACATGGCTTTCATGAATCGTTTGAGCTCCAATAATTGTCGCGCGTGGACACAGAATACGCCGACCTGCGTTGGACATGGGTATGCGACCGAAGGCGAACGTAAAGCTTCTAGTCAACCTCGAGGTTCGAAAGGTTCCCTAGAGTGCCGTCGGCAGGTGATCCCGTCCGCCTGTGGAGCGCCATTACGTAGCGATTTTTTCCCGTGTGTGATAATCGGTAAACATGCGAAAGGCTCTTGCGCTCGTTCCATTGGCCCTTACCATTCTCACCAGCCAGGATATCCGCGCGGACATGGTTCCGACGGGTGAAAACGCGGTCAAGTCATCCATACGCGTTGAAGCGGACGTTCCGCCCGGACAAACTTTGCTTTTGGGTCATACGTTTCGGGGCCTGGATTTGATTGAACCTGGGAAGGTGGCGCCCGTGGAGTGGCATCCCATGGGGGGCCTCATGCAGATTGCGGTGGTGCCGTCGTCGGCGGTGGCGAACGTCGAAGAACTGCGGCAGAAGATCGACCGTCGGTCGCTCACGGCAATATTTCAGCAAGGAAAAACCTGTCATGAACCATTCGCTGGATTCCGTACGGTGCCCATATCGGCGAAAGCGCGCGAAATTCGTTGGAATTACAAAGTGACATTTGTGGGCGACGTATGCAAAGCAACGCTCGTGGCCGGCCTCCAGAGCCTGAATACGAGCCCGAACCCGAGCCTCCGCCCAAGGCCAAAGGTGCTTGCGGATGTGAAGTCGGTCCTGGCGCCGCGGACAGCGAAATGGCTTCAATCATTGAAAAATGGGGGCCTGTCGCGTCGGTGGCCATGGCCGGTTTGGTGCTCGTTTATCGGCGTAGATCGAATCGGGGCTCAAAGAAATGACTGTGTTGACTGTGCTCACGCCGCTGCTCTTTTTTGGCGGAATGCTTCTCTATTTCAGTTTGCTTGCCAAACATCGCGGTTTGAACAAACTCAAACAATTGGGCGTCATTGCCGATATTGCATCGGGACGATTGGGTCCGACGAGCCGGAAGCATTTTTTCTTGGCGCTCGGCATGGTTTTCTTGGGCGCATGTACGGGAATGGCCAACGTCGCGGTTCAAGATGGCGCGCGCCGTCGGCAATGCGTTGCGGAATGCAAAAAACAAGGTTATGCCGAAGGCAAAATCGGGCCTTCGAAAGCATCCGATCCCGCTCATCCCAGGCGAGCGCTTTTCGTTGCGTGTACGTGTTCCGGTCATCCGATGTTTCCACCGCTGGAACTCAAAGCGGACGAGTTGCCGAAGGAGTGATGGTGACGCTCAGCCCATGAGCGAATAGAGCCGAACCTCTGAAAAATCCCGCTCTTTCAGTTGCTTGTCCGTGAGCATGAAATACAAGCGGTCGCAATCTCCCCATTGAAATCCGGCGGCATCGTCCGAATCGACCTGCAACAAGCACCGATCGCGTACTCCGTTTTTATGGGCGCCAGCGTAATCGTCCGCATCGACATACCCGAGCAAGTGATTCTCGATGTACGTGCCGTCCCGTGGCGACGGCGACCACGTGGAGGAATACTTGCCATGAAAATCCTGCCACATTTTGTTGAGTTTGGTGTTTTTCTTGGTAAAGGGTGAAACGCCGCTCGGAGGCATTTCGATACGCGAGAAAGCAAGCCGCGCCAAACCATGCACAAACGGCGCCGGCCGCGGTTTTTCGTCGTATTCACCTTTCCACAATTTCGTCGGCGCAGGTGTACGCACGAGCTGCGCATCGGGGCCGTCGAAGAAAATAACCCGACAACAGTCGAGTTCGTCCCCCACGTCAAATGATTCCCATTGACTGTTGTAGAAAAACAGCAGCGAACCCGAATGCGGCAAATCGTTTTCAGGATCGTGAGCTGCGATGTCCGCGAGGCGTATTTGCGCGACAAACTCCATCGGCACACCGTCTCGCTCTGGCCAGGCAACGCCCGGCGGAAGGTCCGGAAGGCCGCTGAAGCGAGAATCACCAAGTTCCAGTTTCTTCAAAGTGTCGGCAAATTTTTGGGGCCCAGCATTTTCTGCGGTTTTTTTGCCGTGGTAGTCAACCGGCGCCTCGGACAGCTTCGTGGCAGTGATGAAAATCGCCGGACGAATCAGAGGCGAAAGGTCGTCCACGAGATCCGCGTGGCCAGCGGTTTTCAGGCATTGCAGAATGGTTTCACGTTGCATGGGTCGTTCCAGGGGGCGCGTTTTGGGTGAGAAACGGAAGTCGTAACAGGTTTCTCCCCGCGTGGGGCAATTGTTTTACGCTCGCGGCAAAATGCGCTTTTGGGGGCAGAATCAAGAGCGTACCCGATTGCGCCCTTGCTTCTTCGCTTCATAAAGCCGATCGTCCGCCACGAGCAAAAGTGCAAAAGGCCGATCGAAGGGCTCCGCCCATTCCGCAACCCCACAACTGATCGTCATCGGAATGGTGCGTTCTTCAAAACTGCATGTCAACGCTTCCACCGTTTGTCGAAGTTTCTCGGCAAATGCA
This sequence comes from Polyangium sp. (in: bacteria), assembly GCA_044221885.1. Classification (GTDB taxonomy): domain Bacteria; phylum Myxococcota_A; class Polyangia; order Polyangiales; family Polyangiaceae; genus Polyangium. The sequence continues at coordinate 11,451 of JBGAOI010000033.1, forward strand.
TGCGCAGCTTCTCGCGCCATGCCGGGCAAAACAATCGCAAATTCCTCACCGCCGAACCGGACGAGCGTATCCTCGGGACGCAGCGCCGCTCGAGCCAGGGATTGCACATGCGCAAGCACGGCGTCGCCAGCCAAAAGTCCTTCGTAATCGTTGATGCGTTTCAGGTGATCGAGGTCGAAAAGCACCAATGAAAGAGGCGTTCCGTCGTGGTTTTCGGCGTGTTTGGTCATCGCAACGGCAATGGGCCCTTTGCCGTAGCTACGGCAATGGCGATCGACAATCGTGTTGTGCCCCAACCGAAATCCCAAAATGACATTTCCAAGACGAATGGTTTCTCCGCCCCGGAGGACGTGTTCGGCGACCTTCTGGTCATTGACGTACGTTCCGTGCGAGGACAGGAGGTCTGTCAAGACATACCCGCGGGACGTCCAGCGAATCTCGGCATGTCGGTGCGACACTGTGCTGTCCCGCAAACTCACGTCGCACTCACGGCGTCGTCCCAGCGTGCCTTGCGCATGAATCCAAAAGAACTCGCCTTCATCGGCTCCCCACATCACATAAAGTTCTGCACCTGGAGCCGCTCCTTCCCCGCTCATGGCTGATTGCAGAAACTCGGTGACGAATTTGGGTAGTTGTTCGTTGGACATGCAGGGTCTCCACGTGAACGCGAGAAAGCATGATTGCTCACATCTCAAACGTGCCTGGCACCTTCGGCTGTAACGCGTCGAGAGCTGACTCTAGCAGCGCGATGGGCTTCAAAGTGCAGGCATTTTCGCGTCTTTTGCAAAAACTTTTCGCCACAAATTTTTCCCGTTCCGATCGACTGTGCTACGGCCCGGGTCAATGGGTGCGCAAGCTGTCGCGTGGGACCGAAACGAAGGCCGCTCCGAGATGAAAGTCGGGCAAAGTGAACGATTTGGAGGCGTACGAGCGGATTTCGTCGCCACGCTCGGTCGCCGTGTCGTCGAACTTCGAGCGGCTGTGGCCAAACTTGCCGAGGACGCCTCTTCCTCGGCTCGCCGGGACGACCTTCGCCGACGCGTGCACGCCCTTGCCGCAGCCGCGCGACTCCTGCGCTTCAACAAACTCGCCGCGGAACTCGCGGGTAGTGAAGCGCTCGTCGATCGCATTGCTCAGCGTGGCAAGTTGACCGACGAGGATGCCAAGCAGCTTTGCGAATTGCTCGACCGCTTGCCCGAACTTGCTTGGAGCGAAGCGGCTCTGGTCGATGCCGAGTCTGCGTCACGTCCCGCGAGTTCTCGGCCGCCCAAGCCCGTCATCGTGCCGGAAGAACCTAAAGAATCCGCCGAAGTCATTCCTGTTCGACAAGTCAGCCTCGATGCGCCGCAAACGATTCTGTTTGTCGGACCGAAACAGCTCGCCCAGGGATTGGCCACCGAAGACGACCCGGCAGCGTTCGAAGTCGAGCGCACCGACGATTACGCCGCAGCGGCGGATCTTGCTCGCGCGCTTGCGCCCGACGTGATTGTCATCGATGCGGACAAACCCGATGCGCGGCAACTCATTGCCACGCTTTTGGCCGATCCGATGACCGAAGAAGCTCCCATTTTGCTTCTTGGAAGGTTTGTCAAAACCGAAGATGCGGCGCTGTATGCTGCTCTTGGTGTGGCGAAGACCTTGCCCAAGCCCGTTTCGCCCAGCGCTTTGCGCAAAGCCATTGTCGAAGTCACGGCGAGCTACATCAAACGAGAAATCGCTCGATCGCCCATTGGGGAAGTGACCCTCGACGAACTCGGCAAACGCCTCGCCGAAGAATTGCGCCGTGGGTTATGCGATGCGGCCGATGATCGCGTCCGTCATGCCAAACTCGCGCTGGGTGAAGGCAGTGAAATGCTGGCTGCACTTTGGGGAGCCGTGGCGCGTATTCGGGACATCGTCACCATTGAATCTCGAGGCCAAGTGCGGTTTGTCCAAGCAGGCCCCGAAGGTGCCTTGCCGTATGCCCCGTGGTTGGGTGAGACAAACGCACGCGGCGAACAAGCCAATCGATTCCGGCCTCTTGGTGAGACACGTGGCGTCAAAGGTGGTTCGCTCGAAAGGATGACCATTGTCGTGGCCGACGATGACGCGGCCATTACGTGGTTTCTTGCGGGCGTTCTGCGATCTGCGGGCGCGATCGTGCACGAAGCTCGCGATGGCGAACGCGCATTCGAGCTCGCGTGCGAACATTCGCCGGATCTCGTGATCAGCGACATCGTCATGCCGGGTATGGACGGGTTTGCCTTGTGTCGCGCCATCAAGCGGGACTTTGCCTTGCGTGATGTGCCCGTCGTGCTCCTGTCGTGGAAAGAAGACCTTTTGCAACGCGTGCGCGAGCTCGGTGCCGGCGCGGATGGCTACATGCGCAAAGAAGCCAGTGCCACGGCGATGGTGCAGCGTATTCGGGAAGTTTCGAGTTCCCGGCTTCGCGTCGTGGAGCGTTTGGCTCGAGGTGGGGAAGTGCGCGGGCGCCTCGAAGGTTTGACTCCACGAACTCTGCTTTCGCTCGCTTGTGCGCACTTGCCCGCGTCCACCTTGACCGTGCGTGATGCACGCGACCTGTACGAAGTGGAAATTCGCGACGGACGCCCTGTCCGCGCCACACGAACCACCGCGGATGGCTCGTACGAACGAGGGCCCGGTGTCCTTTCGCGTCTTCTTGGCGTTGGCTCGGGTCGGTTTGTCGTGGTACCCATTGCGGGTGATGACGTCGAACGATTGTCCGCAGCTCGGCCGGATCTGTTTGGAACGCTTTCCGAGCAGCTCGTTCCGCTCGTGGCGTCTGCTCGGGCTGCACAACGTTTGCTCTCGGGAGCATCGCTGATGCATGCGACGCGAATTGAAGTGGACCTCGGCATTCTCGGGCCGCTCGTCGAGGCGATGCCGGATCGAGCGCGATCGGTGTTGAAAGCAATCGCCGATGGCGCTTCGCCCCGCGACCTTGTCGTCGGCGGTTCGACTCCAGCGCGCCTTGTCGAAGATGTTCTTTGCGACGCGGCGGCACATGGCGCGATCAGCGCGATCGTTGGTGCTTCGGGATCCGACTTGCTCACGCCTGCGGTTCAAATCGAGTCCGATCGTTTGCGTGGCGTTCGTCGTGTGCAACCGGTGCTCGTGCCGGCGCTTGCGGATGTGCTTCCCGAGCCTTCCTCCAGCTCGCCGCAACCTGTGTCCGCGGTTGTCGATCGATCCGCGACACCGGGGCCCGTTGTCCAGGACGAACCGTCACCTGTGGCGCCTATCGTCAAGACAAACGCACCGACATCGGTGGTTGCGGTTGAAGACAAACCTCGCGAGACGCTTCGTGCTGCGGACAAGCCGGCGGTGCTCGTGACGCCGAACGACGATGACGACGATGAAACCACGCTGGCGATGCTCGAAAAGAGCCCGGTGTCGAACGTTGCTGTTCAAAAGGTTGTTCCGGACGACTTCACGCCCGACGTGATCAGCGGCGTGCAAACGTACATGCCTCCTCCGGTCACCCCGGTTTCGCCAGCGCAACCCGCTTCGACGCCGATGGGTTTGGCCAAGGAAACGATCCTCGAATCAGCGAAGCCGGTGGCCGAGGTGAAGAAGGCTGAACCTGCACCATCGCCGAAGCCGGCTGTTGCTGCTCCACCGGTGCCGAAAACACGCGCTCCGCTGGAGGCTTTGGTTCCATCGGCGAAACCCGCACGCCCGACGCTCGATGTGCCTGTCGATGCCGAGGCTGCTCCGGTGTCGCCCAATCCTGCCGCAACGAAGTCGACTGTATCGCCGAAGCCTGCGCCGACGAAGCCAGCTCCGTCGCCCAAGCCTGCAGTGGCCAAGGTTGCGGCAAGACCGTCACCTGTGGCGAAGCAGTTCCCGCAACGTTTGTCGTCGCTGGGATCGCTCGAGCCGCCGCCGGTGGAAGAGTTGTCCCCGATTCGCGCGACCTTGCCGTCTTCGCATGCGCCTCGTACGCGCCCGCCCGAGCCCGAGTCGCGGGTGAGCACGCCTGCGGCCGAGCCGCCGAAGCGCGAGAGCCAGACCCTTCGCGTCGGAGCGTGGATCTTGTTTGCCCTGGCGGGCGTTGTGTTTGCCGTGGGAAGCCGCGTTTCGCATCAACGCAATCTGCAAGCGCAATCGGAACAAGCTAGCCAACAAGCACCGCTGGCGGCGGAACCCGTTGCCGCAGCGTTACCGGCGCCCGAGCCCACGGTAGAAGCACCGGCGCCAGCCCCGACGCCGATCGATCGGAAAGCCGGAGACACGGCGGATTTCCCAATGCTTCCGCTGGACTTGCCGATCAAAGCCGAAGACAAGGTTCCCAAGGGCCAGGGACTTTTGGAAGTCATTGCGGGTCCAACCGATTCGATTTTCGTCGATGGTCAGCTCATCGGGACGGGTCCGATGATCAAGACGCCCTTGGTACCGAAAAAAGAGCCGTACGAAGTTCGCTTGCGTCTCCGCGGTGAAGAGCGTGTGCGGTTTGTCCTCGTCAAAGAAGGCCGTTTGTCTCGGATTCGCATTGCCCCCCCGTGGTCGCGGTGAAATCGCAATTCGGCGCCATTCTGCTTTCGCTCGGACTTGGCGCCGGATGTCACGGTTGCGGGCAAAAGACCATTGGCGAAAATCCCACGCCCACCCCGACGCTCAGTGCGACAGCGGTTCCCTTGCCTCCAGCGCGGGTCGTCACGGATCTCATTGAACGATTGCCGGATTGCGACATTGAGCATCGCGGCATTTTATTCGATGCCGGTACGCCGGCGATGACGGGTCGTTTTGCGTGGACGGGAACGTTGCCCGGCGGCATTGAAAATGTCGAACACGATGCGTCGACATGGATGCGCGTGTCGACGCGAACGTTCAAATTGTTTTTCGTCTTGTCCGAAGCGAACCAAATCTTTGTTTCCGCGCGAGGGATCGGGCTGAAGTCGAAATCGGCGGCGGTTTTACTGGATGATCAGCCGCTCGGAACGTTGAACTTCAATCATGAAGAAGTTCGAGTGGCCACGACGCCGATTACCACATTACCCGTCGACGCAGGAATCCACACATTGACGTTTCGATTTTCGGGCAAAGCTCGTGACGAAGCATTTGCAGATATCGATTGGATTCGCATTGGTACGCCGGACGAAAATACGTCGACATACGGAGCGCCTACATTACGCGATGTCGTGACGACGCGTGCTGCATTGTCGGGCGTGCCGCATCGAGCGCTTTCGATGCGTGGACCTGGGGCATTACGTTGCACCATGCGTTGGCCTCCGGGCGCTCATTTGCGGACGGCGATTGGCCTTCTTGGCGCGGGTGAAGCGGATGCCAAAGTAAGGTTGTTGCGCGACGGGGAAAAACCCACGGAATTGTTGGTGCAGCATGTTGTGGGTGGTGAAAAAGCGGCGTGGGTCGATGTCGACGTGCCTTTGAATGCGCAAGCGAATCAATTGTTGACCATCGAATTGGGTATTGACGCGGTACCGCCTGGATCTCGCGTAATGTTTGGCGATCCTTCGATCGTTTCCTTGGCGGCTCCGCCCCCGGCAACGTCCAAAGCGCGTGCGGTTGTCTTGGTCATTATGGATGGCGTCGAACGAGCCGCCTTGCCGCCGTGGCATCATGCACCGACGCCACAATTACCCGCATTATCGGATTTGGCGCTGACGGCGACGACATTTCATCAACATCGCGCGCCGACGACATTTTCCGGCAGCGTTGTGGCTTCGTTGCTGACTGCATTGCCACCTCGAGGTCATACTGTGACGGATCTTGGTGCGCGAATGCCGTCTTGGCATACGACGCTCGGAGCGATAGCGCATGATGCGAGCATTCGAGCGGCGATGTTTTCCGGTGTGCCCTTGACGTTCAAGTCGTTCGGATTCGGACATGGTTGGGAACAATTCGTCGAATATCCACCGTATGGCAATGACAAGGCCACAGCGCCCATTGATGGCGCAGCAGCGTGGATGACGGACGTTTTGCGGCAAGCCCCGGACGCGCGGTTTTTGGTGGTCGTGCATTCTCGAGGTGGTCATCCGCCATGGGATATTTCGCCGAAAGAAATGACGCAAATGCCGCCGACGAAATACACGGGCGTCATTGAACCGCGTCGAGGGGCGCAACAATTGGCGACGGCTCGAAAACGCAAGAATAAGCGCGATACGTTATCCGAACAGGATCAAGAGCGAGCGCGGGCGCTCGAGGCTGCGGCATTGGCGTACGAGGATCGCGCATTGGGCAATTTGGTGAGCGCACTCAAGACGGCAGGTATTTGGGACAATACGTTGTTTGTCTTGACAGGAGACGTGAGCTCCGGCGCTTCATCGTTGTATGCCGAAGGCAGTGACTTGTCCGAAACGTACTTGACGTTGCCGCTGTATGTGCGATTTCCGGAGGGTCGTTATGGCGGGATGCACGTGAATTTGCCAACTGAGATATGGGATATCACGCAAACGGCGATTTCGGCATTGGGCATATCGTTTTCGCGGCAGGTGTTGGGACGGGATTTGTCCGGGATAGCCTCGGGCCTCGAGGATTCGATGAGTGAGCCGCAGATTGCGACCTTGGATGATCGTTATTCGGCGCGGTGGGGAGAAATCATCATGACGGGTCGATATGATGCGGCGCCGTCATTGTGTGATTTGGCGCTCGACCCGACGTGTGCCTTCAATCGTCGCGAAATGATGCCGTTGGCGGCTCAGGCGTTGTTTCGGAGGATTATGGCGCGGGATCAATCGACGCGGGTGGACGCGCAGAAACGTGAACCGGCATCGATTGATCAAGAGACGGCGTCAGCGCTGCGCGTGTGGGGAATGATTGAGTAGGGTCGAGGTGTCGCCTCGCCAATCGCCCCCAAACACGGCAGCACCACGTCCTTCAACACCGCCCGACGAATCCCTCCACGCACGTTCGTTGTAACCACTCCATAATCGAGCAGCGTCTCGTCCCACGCGCTGCGCCGCGTCTCGTACACCGCACCAAGTTCGTCCTGGATACGCGCCATTTCTTCCGCAATCGCGTCGCGTACGTCCGCGCCAAACGTATCGAGCGCCCACTTCACCGTGCGCCACGCCAATTCCGCATGCGTCGATTCGTCCGCCGCAATCGTTTCCAGCGCTTTGCGAATCACCGGATCATTCGCCCGTGCCGCGGCTTCCCCAGCTTCCACCGCCGCGACCGTTTCTCCCACACAACCCTCGCGAATCACCCGCCGCAAGAAACTCGTAAGATCGTCGCCTTCCTCCAGCGCTCCGGCCATTAAAAGTCGCCCCGGCCCCAATGGCTTGTCACGATAAACGCTCGCCAATTTGAACGCCATGCGCGCATGGTTTGTCTCGTCCACCAACGCGGCATTCGTTCGCATCACCAGATCGCTCGGCGCTCCCAGCGACAAAAGTTCGAGCGAGAATCGCGCAAATGCGGCAATCGATGCATGTTCCATGCGGGCCGTGTGTTCCCAAGCTGCCGCAAGTTCGTTCCGAATACGTTCGTCAAGACCAACAACGTTGGGTTCTTCGCAGTTTTCGCACCAATCGCCGCGCGCTTCGAGGTTCGCCGTGCGCGCTTCGCCATCAACCAAGAACGGCCGACCAATGGCGCATCCGCCTGGTTGACACATTCGATGCCCATCGGCCTGCATCGTGCAAAAACTGAAGGGCACTTGAGCCTGGCAATCTTTATCGCCCGCGCACGTATCCGCTGGCGTCGTGCAGGCAAATTGCAAATACAAGCATCCTTGCGTGGGATCAAAACTCGTGCATTGTTGTCCAGCCATGCAATCGCCTGCGGTTTTGCATTGCGACGTAATGCAGCGACCTCCTTGCGGGCCACACAAACACAATTGCCCCATCATGCAATCGGCGTCTTGCACGCATTTCGGAACGCACGTGCACGCGAGTTCCCCACCCATGTCGCAAATCGTTCCTTCGGGACAGGCGCCACAACACGCGTTCGGATCGGGCATTCCCACCGGACAAGGGATGGCTTCACGGCGCAAGAGTTCTCCGCCCGCACAAACGTCTACACCGACATCGATTCCATCCACAATCACTGGCTGCGGATCAATGCAATCACCCGTGCCAGGGATAAACCCGGACGAACTCGAGGACGTGACCGCTCCGGAACTCGACACGTTTCCGCTGCTCGATGTCGTCGAAATGCCTCCGACACCTGAAGAAGACGTACTCGACGCTCCGCCCGCGCCTCCTGTGCCTCCACCACTGCCACCAGCTCCGGCATAAATGACTTCTGTGCTGCATCCAGCTTGGGCTCCAACGCCCAGCGTGACGAGCAATGCACTGGCAAATACTTCGAGGGATGATAGACGCGGATTCGTGAGCATTCGTTTCATGGATGATCCTCCGGTAGAAAATGGAGCATGCATCATGCCATGATCGTTATGCGAAAAGATGCAGGAAATAACGCATCGGCGTGCGCCATTTTGTGCCGATAGGCTTATCCGTTGTCATTCACGACTGGCGGGCCAAAATGCAATTCGCCTCGAGTCCAAGCTGCGAATGTTTCTTCCGGCGTTTTTGGCTGCGCCGCACACCAATGCAAAAATCCACGCACGGTCGTATCGGGATGATTTTCTTTACCCACCGCCGGCGCAAAATCGCCCGCCAAAGCGCGATCGATCAATTGCAACAAACGTTCGTGATACCCCTCGTATACCACGAGATCCTTCAAGAATTCGGATCGCATGGTTTTTCGTTCGATAATCGTTTCGACGTCTTCACGCAAACGGCGCACGGCATGGGGGTCGACCATCATGCATTCCAAATCATAAAGCGCATTGTCACCTGGATGATACGCACCTACGAGGTGACTGTGTTTACGCTCCATGCTTCCAGACAAACCCGTCAAGTCAATCGGATCAATTGCTTTTTGCCACAACAAAAATGGAAACCGAAACGGTCGATAATGCCACAAACGCGCACGTAACGTTGGCCTTACGGGGGATGTGTCGAGGCCAATCGTCGCGGGACGAAAAACCATCCGGTGAAGCATGTAAAACACGCCCATCGTGACTTGCCATAAGTTGGGCTTCGTATCGATTCGGCCCGATGCATAAAGCCGCTCGAGGTGCCACTCGACCCGCTCGGGGTTTCGCAAGACGAACCGAACGAACCATGTCGGTTGATTGGCCATGACTTGGGCAATGGTAAGACAACCCGGTCCAATCATCCACGCTCTCGTTGCGCACATTTTGAACCGCAAGGCCCGTTCGAGGCGCACGGGTTGCCGATGATGACATGGCCGTGATGCAAAAATGCTTCATCCCGGACGATCGTGCCTGCGCGACCATCCTCCTCATGACGAAGTGATCACGCGGCGAGGCAACGATGGTCGTTTGTTGCTCGCGTGCTGCGCACCTAGAGATCAAGTGGGCATCTCCGTGCCACATCACGCCAGCGCATGCTCACCAAACATGCACACGTCGCTGGTGCTCGATGCGTGAAGGTGGGCCTTCGCGTGCGCTTTCCGAGTTCCACGTGCAGCGCCTGAACACGCAATCCAGCAAGGGTTTGGCGTCATCTCGTCGTGAAGAGAGAGTCCTTCGGACGTGTCTCTGCGGGCTCATTTGCCCACGCGTTCGTGCTTGGCATGCCCCGCGCAAGAGCGACCCGAGACGGCGTTGCCGGGATGCTTCGAGCGGCGCCCACGAAGTTACAGAAAGAAAAACCCACAGGAGAACCCTTGATCATGAAGGCGACCGACATTCTCAAGCAGCAGCACCGCGAGTTCGAAGAGCTTATGCGGCAAATCGAATCTGCCGAAGACGACGACGAACGTGGCGCGTTGCGCGTCGAGCTTGCCGATATGCTTGCAGCTCATACGGCCATCGAAGAAGAACTGTTTTACCCGACAGCGCTGGAACACCTCGGTCCGGGCACGCGCATTCGCGAATCGTTGGAAGAACACGCAGTCGTGGACTTTGCGCTTTATCGGTTCGTGTCGGCGAGCGTCGTCGACGAAACGTTCGCCGCGAAACTCGCCACACTCAAAGACCTCACGATGAACCACGTCGAGCAAGAAGAAAGCGAGCTTCTTCCGCAAGTCGATGGAGAGATCGATCGTGACGTTCTCGAGGAACTCGGCGACAAGATGACCGTTCGTTTTGATGAACGTTTACGCGAGGGCCATCGCGCGATCCTCGAACGCAGTTTGGGTATTGCGGCACGACACGCGACGATTCCAGCACCGAGCACGCAGGCAGCGCCGCCTGTGGCTCGTGTTTCGACCAAGCGCAAGGTGGCGGCGAAAAAGCGAGCGGTTGCGCCGAAACGAGGTGCCGTGGCCAAGCGAGCATCGTCGACAAAGAAGGTTGCTGCATCAACGAAACAAGTCGCATCGTCGAAGAAAACGCAACCTGCGGCGCATCGTGAGGTTACATCCGGACGAACGACAACACGCAAAGCGCAGGGTTCGTCGCGTGGAACGCAAAAGGCAAACTCGCATCGAGCTGGCGCTTCGCGCAAACCGACGACGTCGAAACGCGCCCGCGCTGTGGGTTGAGCCGTCGTTCGTGCGGGCGAGTTCGCGACACCCACCATCGCATCTTTCACATTCGACAAGCATGTCCTGCCTGTACGAACTGCCGTTCTGAACTTCTACGCGGAATACTTCGGGCTGCGTATCGCCTTCCGCGTCCTTCCTCGTTGCTTTCGCCCCAGAGCCAAAGATTTCTCGGCCAAACCTCTTGCTCTTTGCTCATTTTCCTGAGAATTCTTCGCCGCGCGGCGTGGGGTCCCTTGTCTCGATTCGTGCCGCGCCCCAAGGAGTCATCATGACGGACAGCTTTGCCGCGAAAGGCGCTCTCTCGGTTTCCGACAAAACCTACACGATCTACCGCATCCGCAAGCTTGCCGATGATGCAAGACTTGCTCGACTCCCGGTGTCGTTGCGCATCTTGCTCGAGAACCTCCTGCGTTACGAGGACGGTCGCGTGGTGCGTAAGGAGCACGTGGAAGCGGTGCTCGCCTGGGACCCCAAAGCGACGCCTTCGCAAGAGATTTCGTTTCACCCGGCACGTGTGCTTTTGCAAGATTTCACGGGCGTTCCGGCGGTTGTTGATCTCGCTGCGATGCGGGAAGCGTTTGCGGGCATGGGCGGAGATCCGAACCGCATCAATCCGCTCTCGCCGGCGGATCTCGTCATCGATCACTCGGTCGAGGTCAATTCGTTTGCAACCAAAGATTCTCTTCGGAAAAACGCCGAGCTCGAATACGCGCGGAACGAAGAGCGTTACGCGTTTTTGCGTTGGGGTCAGCAAGCGTTCAAGAACTTCCGCGTCGTTCCACCCGACACGGGCATCTGCCATCAAGTGAACCTCGAGTTCCTGGCGCACGCGGTCATGACGGATGCGGCGGGTTGCGCGTTTCCGGACACGCTTGTCGGGACAGACTCGCACACGACGATGATCAACGGCCTGGGAGTCGTAGGCTGGGGTGTGGGCGGTATCGAAGCGGAAGCGGCTCTCTTGGGTCAGCCCGTCACGATGCTCATTCCGGAGGTCGTCGGTTTCAAACTCACGGGCAGCCTGCGTGAAGGCGCGACGGCGACGGATCTCGTCTTGACGGTCACGGAGATGCTCCGCAAGAAGAAGGTCGTAGGCAAGTTTGTCGAATTTTTCGGTCCGGGTTTGTCGTCGCTTTCGTTGCCCGACCGCGCGACGATTGCGAACATGGCGCCCGAATACGGTGCAACGATCGGCTTTTTCCCCATCGACGACGAAACGCTTTCGTTTTTGCGTTTTACGGGACGATCGGCCGATCAAGTGGCTCTCGTCGAGGCGTATTGCAAAGAACAAGGCATCTTCCGCACGGAAAACATGGCCGATCCGGAATTCAGCGATACGCTCGAATTGGACCTCGGAGCTGTCGAACCGAGCCTCGCGGGGCCCAAGCGTCCGCAGGACCGAATTCGCTTGGCCGTATCGCGAACGGCGTACCGCAAGTCCTTGCATTCGATGATCGAAAAGAATTTCGCATCGGTGGACAAGGACAAGCTGGCTGTTTGGCTGGATGAACCCAGCGCGGAAAAACCCAGCGACGCGGCGATTGCCGCGCGGATGACGATTCGCGACGATATTCTCAAGGCCGTTACGGTCGAAGACGGCGATACGTCGTACAAGATGCGTCATGGCGCGGTCGTGATTGCGGCGATCACGTCGTGCACGAACACGTCGAATCCGGCCGTGATGCTGGCGGCGGCGTTGGTTGCGAAAAAGGCGGTCGAACGAGGGCTCGCGGTCAAGCCGTGGGTCAAGACATCGATTGCGCCAGGCTCGCAAGTGGTTGCCGATTATTACGAAGCGTCGGGCTTGCTCCCGTACCTCGAGGCCTTGGGTTTCCACCTCGTGGGATATGGCTGCACGACGTGTATTGGCAATTCTGGGGCGTTGCCCGATGCGATTGTCGATGCGATCAAGAAAGGCGATTTGGTTGCAGCCAGCGTGCTCAGCGGCAATCGCAATTTCGAGGGTCGAATCAATCCGTCTGTCCGGATGAACTTCCTCATGTCGCCTCCATTGGTTGTGGCCTATGCATTGCGTGGCGACATGGACTGGGATCCGCAAAGCGAGCCGGTGGGCAAAGACAAGAATGGTCAGCCGGTGTATTTGCGCGACATCTGGCCGACATCGGCCGAAGTTCGCGACACGATTCGCGCAGCGGTGAAGAGCGAGCATTTTGAAAAGCGTTACGCGAATGCGATGCAAGGCGACGAAGCGTGGCGTGGATTGCGTGTTCCTGAAGGACAAACGTTTGCGTGGGATGACAAGTCGACGTACGTGCGTAAGCCGCCGTTTTTCGAGAACTTGGGCAAAGAAGCGGCTCCATTGGCGGACATCGTGGGAGCGCGCGTGCTCGCATTGCTCGGCGATTCGGTGACGACGGATCATATTTCGCCTGCGGGTAACATTGCGAAAAACAGCCCGGCGGCGCGGTACCTCATGGAGAATGGCGTGCAACCGGCGGATTTCAATTCGTACGGCGCGCGTCGTGGTAATCACGAAGTGATGATGCGGGGCACGTTTGCGAATATCCGCATCAAGAATGCTTTGCTCGGCGGCGAAGAAGGGCCGAATACGCTGCATTTGCCGGCGGGCACGAAGCTCAGCATTTACGACGCGGCCATGAAGTACGCCGAAGAAAAGGTGTCGCTCGTGATATTGGCGGGTTCCGAATATGGAACGGGTTCGTCGCGTGACTGGGCGGCGAAGGGTACGAAGTTGCTGGGCGTGCGCGCGGTCATTGCGAAGAGTTTCGAGCGTATTCACCGATCGAATTTGGTGGGTATGGGCGTGCTTCCGCTGGAGTTTGCAGCGGGTGAAGACGCGGCGTCGCTGGGCTTGGATGGTCGCGAGACATTCGATATTCGCGGCATTGCGGAAGGCGTGACGCCTTTCAAGAAGCTCACGGTGGTGGCGACGAAAGCGGACGGGACGACGAAAGAGTTTGTCGCAACGGCGCGCATCGATACGCCGAACGAAGCGGATTACTACTTGAATGGCGGCATTCTGCAATACGTGCTGCGCCAGATGGCGAAGTAGTTTCTGCGGGCAGGGGAGTTGAAGCCGCACGCGGTGGATTGAAGGCTCGCTTCGCGCGCTAACAAGCGCGCTTCGCGAGGACTTGGTTCTCGATGGGGAGCGGAGCCCCCCATACCCACGTTTTAAGAAAAAATCACATGTTACAAACTCTTGTGTGGTTGCGCAACGACACGTGGGGCTAAAACCCCGCGCTACACAAGGCGAAGTCCGCACAGAGTGCGGACTTCGCATCGTCGCTCAGGTCTGATCTCGCCATTCACGCCGTGAAAATCACAGAACGTGAATGACCGTTGCGGATTTGAATCCGCCTGCGTAGTCCCCCGTCAGGGGGACTTCGTCTTGTGTAGCCCCGGGTTTTAACCCGGGGCGTGTG
>JBGAOI010000340.1:0-7703 GCA_044221885.1 Polyangium sp. (in: bacteria)
GCCGACCCGACGACGCGCTGCCGCTTGCAAAAAAGGCGAAAGAGCTCGCTCTCAATGCCAAACCTCCGTTGCGTTTGTGGGTCGCGTACGCCACGCGCGCGATGGGTCGAGCGCGTCTTCTCATGGGCGACAAAAGCGCGAACACGGAACTCGAAGCCGCGGCAGCGATTTTTGCCGAGGTAGGAAATCCGCTCGGTACGGCGCTCACCGGTTGGGATCGAGCGCGTCGTGACGCGCAAGCTGAAGACACAGCCAAGTCGCGCGCGGACTTTTTCCGCCCCGCATGGCAGCTCGCGGCGCTTGGGATGTCTGGCCGTGTGTCCGAAGTTTTGCGAGACGAACGTTTGTCCTGTGCAGATAACGCGCGAGCTACGGAGCGCTCGATTGCGGCAGCTGCGCAAGGGCTTACGCACCTGACGGTAGGTCAAGAGGTTGAGCTGTTGTATGGGGCGCCGGAGGAATTGGCGAACATTGCGGATCAGCGGACGGCGGCCATGCGGAATTTGGCGCGTCTTTCGGCGATGGCTATGGCTCCCCCGGGGTTGATTGTGGCGGCGGCGGCGAGTCATGGGGCGGCAACGACGTCTCGGAATGCGATGATTCCGAATGATCGGACGAACGCTGTTGCGATCGCGGATATCCCGGGGCTCGTGGTGTGGGCGTGGCCGATGGGCATGTCCGTGGCCCAAATTGGAAAGGATCTCGCGGTGTTGCGCGGGATGCTTGGTGGAGACGCGCGTGTTTCGTTGGTGCGTTATCCCGAAGCGCGCATGATTTCGGGACCTTTGGCGGGAGAAGTTGGTCCGCGATTGGAAGCTCCGGGATTTGGATCGGCAATTTTTGCGGCATTGGCATTGCCGGGAGGTTCGCTTTTGGTTGCGCCCGACATTGCGTGGGATGCCGAGGCGGAAGCGATTACGTCAGCGGCGGGATTTTCGACGCAACGTGGCGCATGATCGGTTTTCGAGGGCTTGACGTTCTGTTGATTCGCACCGATGGATTCGGTTGTTTTGGGAATCTCGAGGAGTCACGTCGCTCGTGAAAAAAGCAGAAACTTTCGACGTTCGCATAACATCGGTTCGTCTTATTGCTCCGGCTGTGCGTGAGATCATTTTCGAACGTGTGGACGGATGCGCGGTCGATTTTGAGCCAGGGCAATGGATCAATCTCGTGTTGCCTTTGCCGACGGGTGAAATTCGCCGTGCTTATTCGATTGCGTCGGCGCCGGACGGATCGAATCGATTTGAAATTGCGGTCACGCGTGTCGAGCATGGTCCGGGATCGACGTATTTGCATGAGCTTACGGAAGGTGCGGTGATTTCCGCCATCGGTCCGCACGGATTGTTTACGCGCAATTCGGATGCTCTCGAGCCGGGCTTGTTTGTTGGTACGGGAACGGGCGTGACGCCTTTGCGGTCGATGATTCGGGCTGCATTGGGACATTCTTCGGTCGCGCCATTGTGGTTGCTTTTTGGTGTGCGATTCGAAGATGACATTTTGTACCGCGATGAAATGCAGATGCTTGAAAAGCAACATCCGAATGTGCCACGCCGCATGTATTCGTGTGTGGGCTCGAGCGGATGGTGAAAACGGTACGTGAATTGTGTCGCGGGGAATTGGGGGTCGACCGCAAACGAATTCACACGGAGCGGTATGACTGAGCGATACTCGTCGTAGCGGAACGATTGTCGTTCGGCCGAGGAGTTTGTCATGCACATACTTCGTTATTTTGCGCCGTCTTCGGCGCTATTGCTGGTGGGTCTCTTTTCGTTGCCGAATGCCGGATGTAGTGACGGCAATGGCGGATCGGGCGCTGCTGGGGCGACAGGGGGGAGCGGGGGAAGTGGAGCTGTTGGGGGTTCGGGTGGTGGAAACACGGCGATTGTTTGTGAAGGAGCGCCAGCGGAAGGGGATTTGGAGGGCACCTGGGCGGCTTATGGACGTTTGGCCGTGACGCTGCAGGGGCAACCGGGTGGAGCCATTACGATTTGTCCGGCGGATCAAGTGGGTGAATCGACGATGTTGCTTCTCGTGTCGATGCATCGCGATGCTGCGGATCCAACGAAGCTCGTCGATGTGGGGGCAGTGCTTTGCGAAATTGAATTACCGATCGTGACCGCGCTCGTGGGGACGTGTGATCCCATGTCGCAGTCGCTTGTTTCGACACAAATCATTGCTCCGCAAACGTTGCTCGACGCGTTGCCGAGTATCAAAACGGCGCCTGTGAATGGAACGGCAATGGGGGGTAGTTTTGCGCTGGATAGGTTCGTCATGACCATTGGATCCACCCAAGGTGGGGCGATGTTGCCCTCATGGGATGATGCGTCGCCGGCGTGCACGGCGACAAACCTTGGCCGGACAAACCAATGTGAGATGACGTGCGTGGCGGATTGTGCATCGTTACGTGATGACGATGTCGATACGTATCCAGGCGTGACGGTGAATGTTTGTGGAACGACGCCCGACGATGTCAAGTTGGGGGTTCCATGTAATGCTGACGCGCCGAATGAACCTGGGGCGACATTGCAGGGACGAGCCTTCATTGACATGGAGGTGAATCCGTTGCTCACGGGAACGACAAAGAGTTCGTGTGAAGTCGAAGGCACGGTCGATTCCGAGGTAAATTATCGCCTCACGGGAGCTGATATTTATTTGGCCGGAGCGCAAATTGGCGTCACGAGTGCCATCAAGTCTTTGCCAGCATTTCAAGTGGACGCGAAGCAAAGCCGTTTTCGAATGGTGCGCGTTGATGGCAAGTACGGCGCACCTGATTGGAAGATCGATGCGGCCAATGCTTCGGCTGCATGCAAGACGCTTCTCGCGCGCAAAAACGAACTCTGAGTCCGTCCTCCGTTGCGCAATTTTCCTGCTACGCTTTGGACCGTAAGTTGATGGACGGATCATTGCGGCGAAGTGCCAAAAATTTCGCCGATCGCTCAAACCGTGATTTCCTTGGTATGGGCGAGAGGAAGGTCGAGTCATGCGCAGCTTGTGGATTGGTCAGATTGCTCAGGTCGTTGTTGTTGGGGCGTTGATGTGTGGTTGTCCAACCGCACCGGGAACGGATCCTTCCGGCGGCGGAAATTGCGTACCCACGATCAATTGCAGTTCGTCCGGAAGTACAGGTGGGGAAGGTGGAAAGGAAACCACCGGTTCAGGGGGCAAAGGAAACGGCGGTGGCGGCGGGATAGGCAATACGGGAGGAGGCTCGAATGGGGGTTCTGGCGGTAAGGGTGGTTCTGGCGGTATGGGCGGTGCTGGGAGCGCGTCTGGGGTGGGTGGAAGCGGCGCAGGAAGCGGTAGTGGAAGCAGCAGCGGTGGCCCCACGGTGAATTGCGAAAAGCTCGAAGCGGAAATCAAGGTCAAGCAGGAGGCGTCGATGACGTGCAATCCCGAGATTCCGCCGGGAGCACAATGCCAAGACATCATCGAGGGGCTTTGTTGTCCCATTGCGGTGAGTGATTTGAATTCGCCCGAGGTGATCGCGTATCTCGAAGCGCTGAAAAAATATCGGGAAGGTCAATGCATGGCCATGTGTCCTCCCGATCCATGTCCTTCGATGCCGATGGCGAATTGCATGTCGGCGGGCGGATTGTTGGGGACTTGTGTGATTATCCCGTAGAGGTTTGTCGGGGATCGATTCGCCCGCGCAGGTGCGTCCGCGCGGGCGGTCGTGATTGAATACGCGCACTGCGTGAAAGTAACCGTTTGGCTATTTGCACGCGCCCATGACGCACATGAGGGAAATACATTGCGCATTGCTGCTACAAATCTCGCCGGGAGCGCCGAGGCATTTCATGAATGAGCATTTGGCGCTGAAGCACTGTGTGTCCATTGTGCAGGGCGTATTAGCGGTTCGCAGGCACTTGCCATTGCCATTGCATACCGAACCTGCCGTAACAATATCGCACGTCAAGCCCTGACCGTAGTTGTTGTCCTCTTGGTAGCTGGGGATATTCGTGCACGTCCCAACCATTCCCGGCACCGCGCAGCTCTTGCATTCCTCTGTGCAGGTCGTATTGCAACAAACGCCATCTGCGCATTCATTCACGCATTCCGCTTTGCTCGTGCAAGACTGACCTTCGCATTTCGATACAATGCATGAACCGGGTGGCATGTTGCAGTTGTCCCAATCTGGTTTGTCCAAACAGCCAACGCACATGCCGAGCTTGTCGCAGACCATGTTCATCATTGGACTGCACGCGGTACCAACTTTGGCATTGGCCACTGAGGCTGTCCCGTCAGGATTACAGCCATATGTCGTGCAATCTTTGGCTGCAGGAACGTCCATTATATCCGGCGTCGTTCCCAGCGTACCGCCATTACACACCGGCTTTTTGCAATCCCCGGGCATATCATCCATTGCGGGAACATCGGTGTCATTGGTCATCGTTCCAGGTACGCCCGCATTGCAAACGGGGGCCTGGCAATCGCCTTTGACGTCGGTGGGCGTATCCATCGGATCGTCGACCACCTTCAATGAGCCGCCCTGACAAACTCTTTTCTGGCAATCGCCGGGTTGCAGCGGATCGGCCGTCATCCCCTCCATCTGTGGCGTGCTCACGCATTGGCCCATGGTACACGCCCACGTGGCGCAGAATGTATCTGTGGGACAATCACTTTTCGCGCTGCATTTGCAGGGGGTCATCGATGTGAGGCAATTCAACTCGCACGATCCGTCTAGACAAACACCTTCGTTTTCACCCAGAAAACATTGCGTCATGTCGGCATTGGAGACGGGCGTGTGTACGGATGTCCCGTTGGCATCACAGGTATCAATCGTGCAAGGGTTGCTATCATCTTCACAACTGCCTTGCTGCGCTTTGAGTGATCCGTAACAGCCAAGGAACGAAGGGCCGATCATACCGGCCAAGAATCCTGCCCAAGCCCATCCGTGCCAATGAGAACGAGTCATTTTCGTCTCCCGTCATTCGTTATGTTAAAACGTTCCAATCACAGAAAACCCACGAGGCAACGGGACAATCACAAACGCACTTTTGGGCGCGGACGGTTTGTCACTCTTTGGGCTCGTCAATGCCAGCACCAACGTTCCTGCTGCTGCGACACCGCCCACGACAAACCCCGCAATGCCAATGGCGGAAAAGGTATCGCGCCGCGATTCGAGCGTAGTCAAATCAGAACATCGAGAGTCCTTGCTTGTTGCCGGGCAAAGGGTTTCGTTCTTGCTTCGCGACAAACTAATTTCATCGGCCAAGGTAACGGCTTCCTTGTTCGCGGTCGCCGCGGCAATCGTAAATCCAACTCCCGCACCGAGCCCCAATGTGGTCATGCCAATACCCACTGGCAGCAGCCATGATCGCGTTGGTTGTACGACAACAGTTTGCGAAGGTGGCAATGGTTTTTTCTCAATCGGCGCCTTTTCCAACATCGGCACGTTTTGCGATGATGCTTTGCCATTGGCTTCGACGTTGACCTCGGTTTTCCATGGCTTCCACCCCGGAGCTTGCACTTCGAGGTCATGTTTGCCCATGTCCACCGGCATCGGCGTTCCCCATACCGCTGGCTCCCAAACCACTCCGTCCCATGTCAATTGAACGTCTTTGATCCCGCGTACTTCATCGGGCACCGTCAATGTTATGGTCGCAAGCTTTGGTTTGAGCCGCTTGGCTTCGGTAGCGGCTTCTTTCGCGCGGCGCGCATCTTTGGACTTTTCCGCCAAACCTCCCGCCAGCACATATTGCCCTTGCGCACTCGCGAGACGCCCAAGTCCCTCATAACATTCGGCCAGAGCAAATCGAGCGCCCACGGCGTCGGGAACCAATTTCGTCGCTTGCTCCAATTTGGGACACGCGTCGGCAAACTTTTTTGCGTCCATCAAATCACTGGCTTCTTCCACCAATGCTTGCGCTGCAGCAATGTTTTGTGAACTGGCCGTTTGCGCGCTTGTCGCGGTGGGAGCACTTCCAAGAACAATGGCAATCGTTATAACTCGCCAAACAAGTTTGTTCATGCGTATCCTCGCGACACCTATGTTCAAAATAAGCCGCGTTTTTTCTTCGTTGTGGAAGCTGGTTCCGATGTTGGCGGCGCGGTCGTCGTTGCCAGCGGTTTGGGCTTTTCCGCAGTAGCCACCGCCTTTGCGTTCGACACCGCGGTCGTCGCGGGGCTTGCACTCGGTGCCAATGGCGCTTCGGATGGTTGAGGTGTTGGTACCACTTGAATGGCGGCAGACGTCGCTGGAGGCGCCGGGGGTGGTTGTTCGTGGGCGGCAGCGGTTGAACTCGAAGATGCTTCCGAAAGCGATTTCGACGATATCATTTCCCGAATGCCAAACACGGTTCCGCCCAAAAGAACAACCGTTGCTCCAGCCGCCATGGCCAATACCAAAGGATTCGACGTTTTGCGTTGGGCTACCGACTGCGTTTGACCAAATGCAACCGTGGTCGGGTCCGCATTGATGCTTGGACTCGACATGGCCCCGATGGCCGACGTGGACGACGTTTCGAGTCGCGGCGATACGGCGCTCAACGGTGGAACCTCTGGAGAGAGCGTTCCTTTTTCAATGAACTGCAAGATCTCGTCGACCGATTGAAATCGTTCTTCGCGGCGTTTACGTAGACATCGTGTGATGATGACTTCTGCGCGTTCGGGTACGTCCGGGCGCAATTGACGAATGGGAACAGGTTCTTCCTGCAAAATGCGCGAAACGACTTCGAGCGCCGTGCCGCCGCGAAAAGGTGATGTCTTTGTGAGCAGCTCGTACAGAATCACGCCCAAAGCCCAGATGTCCGTGCGAGCGTCCACGGTTTTCGATTTCGAGATTTGCTCGGGCGACATGTAGAGCGGTGAACCAAGCGTCGCGTTTGTCGAAGTCAAATCGACTTCTTCAGAACCCAAATGTTTTGAAATACCAAAATCCAACACTTTGACGCAAGGCGTGCCATTTCGCCGTCGGACCAGGAACAAATTGGCGGGCTTGAGATCCCGATGCACGATACCGGCGGCATGTGCTTCTCCAATCGCGTCGCAAACCTGGGCCAAATACGATAGGGCCACATCCGCGGGGAGTGGACCTTCTTTCGTGAGCACCGCCTTGAGATCACTGCCTTCGAGGTACTCCATCACCATGTACGGTGCGCCGTTTTCCATGCTCCCGACGTCATGTACCCGCGCGACATGCTCGCTTTGCAATCGCGCGGATGCTCGAGCCTCACGTAGGAAGCGCGTCACGGCTTCTTCGTGTGTGATTCCCATCGGCAATAGGAATTTGATGGCGTATCGCTGACCAAGGTCGACGTGTTGGGCCGCCACGACGATGCCCATGCCCCCTTGCCCGAGCACCTTTTCGATTCGGTATTTGCCGAGGAGAATATCTCCGGGATTCACAGGAGAGGTCATAACAAACCGTGCAAGCTGGCCGCCTTTGGTTGGAGGCTAAACGAAGAGCGCCTCATTGTCATGCTTCTTTTTGGCAGGCGTCAAAAGCGCCAAGTAGCCGAACGAACGAAGATGCGCTGGCGGGGTAGTGCGCGGCTGGCACCGGCAAAGTATGCTCGAGCTGCGCTCGAAACCTGTTTCTTCCGCCGCTCGATGCAGCGTTTGCAATGAACCAAGCCTATTTTTTGTCGGTATCGGCGAACCTCGCTCGTTCGGCGCGATTCGTTGCGCTCGCCATGCGTTTCGGGACATGATACCCCTTCGTCGATATGCATTACACAGGCGACATCACGTATGACCGCTGT